>CAMATX010000047.1 GCA_945861345.1 Comamonas sp. lk
TGCTTTGATTCGGCCGAATCCTTCCTCAGCCGCTACGACCCGCGCGAAGTGGCCTGCCTGCTGGTAGACATCCGCATGGGCGGTATGACCGGGCTGGAGCTGCAAGCGCGCCTGATCGAGATTCGCTCGCCCCTGCCCATCGTGTTTATCACCGGCCACGGCGACGTGCCCATGGCGGTGGACACCATGAAAAAAGGCGCCATGGATTTCATCCAAAAGCCTTTTAACGAAGCCGATTTGGTGCGCCTGGTCGAGCAAATGCTCGAGCACGCCAAAGACTCTTTTGCCGACTCGCAACTGGCCGCCAACCGCGACTCGCTGCTCTCCAAGCTGACCATGCGCGAGTCGCAAGTGCTAGAGCGCATCGTGGCCGGGCGCTTGAACAAGCAAATTGCCGACGATCTGGGCATCAGCATCAAAACGGTGGAGGCGCACCGCGCCAACATCATGGAAAAGCTCAGCGCCAATACCGTGGCCGATTTGCTCAAAATCGCCCTGGGCCAAAGCAGTCCCAAAGCCTAGGTCGCCCTGGCGATCCGCAATCCCGCAAGCCCGCAAAGGGCCGGTGTAATGCGTCAGGCCCGCAATTTCCGGTTTTTTTCTAATTTTCTACTGGGTGTAATTTCTTATGTCTGCTACTTCGAGCTCCTCCGGCGCCACCATCATCGACGGCAATGCGCTGTCTGCCCAATTGCGCGCCGACGTCATGCGCCGCGCCCAGGCGCTCAAGGCGCGCGGCATCACGCCCGGGCTGGCCGTGGTGCTGGTGGGCGAGAACCCCGCATCGCAGGTGTATGTGCGCAACAAGGTCAAGGCCTGCGCCGACGCCGGCCTGCACTCGGTGCTCGAACGCTACGAGGCCGACATGACAGAGGCTGCGCTACTGGCCCGTATTGACGCGCTCAACCAAGACCCCAGCATCCACGGCATCTTGGTGCAGCTGCCCGTGCCCAAACACATCGACGCCAACAAAGTGATCGAAGCCATCGCCCCGGAAAAAGACGTGGACGGCTTTCACATTGCCAGCGCCGGCGCGCTGATGGTCGGCCAGCCTGGCTTTTTGCCCTGCACGCCCTACGGTTGCATGAAGATGCTCGAATCCATTAACTACGACCTGCGCGGCAAGCACGCGGTGGTGATCGGGCGCAGCAATATTGTGGGCAAACCCATGGCCATGCTCTTGCTGCAAAAAAACGCCACCGTCACCATCTGCCACAGTGGCACCAAAGACCTCAAAGCCATGACGCTGCAGGCCGACGTGATCGTTGCCGCCGTGGGCAAGACCAATGTGCTGACGGCCGACATGGTCAAGCCCGGCGCTGTGGTGATTGACGTGGGCATGAACCGCAATGACCAAGGCAAGCTCTGCGGCGACGTGGACTATGAAGGCGTGCGCGCCGTCGCTGGCGCCATTACGCCCGTGCCTGGCGGCGTGGGCCCGATGACCATCACCATGCTGCTGGTCAACACCCTGGAATCGGCGGAGCGCCTGCTGTGAACCCGCTACTCGCCCCCGACCACCTGCCGCAGTTTGACCGCATCACGCCCGAGCAGGTCGCACCCGCCATCGACAGCCTGCTGCAAGCGGCCGAACAGGCGCTGCAAACCGTCACCGCCGCCGATTTCCCCGCCCGCTGGGAAGCCCTGGCCGCCACGCTGGATGTAGCCAACGAGCGCCTGTCAGTAGCTTGGGGCGCGGTCAGCCACCTCAATAGCGTCAACGACAGCCCGGCGCTGCGGGCGGCTTACAACGAAGCCCTGCCCCGCGTGACCGAGTTTTGGACACGCTTGGGCGCCGACGAAAAGCTTTACGCCAAATACAAAGCCATGGACGCGGCGGCGCTCAACCCCGAGCAGCGCCAGGCGCACAAAAACGCCATACGCAACTTTGTGCTTGGCGGCGCAGAGCTTACCGGTGCCGCGCGTGCGCGCTTTGCCGAAATCCAAGAGCGCCAGGCTGCACTGGGCCAAAAGTTCAGCGAAAACGCCTTGGACGCGACCGATGCCTTCGCCTACTACGCCAGCGCCGAAGAACTGCAAGGCGTGCCCGAAGACGTGGTGAACGCCGCCCGCAGCGCCGCCGCCGCCGAGGGCAAAGAGGACTACAAGCTCAGCCTGCAAATGCCCTGCTACCTGCCCGTCATGCAGTTTGCCCAGAACCGGGCACTGCGCGAGCGGCTGTACCAGGCCTACGTCACCCGCGCCTCCGACCAGGCGCCGGCCGACCTGCAAAAGTACGACAACACAGCCGTGATGCGCGAGATTTTGGCGCTGCGCCGCGAAGAAGCCGCGCTGCTGGGTTTTGCCGACTTTGCCGCGCTGTCCATCGCGCCCAAAATGGCCGACACGCCCGAGACGGTGATCGCGTTTTTGCGCAACCTGGCCGCCAAAGCGCGCCCCTACGCCCAAAAAGATGTGGCCGAACTGCGCAGCTTCGCCCTAGAGCAGCTGGCTATTGCCGACCCGCAGCCCTGGGACTGGCCATTTATCGGCGAAAAACTCAAGGAGGCGCGCTACGCCTTCAGCGAGCAAGAGGTCAAGCAGTACTTCACCGCACCCAAGGTGCTGGCGGGCCTGTTCAAGATCGTGGAGACTTTGTTCAACGTAGTCATCAGCCCCGACAGCGCGCCGGTGTGGCACGCCGACGTGCGTTTTTTCCGGATCCAGCGCGAGACGGCGCAGGGCCGGGTCTTGGTCGGTCAGTTTTACCTGGACCCGACGGCGCGCAGTGGCAAACGCGGCGGCGCCTGGATGGACGATGTGCGCAACCGCTGGCTGCGCCCCGACACCCACAGCCTGCAAACCCCCGTGGCCCAACTGGTCTGCAACTTTGCGCCCGCCACCGAGGTGGACGGCGTGCAGCAGCCCGCTTTGCTGACCCACGACGACGTCACCACCCTCTTCCACGAATTTGGCCATGGGCTGCACCATCTGCTCACGCAAGTCAATGAGCGCGATGTGGCCGGCATCAGCGGCGTAGAGTGGGACGCGGTGGAGCTGCCCAGCCAGTTCATGGAAAACTTCTGCTGGGAGTGGAAAGTCATCCGCCACATGACAGCCCATGTCCAAAGCGGCGAAAGCTTGCCGCGTGCCCTGTTTGACAAGATGCTGGCAGCGCGCAACTTCCAAAGCGGCATGCAAACCATACGGCAAATCGAGTTTGCTTTGTTTGACATGCTGCTGCACAGCCGCGCGCACTTTGACGCCGACCTGATGGACCTGCTGCAAGCCGTGCGCGCCGAAGTGGCGGTGCTGCCCAGCCCGGCCTTTAACCGGGCGGCGCACACTTTCAGCCATATCTTTGCGGGGGGTTATGCGGCGGGCTACTACAGCTACAAATGGGCCGAGGTGCTCAGCGCCGACGCCTACGCCGCCTTTGAGGAAAGCGCCAGCGCCGATGGTGAGCACGACCCGGCCACGGGCCTGAAGTATTTGCAGTCGATCCTGGAAGCAGGCGGCAGCCGCCCGGCCATGGAATCCTTCAAAGCCTTTCGCGGCCGCGAGCCCACGCTAGACGCGCTGCTGCGGCACCAGGGCATGCGTTAAAGCTTGATCTCCATGCCCAACTGAATACCCGTGCGCGATGAGCGGGTGGTGTAGCTGCTGTAGTTGGGCAGCGTGGTGGTCAAGGATTCGGCATTGAGCGGGCTGATGTTGTTGATGGCCAGGCGCGCACTCATTTTTTCGCTGAGCATGCCCTGCACAAACACATCCATGCTGCGCACCCGGCCTTGGTCCAGGGTTTGGGTGTTGCTTTGGCGGGTGGGGTAGTCGGGCGTAAATGCCAAGCTGGCGCCCATATTGATGGGCAGGCCGCTGAAACGGTAGTCGGCGCCAAAGCTGCCTGACCACGGCTGTTGTCCATCTAATCGGTTGTTGGGCCCTTGCAGGGCGGCCACTTCGGACTGGTAGAAGTTCAGCGCGCTGCGCAAATTGAGGGGCAAGCGCGGGTCGGTCAGGCCGGGCAGCAAATCGCCAATGCGCCCTTTGAGCTCGAGTTCCAAGCCAGCGGTTTGCGCTTTAGAAAAATTGACCGGCCGCGACACCCAGCGCGGCACGCTGGCGTAGCTCACCGGCTGCAGCGAGCTGACGTTGCGGATCAGGTCGCTGACCTGGCGGTAAAACACACCCACGCTGAACAAACCGCCGCCAGCGAGGTATTTCTCGTAGGCCAGGTCCAGGCCGGTGGCCAGTTCGGGCAGTAAAAGCGGGTTGCCGACGCGGTCGGGCGAAAGCTCGGCGTTGGTTTTGCTGAGGTCGGCAAACAGGCCGCTGACCGAGGGACGTGCCAGCAAAGTGCCCAACTCGGGGGCTTTGTAGCTGCGGGTGATGCTGCCGCGAATGATGTCTTTGCCGGCGGCGTCTAGCTTGTAATTGACATGCCACATGGGCGTGATCACCGTGCTGATGTTGTTGACATCCATGCTCATGCCTTCGCTGCGGGTGGCGATACGCTCGCCGCGAAGACCAAAATAGGTGAACCACTGGGGGCTGATTTGCCACTCGTCCTGCACGTAGCCGGCGCTGCGCTCCACGCGTGCGGAGAAGGGCTGGCCCTCCAGGTCGGCAATTTGCGCCAGGCCCAGTTCGGTTATTTCGCGCTTTTCTTCGCGGCGGCGCAGTTCCAGGTCCCAGCCGACGGCCAGGCTGTGTTGCGCATTGAGGATGTGCGTGAAGTTGCCTGCTTGGGTAAAGCCCGTTTCCAAGTTATCCCCGACTGAATGGCGCTGTGGGAGGCCAGCGCGCAGGGTTTGGTTGTCATAGGTGCCACGCGAGCCCTGAATACCTGCCTTGATTTCAATACGGTCGTCGCTGGAAAAGTTGTTGACCCATTGCAGATTGCTGCGCAGGTTTTGCCAACCGCCTTGGTTTTGGCTGTCGTCGTCCAGCGCCGCTTGGCCTGAAAAAACACGGTTGCTGAAGGTGGCTGTGTTATTCCAAAAGCCGCGCTGAATAAAGGACTGCCAGGTTAGGGTTTCGTCATCGCTGATGCGCCAATTGAGCAGCGGCGTCAGGTTGTAGCCGTAGCCCTCAAAACGGTTATCGCCGCTTTGTGCCACACCGGAGGGTAAACCGTCCAGACCCGGCGCGCTGCGCAGCGCGGTGCTGTCGTTTTGGCCGCGCCACTGAAATAGTGACACTGGCAGGGACATGGAAATACCACCCCACTTCTCGCCGATAGTCAGGCTGCCGCCCAAACTGGGGCGCTCGTAGCGGTAGCCCAGGCCTATGCGCAGGTCGCGCTGCGAGCGTTTAGGGGCTTCTTTCAAAATGATGTTGATGGCGCCAGCGACCGCCTGGGCGCTTTGACTGGCGGTGGGGCCTTTGCTGACCTCGATGCGCTCGACCTGCGCCGGATCGAGCTGGTCCAGCGCAAAGCCGGGGGGCGCCGGGTCGCCATTGATGAGCACCAAGGTGTAGCCAGCACCCAAACCGCGCATGCGCGGCGCATTGCCTTGCATAGTGATGCCAGGCAGGCGTTGCAGCACGTCTGCCACATTGGTGTCGCCAAACTTGTCCATCTCTTCGCGGCCATAGACTTGCTTGGCCGTTTGGGCGCGCCGGCGCAGCTCGGTGTCGGTCTGGCGGCCGGTGATCTCCACCCGCTCGAGCTTTGCGCCAGCGCGTTGGGTGGCGTCGCCGGTGAGGCTGGCGTCTTGGGCCCAAAGCGCCATAGAGCAGTTCGAAACAACAGCACCAACGATAATGCATCGTTTAGATGTGAAAAAATACGTATGATTTTTCATGTCCGTTTATCCATCTCATATCGGAAAATAAAGGCAAGCACAGGACGTTATATTTTCCCGGCACCGATGATTTATATTGCGCAGTAAATCGATGAGGAATTTTCATCGATATAAATTGGTGTGTCGAAAAAAATAAAAATGGGCCAAACGGCCCATTTTCAATTTACCTGGCGGAAGCGGAGGGATTCGAACCCTCGATGAGGCTCTACACCCCATACTCCCTTAGCAGGGGAGCACCTTCGGCCACTCGGTCACGCTTCCAGGTCGCCTGATTATCTCACGATTTACTGGCGCCTAAGGCGCCGCCGGGGGCTGATCCAGATCAAAGGCCTTATGCAGCGAACGCACAGCCAATTCAATGTATTTCTCGTCAATGACGACCGAGGTTTTTATCTCGGAGGTAGAAATCATCTGAATATTGATGCCCTCTTCGCTCAGCGCGCGGAACATCTTGCTGGCGATGCCTACATGGCTGCGCATGCCGATGCCTACGATAGAGACCTTGCAAATCTTGGTATCGCCCACGATATCTTCGACACCCAGGCCCTTCATCACATCATTGCGCAGCAAATCCATGGCTTTGGCATAGTCTGCACGATTGACGGTGAAGCTGAAATCGGTCTTGCCATCCTTGCTGATGTTTTGGATGATCATGTCCACCTCGACATTGGCCTGGGCCACCGCACCGAGGATTTGGTAGGCGATTCCAGGCTTGTCCGGTACACCACGCAAGGCGATCTTGGCTTCGTCGCGGTTAAAGGCTATACCCGATACGACTGCTTGTTCAATGTGTTCGTCTTCCTCAAAAGTAATCAAAGTCCCCGATGTCGCCTCTTGAACGATATCCATGTCCCAGGGCGTAAAGCTGCTGAGCACCCGCAGCGGCACGCGGTATTTACCCGCGAATTCCACCGAGCGGATCTGCAGTACTTTGGAGCCCAAGGAGGCCATTTCCAGCATTTCCTCAAAACTCACCGTTTTTAGACGCCGCGCCTCAGGCACCACCCGAGGGTCGGTGGTGTAGACGCCGTCCACGTCGGTGTAAATCAGGCACTCTTGGGCTTTCATGGCCGCCGCCACCGCCACGGCCGAGGTGTCCGAGCCGCCACGGCCCAGAGTGGTGATATTTCCCTGCTCGTCCATCCCCTGAAACCCAGTCACGATGACCACCTTGCCTGCGCCCAGGTCCGCGCGTACACGCTTGTCGTCAATTGACTCGATGCGCGCCTTGGTGTAGGCGTTGTTGGTACGAATGGGCACCTGCCAGCCGGCGTAGCTGACGGAGTCCAGGCCTTCGGCTTGCAGGGCGATGGCCAACAAAGCGCTAGAGGCTTGCTCGCCGGTGGAGGCCAGCATATCGAGTTCGCGCTCGTAGGCGGCAGAGGCTTTGGCGGGCGCCAACTCTTTGGCCAAACCCAGCAGACGATTCGTCTCGCCGCTCATGGCCGAGGGGACCACCACCATGTGGTGGCCGGCGCGGTGCCATTTGGCCACCCGCTTGGCAACGTTGCGGATGCGCTCGGTGGACCCCATCGAGGTGCCGCCGTACTTATGTACAAATAAAGCCATGGGATCGTATTTTTTAAGAAGCTAAGCCTGCGGATTGTACCAATCGAGGCTGTCTTTGCTGCGCCGCACAAACCCATGGCCCACCCGAATATGTAGCTGGTGGCCCGCCGTCGTACAGGCGGCAAGCTGGGCGAGCAGTTCGTCCAACTGCGCGCTGCTGGCTTGGGTTTGATGCACCGTACGCAGCCAGTGACGAAGCACATGGGCCCGGCGCACCACTGGTAATGCGTGCAAACCCTTGATGCTCGGCATGGACTGACCTGGCGCGCACAGCACTTGGAAATCGGCCTGGGCCATGTCGGTCAACAGCGTTTGCGCCTGAGCGGCGTGCGCGGCGCTGCGCGAAAAGGTGGTGGCGTACTGCGGAAACACCTGACGCAAGGCCGGCATCAACTCGGCGCGGATGCGGTTGCGTAAGAAGTCGGTGGTGGTATTGGTCGGGTCTTCAATCCATTGGTGGCCTTGGGCGCGCAGCCAATCCCGGATGTCGGCGGCACTGACCAGCAGCAGCGGACGCGCGTAGTGCACGCCATCACGCTGCCATTGGGCGGGCATAGCACTCAGGCCGGCCAAACCGGCGCCCCGACTCAGCGCCAAGAGCAGCGTTTCCACCTGGTCGTCGGCGTGCTGGGCCAGCAGTACCATGGCGCTCCAAGGCGCGCCGCGCTCGGACTTGGCAAACCGGGCCAGTGCGCCGTAGCGCGCCCGGCGGGCCGCGTCCTCAGGGCTCTGGCCGGGATTTGCGTGGGCATCTACGGCTTCGGTAAACAAGGGCACGCCCAGCTCCGCACATACGGACTGGCAATGCGATTGGAAGTCGGCCGCCGCGCTTTGCAAACCGTGGTTGACATGCACCGCCGCCACCTGCCCCGGCCAGCGCCGGGCACAGGCCAGCAACAAGGCGCTGGAGTCGGCGCCCCCGCTGTAGGCCACAGTCAGGGGCAATACGGGGGAAAAGGCCGCCATCGCCGCCTCCAGCGTGCGGGTCATCGCGGATGCAGCGCTACTTGGCGCTGGCCTTGGTGTCGGTAAAGCGCCCGTAGCTTTGCAGGCGCTCATAGCGGCGCTCGACCAGCTCTTTGACACGCAAATCGCTGACTTGGCGGTAGGCATCGCCCAGGGCGCGCTTGAGGAAAACCGCCGCCTGCTTGGGGTCGCGGTGCGCGCCACCCACCGGCTCGCTGACGATTTTGTCCACCAGGCCCAAGGCTTTGAGCCGCAGCGCCGTGATGCCCAGCGCATCAGCCGCCTCTTGGGCTTTATCCGACGTTTTCCACAAAATGGAGGCGCAGCCTTCGGGGCTGATCACCGAATAAATCGAATACTGAAGCATCACCAACTGGTCCGCCACCGAAATCGCCAGCGCCCCGCCCGAGCCGCCCTCGCCAATGATGGTGGTGATGATGGGCACTTCGAGCTGTGCCATCTCGAAAATATTGCGCCCAATGGCCTCCGACTGGCCGCGCTCTTCGGCGTCAATGCCAGGGTAGGCACCCGGTGTATCGACAAAGGTGAACACCGGCAGCTTGAATTTTTCGGCCAGCTTCATCAAGCGCAAGGCTTTGCGGTAGCCCTCGGGCTTGCTCATGCCAAAGTTGCGTAGCCCCCGCTCTTTGGTGTCGCGGCCTTTTTGTTGCCCCAGCACCATGCAGGGAATGCCATTAAAGCGGGCCAAGCCGCCCACAATACTCAGGTCGTCGGCAAAGTGGCGGTCGCCATGGAGCTCGATGAAGTGGGTAAATATCTCGCCAATGTAGTCCAGCGTATAGGGGCGCTCGGCATGGCGAGCAATTTTGGTGATCTGCCAAGGGGTCAGGTTGCTGTAAATATCCTTGACCAATTGCTGACTCTTCTTGCTCAGTTGGTCAATTTCGGCCGAGATGTCGACTGCCGATTCGTTTTGCACGTATCGCAGCTCTTCGATTTTGCCTTCGAGCTCGGCAATCGGGGTCTCGAAATCCAGGAATACTTTTTTAGCCAATTGCACCCTCCTCCAGGTTAATGCCCGCTCTCTACACGGTAAAAGTGCGCTTTAGTAAGCGACCGGCACCGGATCGAGCGAGCGCCAAATATACCAAGTTGCCACTGTGCAATAGGGCGCCCAGGCGGCGGCCACCTCACGGGCGTCCGAACGGCTGACCGCTTCGCCGGAAAAATAATTGCGGCTGATGCCGTTGATCAAGCCCACATCGTCCAGCGGGAGCACGTTGGGGCGGATCAAATGGAACATCAAAAACATCTCGGCCGTCCAGCGCCCAATGCCGCGCACCGCCGTCAGTTCGGCAATGATGTCTTCATCGGGCAGGCCGTCCCATTGGCTGACGTGCAGCTTGTGGGTGTCAAAGTGCAGCGCCAGATCGACCAGGTATTCCACCTTGCGGGCGCTGAGCCCGGCGGCGCGCATGGCATCCACCTTGAGTTTGAGCACTGACTTGGGCGTCATTTTGGGCGCCAGCAGGGCAAAGCGCTCCCACACCGTTTGCGCTGCCTTCACCGAAATTTGTTGCCCCACGATGCTGCGCGCCAGCGTGCCAAAAGCGTCGCCCCGAGTTTGCAGCGACACGTCCGGGAACTGCGGAATCAGGCGCTTCATCACCCGGTCTTTTTTCATCAGGTGCTTGCAGGCCTCGTCCCAAAACACCGGGCGTACCGCATCGGGCGTGCTCATGGCGCTACCGCCTCCCATTGCGTGCCTTGTGCGGAGTCTTTGAGCACAATGCCCTGGGCCAAAAGTTCGGCGCGAATGGCATCGGCGCGGGCGAAATCGCGCGCTGCTTTGGCGGCTTGGCGCTCGGCAATGCGCGCAGCAATCTGCACTTCATCAACGCCGGCGCCAGCCTGCAAAAAGGCCTCGGGTACGCCCTGCAGCAATCCCAACACCCCGCCCAAAGCGCGCAGCAAGCCAGCGAGCTGCGGCGAGTGGCTGCGGTTGACTTCCGAGGCCAGGTCAAAGAGCACCGCCACTGCCTCGGGTGTACCAAAGTCCAGGTCCATGGCAGCTTTGAAGCGGTCGGCAAACGGCGCGCTCCAGTCGATCGCGCCCAACGCGGCCTGCGGCGGCACCGCCGCCAAGGCGGTGTACAGGCGCGTTAAGGCGCTGCGAGCGTCCTCTAGATGGGCGTCGCTGTAATTGAGCGCACTGCGGTAGTGCGAGCGCACCACGAAAAAACGCGTAGTTTCTGCATCAAAGCGGGCCAATATTTCCTGGATGCTGAAAAAATTGCCCAGGCTTTTGGACATTTTCTCGTTGTCGCGGGTGACAAAGCCGTTATGCAGCCAGTAGCGGGCCAGGGGCTTTCCACTGGCAGCCTCGCTTTGCGCGATTTCGTTTTCATGGTGCGGGAAGGGTAAATCCGCGCCTCCGCCGTGGATGTCAAACGATTCACCGAGCAGTTGGCATGACATGGCCGAGCACTCGATATGCCAGCCCGGCCGGCCGGGGCCGTACACACTGTCCCATTGGGCGTCATCGGGCTCGGAAGGCTTGGCGGCCTTCCAGAGCACAAAATCCAGCGGGTCACGCTTGCCCTCGTCCACAGCAACGCGCTCGCCAGCGCGCAGTTGGTCGATGGACTTGCCCGAGAGCTTGCCATAACCGTCAAATTTGCGCACGGCAAAGTTCACGTCCTGGTTGCTGGCTTGGTAAGCGTAGCCTTTGGCTTGCAGGGTTTGGATCAGGCTGAGCATTTGCGGCACAAACGCAGTGGCCCGCGGCTCGTGGGTGGGGCGCTGCACGCCAAGCGCGTCGGCGTCGCGGTGCAGGTTATCGATCATGCGGTCGGTGAGCGACTGGATGGTTTCGCCATTGTCCAGCGCCCGACGGATGATTTTGTCGTCAATGTCGGTGACATTGCGCACATAAGTCACCGCATAGCCACTGGCCTTGAGCCAGCGCTGCACCACATCAAAGGCGAGCATGGAGCGGGCGTGGCCCAGGTGGCAATCGTCATACACCGTCATGCCGCAGACATACATGCGCACACGGCCGGGCTCGATGGGGGTGAAATCTTCCAGTTGCCCGGACAAGGAATTATGAAGTCGCAAACCCATGGGAACCTATCTCGCCTCTCATTGACATGGCACTATCCCTCGGCAACGGACCCGCTCCGTGGGAAACACAGCGCTGGCCACGCATGAAAAAGGCCCTCCGCTACAATGGAGCGCAGTATATAGGCGGCACTTTCGTTGCCAATTGCCCGTCAAGAAATTGTTACGCCCATGATGCGAATTCGCCCGCAAACTCCCGTTTACCTGCTTTTGGCATTCGCCTTGCTGATGTGCGGCGCCGGCGCGCGCGCCGACGAGTACAGCGAAGTCGCCCAATTAAGTAAAGAGGGGAAATACGCCGAGGCCGTCGCCAAAGCCGACTACTACATTTCGGCCAAACCCAAAGACGCAGCCATGCGCTTACTAAAGGGCCTGGCCCAACGCGACTGGGGTAAAACGAACGAGGCGATTTCCACCTTCGCCCGCATGAGTGAAGATTTCCCAGAGTTGCCCGAGCCCTACAACAACCTGGGGGTCTTGTACGCCGATCAAAACCAGTTGGAAAAAGCCCGGGCCGCCTTTGAAAACGCGTTGCGCACCAACCCCAGTTATGCCGTTGCCCACGAAAATCTGGCGGACGTTTACGGCCGACTTTCCAGTGCGGCCTATACCAAGGCATTGCAACTGGAGCTCAACACCGCAGCGGTCGCGCCCAAGCTGGCCTTGGTCCGTCAAATCGTCAGCCTCAACCCGACCAAACTGACTATGGCCCAAATCGCGGCCATGAACAAACAAGCCGCGCAAAACGCCGCGGCTGCGCCTGTGCCCGCGCCTGAAAAAGTCGCCCTCGCGCAGGGCAAGCCCGCATCGCAGCTACCACCGAGCACGCCTGCACCCAAGGCCTCGGCCGGGGCGGGCCGAGCGGACGCCCCAGCCGCTGCGCCGCGCAAACCCGACGAAGCGCCAGTCGCCGCCGCTCCGGTCAAGCCAGCGCCCGTGGCTAACGCGATCGCACCCGAAACCCGCGAAGTGGAGCATGCTATTCAAGCTTGGGCGAATGCCTGGTCAGCCAAGGACATGCAGGGCTATTTCCAAGCATATGGCAAAGATTTTTCGCCCCCGGGCGGCATCAGCCGCAGCCAGTGGGAGGCTGATCGACGGGTGCGCATCGAAGGCAAGTCCAAAATTTCCGTCAAGGTGGCTGACGTCACCGTGCAAATGCGCGGCAATGTGGCTGTAGCCAAGTTTCACCAGGACTATCGCGCCAACGCCATCGCCATTGCCAGCCGTAAAACCTTGGAGCTGAGCAAGCAAGGCGGCAACTGGAAAATCGTGCGCGAGGCCGTGGGTGGATAAATCCGCACATTGGTGCGGCCCGGTGGGCGCTTGGCGTGGCATATTTGCCGGTCTTCTATTGGCCGCTTGCTGCCTCACGGGCAGGCCCGTTTTTGGCGCACCCCCCCCTGCCAAAGAAACGCCCGGTCTGTCGCGCGCAGACGGCAAATCGGAGCAGCGCTTACTGGAAGTGCTAGGTCTGATGGCGCGCGGCGAAAACCGCGAGGCACTGGCCAAAGTGGAAAAACTGGTCGCTGACCACCCTAACTTTCAGTTGGCTCAACTGATTTACGGCGACTTACTCACCGCCCGCACCCGCGCACTGCAAACCATTGGCGATATGCCTGCAGAGACGGCCCGTGCCGGGGCCTCCGCACTGAGCGACTTGCGTGAAGAAACCCAGCAGCGCATGGCCGGATTTCGCGAGCGTCCACCGGAAGGATTTTTACCCAGCGCATTTTTGAAAGTCTCGCCCAAAGCCCACAGCGCCATCGCGGTGGACGCCTCGCGCTCTCGCCTGTATTTTTTCGAAAATACGCCCAGCGGATTGCAACTGCGTGCTGATTACTATGTCTCGCTGGGCAAACTTGGCACCGCCAAAGCCCAGGAAGGCGATCAGCGCACGCCATTGGGGGTCTACTTCGTCAGCAGTCGCCTGGACCGAAAAAACCTGACCGACTTTTATGGCGCAGGGGCCTTGACGCTCAATTACCCCAATATGCTGGATGTGCGTCGCGGAAAATCGGGGCGGGGTATTTGGTTGCACGGAACGCCGCCAACCCAATTTGCCCGTGCACCCCACTCCACCGACGGCTGTCTGGTTTTGGCCAATCCTGACATCAGCGCTTTGATTGAAAACACTTCGGTGCGCAATACGCCTGTGGTGGTGGCCGCGCAATTGGTGTGGAAATCGCCCAAACAAATCGACGAAGCGTCTAAATCATTTCAAAGTACTTTGAACGACTGGCGTGAGGCCAAAGTATCGGGTGATGTAAAGAAAATTTTGACTTTTTATACGCCCGACTTTTCCAGCTACGGCAAAAGTTTAGATCAATACACGCCCTTGCTCAAATCAGAAATGAAGGCCCTGAAAGGCCGCAACCTCGAATTGAAAGACCTCAGTTATTTCCAGTGGACGGATGCTGCCGAAACCATGGTGGTGAGTTTTGGTGAAGTCGCCCAGGGCAAAAAAACAGGCATTCACAAACGCCAGTACTGGATTCGGTCTAGCAAGGAATGGAAGATATTTTTCGAAGGAGTCCATTAATGGCTAATTATTTACCAACCAAACGGCGAGCGTTTGTCGCGTCAATGCTGAGTTTGACCCTGGCATGCGCTATCTCGGCGGCGCAAGCGCAAACCAAAGTCTTGTTTCAAACTAGCGCCGGGGAATTTACGGTCGAACTCGACGCTGAAAAAGCGCCCAAAACAGTCGATAATTTTTTGCATTACGTGCGCGACAAACATTACGACGGCACAATTTTCCACCGGGTCATTGACGGCTTCATGGTGCAGGCCGGCGGCTTTAATTCAGCGCTTATACAAAAGCCCACGCGCAGCCCTATCGTTCTGGAGGCCAATAATGGTTTGCGCAACGAGCGCGGCACCATCGCCATGGCCCGAACCAATATTCCGAACTCGGCCACGTCCCAGTTTTTTATTAATGTGGTGGATAACGACAACCTCAACGCACCCAAGCCCGACGGCTTTGGGTATGCCGTGTTTGGCCGGGTCGTCAGCGGCATAGAAGTGATTGACAAAATACGCCTTGTCCCCGTAGGTAATCGATCCGGGATGCAAAATGTGCCATTACAAAACATTTCAATTACCTCCGCCAGTATTGTTAAATAAACCAGACCCGCACCATGACAAATCCCAAAGTTGAATTGCATATTGCCGATTACGGCGTCATCACACTTGAGCTCGACGCTGAAAAAGCGCCCAAAAGCGTTGATAACTTCATTAAATATGTGGAGCACGGCCACTATGACAACACTATTTTTCATCGTGTCATTCCCGGCTTCATGATCCAAGGCGGCGGCATGGAGCCTGGCATGAAGCAAAGAAAAACTGCCAAATCGGTCGATAACGAGGCCAATAACGGCCTGAAAAACGAAAACTACACGGTGGCCATGGCCCGCACCAGCCAGCCCCATTCGGCTACCGCACAGTTTTTCATCAACGTTGCAGACAATGGTTTTCTCAACCACAAAGACGAGTCACCGCAAGGCTGGGGCTATGCGGTTTTTGGCAAGGTCGTAGGCGGTATCGACGTTGTGGACAAAATCAAAGACGTGGACACGGGTCGTCGCGGCATGCACGACGATGTGCCGGTTGACGATGTGCTCATCACCAAGGCCGTGATTTTGTAAATCGAGCTGCGGCCGGGCCATGCAACTCCATGCCCCCGCACACTGGCGCACGGTCGACTGCATCTCCGACCTGCACCTGGACATACCCGGATCAGCCACTTACGGCGCCTTAGAACACTATCTGGCGCAATCGCCCGCCCAAGCGCTGCTGGTGCTGGGTGACTTGTTCGAGGTTTGGATCGGTGACGACGCCCTGGGCGACGCGCAGGGCATAGGCACCTGCGTGGCCCGCTTACTGGCCAATGCAGCCAGGCGCATGGACGTTTTCATCATGTGCGGCAACCGCGATTTCTTAATGGGCCCCCAGCTCCTGCAAGCCTGTGGGGCCCGCGCCCTGCCCGACCCCACAGTGCTGCACTTTGGATGTCAGCGCTTGCTTTTGACGCACGGGGACGCGCAGTGCCTGGCTGATACCGACTACCAACAATTTCGCAGCACCGTCCGTTCACCCGCTTGGCAAAATGATTTTCTAGCCAAACCCCTGCCCGAGCGCCAGGTTCTGGCCCAGGCCATGCGCGCCCAAAGCGAGGCCAATAAAGCCATGCAAAAAAGCAGCGCCCAGCCCTGGATCGACCTGGACACAGACGCCTGCCTCCAAGACCTGCACACGCATGGTGCCCAGCACATGATCCACGGCCATACCCACCAGCCGGCAGAGCACGCCCTGGACGGCCGCCACAGCCGCTGGGTTTTAAGTGATTGGGACATGCAAGCCACGGCGCCACGCGCTGAAGTGCTTCGCTTGGCCCTAGGCAAGCCCGACAGCGCCAGCCCGCTGCACATGGAGCGGCTCAGCGTGGTCGGTGGCCCCGACTAACGCCGCAGCAGCGTCTTCAGCGCGTTTTGCAGGCGACGGGCGTCGCCCGCTGCAAAGGGGCCAGCGATCACCTGCGCCGCGTCCTGCACCCAGGTTTGCTGGGGCGAGGGGTCGTTGCGGCGGGTCAGCAATTGCAATTGCAAGGCGCGGCGCGCATCCAAATGCTCGGCAGCGGTCGGGATGTCAGCAGCCATCTCCAGGCGCAGCAAAGACTGCGGGTTGGCCTGGCCCGCCGGCACCGATAGTGCGCCCACCCAAGCGTTGCGCGCAGCGGCGTTGATGCGCGCACCCAAGTCCTGCGCGCTGGGCACCAGGCCCGCGTCGCGTTGTTCCCAAGCGCTGAGCAAATGGGTAAGCGCTTCGCCGTGGGCCTGCGCGGCCAGTTTTTTGAGGGCCGACTGGGCATTTTCCAAAGCATCCCGTTGGGCACGGAAGGCGGCATCACCCAGACGCGGCCCGGTATCGCGCTCTTCTCGCGGGAAGCGCTCTGGCGCACCGCGTCCACGGGCGCCCTCGCCGCTGCGGGCATCTCGGCCATCGCGCCCCGGGGGTGCACTGCGGCCACTGTCTTTGCGATCGCCCCATTTGCCGCCTCGGGGGGCTGCACTCGGGCTGTCTTTGCGCATGCCGGGCCGGTCGTCGCCACGCATGGCTACCACGGGTTTGGGCGCGGCTTTGGCAGGCGCTGGGGCAGGCGGGGGTTCGGGCACTTCGTCCTGCGCAGGGGCTGCTTGGGCGGTTTCCTCGCTGGAACTGGGGTCTGCGTTCCGTGCCCCGTCGGCAGCCAGCGCGTCGCTGGCGTCTGCCTCGGGCAGCGCGGTCTCGGCACTGGGCGCGCCCTCGGTACTTTGGGCTGCAGACTGGGCCTGGGCCTCGCGCGCACCCGCATCGCTGACTTCGGCACGCGCCTGGGCCTGGCCTTTGAGGGCCATTTCTAGGGCGGCCATGGCGGCCCGGATCGCTTGCGCGTCGCCACCGGCATTGGCTTTTTGCAGCGCCTTGGACGCCTCCATCACGGCGCGGTCGCGCAGGCCCAAAGAGGCCTCGGCCACCTCGCGCTCGCGGGTTTTGCGCTGGAAAGCCTCGTCGATGGGCTTGCGAAACGCATCCCAGAGCTTTTGCTCTAAGCGCCGGTCCAGCGGCACCGCATGGGCCTGCGCCTGCCAGCGTTGTTGTAGCGCCTTGACGGCATCAATGCGCAGCATGGCCGAGGCGCCTAACACCTTGGCCTCTTCAATCATGGCCTGGCGCAGCGCGATACTTTGCGTCTGCAAGGTCTCCAGCGGTTCGGCGGCATGGGCCATTGCGGCCTTCCACTGCGGCTGGAGTTCGGCAAAGGCTTTTTCGCCCAAGTGCCCAGCATTGCGCCAGCGCTCGGCAAACTGGTGCAGGAGGCGGGTAAAGCCCTTCCAGTCATTGTCCAGCGCCGTGCGGTTGGCCTCGGCCCAGGCTTTGAGCTCTTCGAGCAGGGCCAGGCGCAGTTGGCGGTTGGCCTGGGCCTCGGCTTTGAGTTTGTCCAGCCAGGCCTCGACCACTTTGTGGGCCTGGTTGCAGGCCTCGTCAAAGCGCTTCCACATCGCGTGGTTGGGCACGCCGCCTTGGTCGGTTTGCTTCCATTCCTCGCGCATGGCACGCAGGGTTTCTTGCAATTTACGCCCGCCCAGGGCCTGGCCCTCTGGACGCTTGAGCAAGCCTTCGGCTTTGATGACCAAGGCCTCGCGCAATTGATCGGCGCGCCATCGCTGCCAGCCTTCGAGCTCGCCGGCCGCGCCCAGGGCCAATTGCGCCTGGTGCTCCAGCTTGGCGTCGATCAGCTTGCCATATTCTTTGAGGGCTAGGCGCAGCGCATTGGCCGCGCCGGCGCTGGCTTTGCCGTGCCCTTGGCCAACCTGGGCCTCTAGTTCGGCCAGGGCGTGGCCGACTTTGCCCTGGGCTTGTTCACGCACCAGGGGGTCAATGGCCACTTTGGGGGCCTTGGGCGCCTTGGGGGGCGCCGCCGACACAGCGCGCGCATTGCGCAAAGCCTCGGCCCACACGCCCACCGCTGGCAATGGTGCCTGGGGATCGGCGGCAGCGGCCACCGCCTGGGCCACGGCAGCCTGAAAAGCCTCCCACACCAACAAGAGTTGCGCACGCGCCGCATCCAAGATCGGGGCAAATTTCATGTCTACGCTGAGCCACTGCGGGTTGGCCAACAAGACGCTGGCCTGGCTTTGCCACTGCTGCACATCCACACCCAAGGCCTCCGCCAGCGCTTGAGCGTCTTGCCACGGTTTGGTGGAGAGGACTTCAATACGCTGGGCTAGAAGCACCGCTGATTCACGTTGTACCTGCGCTTGGTGCTGCAGGTCTTCGATCACCCGCACCCGCTCGACCAACTGGGCCTTCAGGCCAGCCAGCGGCTCGCGGCTGAGGGGGGCGCCCGCCTTGGCCGCGTCGCGCTGCCAGGCCAGGGCGTCTGCCATATTGAGCTTGCTGACATCGAGCAAGGCCTGGGCTTTGGCCGCCCATTCGAAGGCGATGGCTTCCTGGGCTTTGCTGCGTTTGGCATCATCCAGGCGCTCGCGCAGCACTTTGGCCGCGCCTTTGTCGCGGGCGCTCAGCTCTTTGTAGACCTCGGCAATGTCGTCGTGGCTGGGGTTGGAGGCGAGCCAGTCTTTGATGCGCTGGCTGCGCTCGCCCGAGGTCGAGGCGCTAAAGGCCCCCCCGGTGCGTTGGTCCCAATGGGCGAGATCGTGGGTCTTGGTAGGTACAGTGGTCGGCACGTGGAGCCTTGCTAAGTGATGCGCAAAAGAGGGAAAGGCGCTATTTTCACCGCTAAAGCGCAGGCTTCGCGCACCCTGGCCCCCGCAAAAGGCCAGTAATTGCCCAAAATCAGAGGCTCAGGCTCCAATTCGCGGCGCCAAAGGGGACAAAAAAGCCCGCCCGTATAATTGGGGCACCGAGCGAGAGGCCGAATCGGCCCCGTTTTTGGGCCCGAGAGGGCATGCCAGCGGCGCAGGATGACTCCCGCGCCCGGCCCTGACAGCAGGCTGACCTTGCCTGCACCCCCTGCCCTCGTTCCCCGTGCCAGTCTGCCGTGGGGCCAGATTGCCATTCCAACCGGGAGTCTTATGAGCACAGCACACCGATTTCGCGACACCCTCAAGGTAGTGGCTGCCGACATCGCCCACGGTTTTGTCCAAATCACCCACAATGGCTTTGCCCTGGTGGGCCTGGCAGTCATGTTCCTGGCCATCACACTGACCCTACAACCCGAGGTGCGACTGGCCGGACAGGCCCAGCTCTTTGGTTGGTTACAAGAGCAGCAAGACAGTTTCTCTGGCCTGGTCGCAGGAGACGAGGCAGAGCGCGTTGCCGCCCTCCATCCCAAAGACCTGCCCAAACCGCAAGCGGCAGTGGCTACCTGGCTCAGCCGCAAATACAACGTCGCCCCCGAGCCGCTGGCCGCCCTGGTGGCGGAGGCTTTTGCAGCAGGTCCACGGACCAAAATCGATCCATTGCTCATCATGGCGGTGATGGCCGTGGAGTCCGGGTTTAACCCTTACGCGCAAAGCCCGATGGGCGCGCAGGGTCTGATGCAGGTCATGACACAAGTGCATGGCGACAAATACCGGCGCTACGGCGGTAATTTTGCAGCTTTTGATCCCCTGAGCAATATGCGCGTGGGGATCAAAGTATTGCAAGAGTGCATCGCCCGTGCTGGCGGCGCCGAGGCGGGGCTGCGGCTGTATGTTGGTGCCGGCAATTTGGAGGACGATGGTGGCTACCCGGGCCGGGTATTGGCCGAACACGCCCGCTTGCAAGCTGTTTTTGCCGGTAAGGCGGTGCCTGTTTTCAGCCCGCCTGCCGAAGCCAAACCGGTGGTTTTGCAGGACCCTTCGGCCACCGCCACGCCAGTACCCGGTCGCAGTTCCATGGATATTTGATGACCCTCTAAAATTGGCGCCGCATTTTTCGTTTATTCACTTCGAGGACTTTTGATGTACCACCGCGATATTTTGATTGAGCAAACCGATCCCGAACTCTGGGCCGCCATCGTGGCAGAGAACGCCCGCCAGGAGCACCACATCGAGCTCATCGCCAGCGAAAACTACGCCTCGCCCGCCGTCATGGCCGCCCAGGGCAGCCAGTTGACCAATAAATACGCTGAGGGCTACCCCGGCAAGCGTTATTACGGCGGCTGCGAGAACGTGGACGTGGCCGAGCAACTGGCCATCGACCGCCTCAAGCAAATCTATGGCGCTGACGCAGCCAATGTGCAGCCCCATTGCGG
>CAMATX010000048.1 GCA_945861345.1 Comamonas sp. lk
GTAGGCGGCGAAATAATCGGCCAGCAAATCGTCCGGGCTGGGGACATGCTCGGCGATCGGCCGGGCGATGCGGGTGATGTTCAGGTAGTGCCGGTAATTCATGTTCTCGGAAAAATTATTTTTGCCCCAGGTGCCGCAGCCCATGGACAGCGAGAAAGGCAGGCCGTTGTCAAAGCTGCCGCCGGTGGCGATGCAGTGGGCCTGGTCCACGATCACGCGCGAGACCGGCAAGTGCAGGCCCAGCGCCAGCGCCCGCTCGGGCCGCGCGCTGTGCAAGCCCACCGAGTGGCCCGCGCCCTGGAAGGCATACAGGCGCTCCACGGTGGCCATGGCGGCAGCAAAGTCGGCCACGCCATAAAGCGTGAGCACCGGGCAGAGTTTTTCGCCAGAGAACGGAAAGTCCGGGCCAATGCCCTCTTCGGGCACCAGCAAGATGCGCGGCTGCAGCGCGGCCACCTCGGGCAGTCCGGCGCGCTCGGCGATCAGGGTGGCGTTTTGGCCGATGACCTCGGACGAGAGCTTGCCGCCGGGCCACATCAGCGCTTGCAGGGCCGCTTTTTGCGCTGCGTTGAGCAAGACCACGCCTTGCGCTTGCAGCGCCTGCAAAAGCGCCGGACGGGCGGCGTCGACCACGACCAGGCTGTTCTCGGAAGAACAGCTGGTGGCGTTGTCAAAGGTTTTGGAGCGCACGATGCGCTCGGCGGCCAGGGCGCAATCGGCCGTCTCGTCGACGATGCCCGCCACATTGCCCGCGCCCACGCCAAATGCGGGCGTGCCGCTGGCATAGGCGGCGCGCACATTGGCCTGCGAGCCGGTGGCCACCACCAAGTCGCACGCGGCCATCAGCGCAAACGTGGCCTCTTTGCTGATCGGTGCGGGCAAGAGCTGCACCAGATCGCGCGGCGCGCCGATGCGGTCAAAAGCCGCGTGGATGTACTCCAGCAAGCGCGCGCTGGTGCCCCAGCCTTTGGGCGAGGGCGCGACGATGACCGCATTGGCGCCCTTGAGTGCATTGATGATTTTGTTGGCCGGTGTAGCCGCCGGGTTGGTC
Source organism: Comamonas sp. lk (assembly GCA_945861345.1). GTDB lineage: Bacteria > Pseudomonadota > Gammaproteobacteria > Burkholderiales > Burkholderiaceae_C > Allorhodoferax. The sequence continues at coordinate 1,052 of CAMATX010000048.1, forward strand.
GAGGGCGTGATGGCACAGACCACGCCCACCGGGCGGGCGATTTCGGTTATGCCGGTGGCGGCGTCCTCGGCAATAACGCCCACCGACTTGGCGCCATGCAAATCGCGCAAAAGGCCTAGCGTTTTGCGGTAGTTTTTGCGCACTTTGTCGGGCACGTTGCCAATGCCGGTATCGGCCACCGCCAGCTCGGCCAGCGCCTGGTTGCGCGCGGGCTCCAAGATAGCCCAGCCCGCAGCGGCCACCAGCGCGTCAATGCGCGCCTGGTCGTAGTCCTGGGCGATGCGCTGGGCCGCACGGGCGCGCTGCACCAGCGCCTGCACCTGCGCTTGGGCAGGCGAGAGCGCGGCGGTGTCCGGGGAATGGGTCGCCATACTTAGTCGGCCTTGATGTTGGCGTCTTTGGCCAGCTTCATCCACTTGGGTAATTCGGCCGCGATCACCTTGGCCAAAGCCTCTGGCGTGCCGCCCACGGCGTCGGCGCCTTGGTCGAGCAACTGCGTGCGCACGGCCGGCTCGGCCAGCACGGTGTTGAGCGCTTTGTTGAGCTTGTCGATGATGGCGCGCGGTGTTTTGGCCGGCACCAGCATGGCGTACCAGGAGTCGACCTCAAAGTCGGGCACGCCGGCCTCTTGCATGGTGGGCACGTCCGGGAAAGCCGGGCTGCGCTTGACGGTAGAGACCGCCAGCGCGTGCAACTTGCCAGCCTTGACTTGCGCGGCAGCGGCCGGAATCGAGACCCAAAGAAGCGGCACCTGCCCACCAATCACGTCGGTAACGGCCGGGCCGCCGCCCCGGTAGGGGATGTGCGCCATCTTGGCGCCGGTGCGCAAGACCATCAGCTCGCCGGCCAAATGCCCGGGCGAGCCATTGCCCACCGAGGCAAACGAAAATTTATCCGGCGCAGCCTTGGCCTGGGCCACCAGATCGGCCACCGAGCGCACCTGCAAACTGGGCGTTGCAGCCAGCAATTGCGGCAGCGAGGCGACCAGGCCTACCGGCTCAAAGTCTTTGATGGTGTCATACGGCAGCTTGGGGAAGATGGCCGGGTTGATGGTGTGCGAGCTCAGGGTAAAGAGCACGGTGTAGCCGTCGGGCGCCGCCTTGGCAGCGATATCGGTGCCCAGCGAGCCGCCAGCGCCACCGCGGTTTTCGATCACGATGCTTTGGCCCAGCAGCGCCTGCAGACGCGGCTGCACAATGCGCGCCACCACATCGGTGCCGCCGCCGGGCGGGTAAGGCACGACAAAACGAATGGGTTTGTCGGGATAAGCGGCCTGGGCCTGGGCGGCCAGCGGCGCGGCCAGGGCGAATACTGCGGCGCAAGCCAGCGCCCAAAGAGCGCGAGGGCGGGCGAGGACGACGGGGCGGAAAAACGTGTACATGGTCTGTCTCCTTCTTGGTAGTTTGTGGGATCGCTGCCCAGCGCAGATTGTGCACCGGACCCTGGCGACGGACCGGTGCCGCTGCGCAAAACCCGACAGGCGCCCAGCGCCCGCGCATGGCACGGCGCTTGCGTACTAGCCCACCAAGCCGCAGCAAAGCTCCCGCACGGGGGCAGAACGTCGCGGTTCCGACAGATTGCCACCCATTTTTGCCAGGAAAACCGCCATGACCGCCCGACTGCTCACCCTCGCTGTATCGACCACCACCGGCCGCTGGGCCCGTGCCCTGGCGCTGGCCTTGGGCGTGTGTGCCGCCAGCCTGCACGGCGTCGCCTGGGCCGCCAGCGCCCCGGTGCTCAACCTGGCGGGTCTGAAGTCCAGCCACAGCTACACCCCCAGCCTGGGCGAGAGCCTGGAGCGTATCGTCAGCAAAACCATGCCCAACAGCCCGCTGCGCGCCGAGCTGCTGACCCAGGCCTTTGTGGCCCTGAACCCGCAGGCCTTTGGCAAAACCGCCCCGCTGCGCACCCTGGGCACGGCCGCGCTGCAAGTGCCCAACCACAACCAGCTGATGCACATCGCCCTGGCCAACACCAGCGAGGCGCAGCAAGCGCTGGCGCCCAAAACCGCCCCTGCCCCCGAGCGCCGGGAAAACTGGGTGCGCTATGCCGGCGGCCCCATCAAAACACCGGCCCCGGCCGACGCCAGCACCGACGAACGCCGCCACTGGGTGCGCTACCTGGGCGGCACCCTGGCACGGGCCTTCAGCGACAGCCCCGCCCGCGCCGAAACCCAGACTTGGGTGCAATACCCCTCGGTGGCGCGCGCCGCACCCGCGCCCGCCGCCCTGCCAGAGTCGCGCACAGACACCAGCAAATGGGTGCGCTATGTGGCCAACCGCATCTACCCGCAGCAGCAGTTCGCCCAATTGTTTGACTAAGGCTGAACCGGCAAACCGGCCACGGAGCCGCCCAGCGCCAGTACGGACGCCCTAGGCGTTGAAGGACGCTCCAAGGCGCTCCCCGGCGCGCAAACTTGTTTCAATAGTTGTGGTTATTGACAAATTTGCATAAATAATTGTTTTTTTGGGCATAATTTGCAACTTGATGAATTCAATCGAGTTGCCCCGTGCCTCCCCGTCTGCCCGTTTTCGCTAAGCGACTGCGCTACGCGCCGGGCAGCGGTGCGGCATCACGCAAGGCACAGGGCGGATTTAAGCTGTTGGAGTTGGCGGTGACGCTGACCATCATGTCGGTGCTGGCCAGTGTGGGCATGTCCAACTGGTCGGGGCTGACCGAAAAAGAGGCGGTTAAAGGCCACGTCAATGCCCTCCTCGGGGCGATGCGCTTTGCGCGGTCGGAAGCCATCAAAAAAAACGCCCCGGTGGTCATTTGCCCGCGTGACCTGGCCGCTGGCGGCACCCGTTGCAATACAGCCAGCGGTGCGGGATGGGAAGCGGGCTGGCTCGTCTTTACCGAGCAAAGCAGCCCCCCGAACTACGTGTATGACAGCAGCACTGACACCTTGCTGAAAGAAGAAGGCAAGCTCTCGAGCAGCGGCGGCATCACGATGCGTAACGGCATTATTGTCAGCGACCGCATCGTTTATCGGAGCAGCGGCATCTTGCTGCAAGGCGCCTCAAACATCAAATTTTTGCCCGTTTCGCAAAATGAAACACGCGGCTCTATGGTCTGCATTTCGATGCAGGGCCGCGCCCGTGTGATTGGCGCAGCAGATTCATGCTAACGCGCTACGCCCCACGTTCCCGCCAACGCGGCATGGCCCTGATCGAGGTGCTGGCCGCCATGTTGATTACCGCCTTTGGCTTGACGGCGATCAGCCTGCTGCTGGTCGCCACCATGCAGTACGGCAAGATAGCGCAGTTCCAAACCACGGCGCAGCAACTGGCCGCCGGCTATGCCGAGCAAATGCGTGCCAACCCAGAAGGCTTTACCGGTGGCCTGTACGACAAAACCAGCAGGTACGGCGCCAGCACCGGCGCGCTGACCGTACCCGGTTGCGTCGACGCCAGCGAATGCACGGCTAGCGAGCTGGCCGCCATCGACGCCGCGCAGTGGCTCAACAAACTGCGGGCCAATCTGCCCGGCGGCGATGCCTATGTCCAGCGCAGCGGCAATGCGGCCGACATCTGGGTGATGTGGCTGGAGCCGGGCACGCAGTCGGGCCTGGACACTTTGGCACTCGGCGGTGCCACCTGTCCTTCGGTCGCGCTGCCGGCAAGCGGAAGCACACCGCGCTGCTACTTTTTGCGGGTATGGCTATGAACCGTCCGCAACACAGGCCTGCGCACCAAGGCGGCTTTAGTTTGGTCGAATTGCTGGTGTCCATGACGCTGGGCCTGGTGATGCTGGGCGCGCTGGTGGCCCTGTTTGGCACCAGCTTGCAAACCAACAGCCAAACCAGCACCAGCGCCCAGATGACCGAAGAAGGCGGCTTGGCGCTGGAGTTTTTGGTGCGCTATGTGCGCATGGCCGGTTTTAGCCCGCCATTGGTCAATGCGTCGGGCGCTACGGTGCTGGTCCATGGTATCCAAACCCAAGCTAAAGAAAGTCATTTTGTTGGCGCGGGCGTGCGGGGTTGTGATACGGGTTTTGTCGATGCAAGCGCTGCTTGGGGCAGCCTGAGCTGCAAAGCGAGCGGCAGCCCGGCCATTGCTTTGCGCTTTCAGGGCGACCTTGCCAATACCGAGCCCAGCAGCGCCAACAAGCCCACGGATTGCCTGGCACAGGCCATTACCACCACCACGACCTCTGACTACGACGAAACCCAGCAAGTCACCCTCGTCGAAGCGCGCTTTACCGTCAACGACAAGGCCGAGCTGGTCTGCGGCGGCAATGGGAACCTCTTTGTTGCGCAACCTTTGTTTAGCAATATCGAGGGCTTGCGTTTGCGCTATGGCCTGGCCGCCGATGGCCGCGCCACCCAGGTGCTGCGCTATGTGGACGCTGCCACGGTAGACAGCTTGACGCTGGACGCCGCCATCACCAACGTGACAGAAAAAGCCAACCTGCGCTGGGCGCGGGTGGTCAGCGTGAAAATTTGCATGCTGGTTCGCGCCAGCACACCGGACCAAAGCCAGCCCGTGCCCTATGTGGACTGCGACGAGCAAACCATCACCCCCACCGACAAATATTTGCGCCGCAGCATCAGCACCGTGGTGACGCTGCGCAACCGCTCGGCCCTAGTCCAATGAAGCCGCACCGACTATCTCCACCCGCAGCAGCGCAGCAGGGCTTTGTGCTCATTTTGGCGCTCATCATGCTAGTGGTGTTGTCGGCAGCGGCGGCCTGGGCGGCCAAGGCGGCGATTTCGGGGGAGCAAATTGCGAACAACTTGCGCACCGTGACCACCGCCCAGCAAAGCGCCGAAATGGCTCTGCGCTATTGCGAAAACCAGATGCTCGCCCTCAATCCGGCAAGCCTTAGCGTCAATATGGATGGCTCTACCGAGCCCGACAAATGGAAAACCCGCAGCAACTGGGACACCTTGGCCAACACCCTGCCGGCCAGCGTGACCAACTCGACCGACAGCGCCGGCATCAGCATGACCCTGGCCCCGAAATGCATGGTCGAAGAGCTGCGCCTGGCGCAGTCGGACATGCAAAGCGCGCAGGCCTACCTGATTACCGCGCGCGGTTTCAGCCCCGACTACACGGCAGACGCCAACGGAAAAACCAAGACGGGCACCGAAGTGTGGGTGCAATCGAGCTTGCGCTTTTAAAAGGAGATGTCTATGGACTTCTACAAATCACTGAAAAATACGGTGCGCAATGTATTGGCGGGCGCCACGCTGCTCGCCAGCCTGGGGGCACAAGCACAAGCTGTTTGGGACGTGGCAGACACGCCTTTGCTGGGTGGCGACAACCTGGTGGCACCCAATTTGATCTTCATGTTTGACGACTCGAGCTCGATGACCGGCTTCTATGGGGGCCAATATCCCTATTGCATGGATGCGTACAACCTTATCCCGCGGTTCTACGGACGGACCACGGCGTACCCTTACCTAGCTGCAAACTGGACGTCCTGGCTGTGGAGAAACTGCAGCTTGTACGGCAGCAACCAAAAAACGCCTTTTGATTTCAGCACCTACGCCAATTATGCAGATCCAAGCCGCCTGTCAGGCACTGATAGGGACCTGCGAACCTTGGCAACCTACTCCTATACCTTCAACCCGCTGTACTACAACCCCAATGTGCGCTACGTGCCCTGGCCGGGCATGCCCAATTCGAACCCCGCAGCCGCAAGGCCCTTGGCCACCGATCCAACCGCGCCGGCCACAAGCACCTTCAACCTAATTAACAATGCACCCTTAAAGCGCAGAGCGGTAGGTGGCCAAATGCGGGTGACTTACGATGATGCCAACGGCAACATCGTGGCATTTCCACCCGAATTTCCCTCAACTTTTCTTTCCAATAACGTCACCGCAAATATTCCGACGGGCTATATCACGGATACACGCATTGCACCTACTTATGGGCCGTGGGGTGGAATTATTCATGATGTCTTTACAGATACCTACACGTCAAGTTCTCCACCCTTCGCCCGAGTAGATACTGCGGTTAACACCATCAGCCCCTTCTTCTTGGCACAGTACACGCAGTTCACAGGTGACCCGTGGAACGACGCCGACGTGCGAGATATGAACAAGTACGTGACCGTCAAAATTGACCAACCGGCAAGTGCAATTCCGGTGGGCAACACCAGCTATCCGCCAGACCCCGCTGTCAAAAGTATCAATCGCACCGACTGCGTCACCCTCACGAACAAATGCACCTTGGCGGAGGAGCAAACCAATTTTGCCAATTGGTTTAGCTACTACAAGACCAAGCGCGGCATGGCCATCGGCACGGTGGCCCAAGCCTTTTCCAACCTGCCGGGCAACTTTCGGGTCGGCTGGGGGCAACTCAGCCAGGGTAACAAATCGATCGACGGAGTGACGTCCCCATACTTGGTGCAGGGTGTGCGCCGCTGGGACCAAACCGTAACGCTCAACGGGAAAACCCAAACCACTGCGCAGCACTTTATGGACTGGATCGCCCAGATTGGCACCGCAGGGACAACGAACTTACGCGATGAATTGGAAGCCGTAGGCAAGTACTTTCAAAGAGCTGACAACGCGGGCCCTTGGGGCAACAGCCCGGGTAACGCAGCCGACAACACCGCCCAGCTCAGTTGCCGGCGCAATTACCACGTGGCAGTGACTGATGGCGGATGGACTGGCAATGCCCTGGCCAACCCACGCGGCAATGTGGACGGGACCAACCAGGGTGGCAACTACATTGCAACAAGGCCCTATTCAGACGCATGGTCCGACACCTTGGCCGATATTTCCATGTACTACTGGGCCAATGACCTGCGCACTGACATGGCCGACACGGTCAACGGCACGCCCACCGACCCAGCGAACTGGCAACACCTAACCAACTACTACCTGATGCTCAATTTGTCTAAAACCATTGATGGCGACTCAGCCGCCGATATGCAAGCATTGACCAATGGCACCAAAAGCTGGCCCAATCCTGTCACAGAAGCGGCCAAGATTGACGATACGCTGCATGCGGCGCTGAACAGTCGGGGCAAGTTATTCCGTGTTACCGGGCCCGAATCGGTGGTCAATGCGATTACCAGCATCCAGCGCGATATGAGCAATTCCCGCGGGGGGAGCGATGCCCAGGTGCAGGTTTCGGGGCAGTACCTGACCGCCAATTCAAAAAAGTTTAAGCCAGCCTACACGACCATTCCTTGGGGTGGTGATCTGGTGGCTATCAACCTCACTGCAGACGGCGCCGAAGGGGCGCAAGCATGGAGCGCTACCGACCGCTTGCGCGTGAACCTGCCTAGCAACCGAAAAATTTTTACCCTCTCGGGTGGTGTCGGTGTGCCATTTTCCAAAAGCACGCTACCCACAAGCTTTGCGGGCGTAACCCAGACAGATTCCGACTTAGATCGTTTGGCCAACTACGTGCGCGGCGACCGCAGCCTAGAGGGCCAGGGCTTTCGCTACCGTGGCAGTGCGCTGGGCGACATCATCAACTCCAGCCCTTTGCTCGTGGGCTCAGTGCTTGATTCGCAATACGACCTGTACGCTGGCAGCCAAACGGTGCCGCTCGATGGTAAGTCCAGCTACCGCACATTTCTGACCGCCAAGCAAGCGCGCACCGAACGGGTCTTTGTCGGCGCCAACGATGGCATGCTGCATGCGTTTAACGCCAGCACGGGTGATGAAGATTTCGCCTACATCCCCAGCACTTTGCGCGACAAGTTTTTCAACTTCGCCAGCCCCACGTATTCGCACAGTTACTTTGTGGATGGGCAACTTACCGAGCTCGATGCCTACGGCGCGGTCACTGGCGATGCCACGAGCCGTTGGCGCAACCTGGTGGTTGGCAGCACGGGTGCGGGCGCCAAGACGGTGTTCGCCATCACCGTGCCCACAGGCGCTGGCGCAGCCGCCCCTGCTGCGACCGATATTCGCTGGGAAATCAGCCAAAGCACCACCGACTTTTCGGAGCTGGGATATACCTTGTCCAAGTTCGAGGCCGGACTGATGCGCAATGGCCAATACGCCGTGCTGATCAACAACGGCTACGCCAGCGCGAGCGGCAAAGCAAGCCTGTTCGTCGTCAATGCGCTCACGGGTGCGCTGATCCGCCATATCGACACCGGCGTGGGCGCGAACACCGTAGCCGACAAAAATGGCCTGGGCGGGGTGCGGGTGGTTCGCAATGCCTCGCGCGAGATCGTCGCCGCCTATGCGGGCGATCTGAAAGGCAATTTGTGGAAATTTGACCTGTCGGACTCGATCAGCGCCAACTGGAACTTGGCTTTCACGCCCGATGTGGCGAAAAAGCCCTTGTTCAAGGCGTCGCTCCCCATCACGGCCGCGCCGGGGCTGATTACCAACCCCTTAGGCGGACTGATGGTGATTTTCGGCACCGGAAAAATGTTTGAAGCCGCCGACCCCGGCACCACCGAACGCGGCTACATCTACAGCGTCTGGGACAAAGACGCGGTAGGCGCCAGCGCCCTTGCCAGCAGTGATAACCTGTCCAACAGCAGCAACCTCGTGGAGCAAACCCTCACCGCTACCCCTGTCACGCAGCCCGACGGCAGCGTCAAAACCTTTTACACCGTCTCCAACAACCGGGTGGATTACGGGAGCAAACGAGGTTGGTTTGCCCAACTGGCTAGCAATGAACGCGTGATATACGACCCCCAGGCAGCTTTGGGACGTATTTATGTAGAAAGCGTGGCCCGCCGGGCCGCAGCAGCAAACGATGAGCTCACCTGCAACCCCAGCAGCTTTGACCTCAATGGCTATGTGCTGGACCCTTTTACCGGCAGCTATAACCCAGCGCGTCCCACGCTCGATACCAGCGGGGATGGCGTCATCAATCGCAGCGACACCCTCGCGGTGGTCGGCTACAAAACGCCCACCATTTCGCGCGCCAGCGTGACCCAGCCCAAAGTGGCGGGTAGCAAGGGCGTGCTGGTGACCGCCACCGACCAAAAAGCCTTCAACGGCAACCAAGCGCTGGTGCGCCGCAGTTGGCGCCATATCGTGACGCCACCGTGAGCGCACTGCAGAGCCGGCATTTGTCCACCCACCACCCCAAGGAGCACGGTCGATGACCCAACGCGGATTTACCCTGGTAGAGCTCATGGTGGTGCTGGCCATCGTGATGACGATTGCCGCCATCGCCATGCCCAGCTATACCGAAAACATCAAGCAATCCAAGCGCGCCGAAGCCAAAGCGCAGCTGTTAGAGGCGGCGCAGTACATGCAGCGCTTTTACTCGCAGAACGACAGCTACGCGCAAAACCGTGCCGGTACCGCAGTGACCGTCCCCGATGCGCTGGTACGCGTGCCGCGTACCGCTGCCGCCGGTAGCCAAAACTACAGCATTGGCTTTGCCACGCCAGCGCCCACAACCGCTACCTTCACGCTGCAAGCGGCGCCCCGCGTGGACGGCAGCATGGCCGGTGACAAGTGCGGCACCTTTACGCTCACCCAGGCGGGGCAACGCGACGTGGCGGGCAACGCGGCAGGCACTACGGCCGATAGCTGCTGGAAGTAAGGGCCTTGCCCAAGGCCAACGTACCCACGATATCGGCCAGCGCCTGGGCCGGGCTTTGTTGCTCCAGATCGAGCACCACGCTGCGCCCAAAAAACGCGCTCAGGTCCAGCCCCAAGCCGATACCGCGCAGCGCGACTGCGCCCTCGCGCTCGATGCGCCGGGCGCTGTGCAGCAAGTCGCGGTCCAGGTAGTGGCTGTCATTGGCCAACACGGTGGCGCCATCCATGGGGCTGCCGTCCGAGAACACCAAGAGGTAGCGGCGCTCTACCTCCAGCGCCTGCAAGCGCGCGGCGGCCCAGCGCAGCGCTTCGCCGTCCACGCACTCGCGAAACAGCTCGGGCTTGAGCAGCGCCGCTAGGCCGTGGCGTGATCGGCGCCAAGGGCGTGCGTTGTCCTTGAAAACGATGTGGCACAGCTCATTGAGCCTGCCGGGCTGGGCGGGTTTGCCTTGGCGGCGCCAGTCGCGCAGGGCGCGCCCGCCGTTCCAGGCGCCGGTGGTGTAGCCCAGCACCTCGGTCTGGGCGCCGGCCATCTCTAGCGCGCGCACCAAGACATCGAGCAGCGGCGCCAGGCGCTCCATGTGCTGCTTCATGGAGCCCGAGCAATCGATGAGCAGCGCCAGCGCCACATCGGCGCGCGGCGCGCTGTGCGGCAGGCGGAACAAGCGCCGCTCGGCCGGTGCGGCCACCAGCTGCGCCAAGCGCCGCCCGTCAATGTGGCCGCTTTCCTGCCCGCTGTCCCAGCCGTCTATGGCCGGGCGGGCCAGCAGAGCTTGTAGGCGGCGCGCCCACTGCGTTGGGCTGATGGCGCGCTGGCGCACCGCCGCGTCCAACGTGGCGCGCAAGTCCTGCAACTGCGCGGGGCGCACCAGGTCTTGCGCGGCCACTTCTTTGTCGTAATGCGTGGTGAAAACGCAGTAGCTGGGCGGCGCCTGCGCAGCGCTTTCGCGCGCCAGCAAGGCGCTGGCCCAGCCACTGTCCTCGCTGGCCTCAAAGTCCACCCAGATTTGCAGCCAGGCGTCTTCGTCGTCGGGCTCGTCGGGGGCGGTGTTTTTGTCTTGTGCGGCCTGGGTCTTAGCGCTCTCGCTCAGGGCAGCCACGATGGCGGCAATGGCCAGCGCGTGCTTGGCGTACGCGGCCTGGTCGTGGCGGCTGCGGCGCAAGGCGGCCAGGGCGTGGCCGATGTGCGGCGCCAGCCCAAAGCGGGTGGCCTCGAGCATGTCTTGCAGCGCCTCGTCCATAGGCTCGCCGGTCACGCGCGCGCGGCCCACCTGCGCCACGGTTAGCAAAAGCAGGCCCTGGGCCGACTCGTGCAGGCGCGCCGTCACAAAAGCCTCTGACCAGGCGCTAAAGCGCGCGTGCAGATTGCGGCGTACGCCAGGCCAGGTGTCGGGCACCAAAGATTCGACACGGTATTGCTCCAGCACATCAAACACCTGGCGCGCCATGGGGAGGGCCGGGCGCAACTGGCGGTGCAGCTGCGCATCGCTGTAGCGCAGGCGCAGCGCCGTGCCGTCGGCAGCGCCCCGGCCATCGGCGAGGGCGGCGTGCGTGATGTGCTCGGCGTGATGGGGGCGCGCGCTGTGCTGGCTGGCGCTAGGCTCTGCGGCTATCGCAGGTATGTGCAAAGCCGTTTGCGGATGCAAGTGCGGCGCAAAGCTAGGCAACTGTTGCGTGCCGGCAAACCAGTGGTTGGCGCGGCGCTGCACGTCGACGCGCGCGCTCAGGGCGCGCAAGGTGGCGGCGCACAAGGCGTCAAGCCGCTGCTGGCGGCGCACCTGCGCTTGCACCGAGTCGTGAGCGGCCTCGGCCATGCTGCGCTCAGGCGGCGGGGAACAGCGGGCGGTCGAAGCAGCGCTGGAAGTATTCGGCCACCAGCGGCTGCTCGGCCTCGTCACATTTGTTGGCAAAAGACAGACGCAAGGCGGTGGCCAGATCGCCAAAGATCTGCAGGTTTTCGGCCCAGCTGATGACGGTGCGCGGCGACATCAGCGCCGATAAGTCGCCAGCGGCAAAGCCTTTGCGCGTGAGGTCGGCCAAGGCCACCATCTGCGCCAGCACCTGGGGCTGCGCCGCCATGGCGGGTACGCGCGCAGCCACGATGGCGGCCTCTTGGTCGGCGGGCAAATAATTGAGCGCAGCCACCACGTCCCAACGGTCAAGCTGCGCATGGTTCAGGCGCTGGGCGCCGAAGTACAGGCCATTGAGGTTGCCTTGGCCAATGGTGTTGCTGGTGGCAAACAGACGAAACTGCGCATGCGGGCGGATGACCCGGTTTTGATCGAGCAAGGTGAAGTGGCCGTCGCGCTCGAGCACGCGCTGGATGACAAACATGACGTCGGGCCGGCCCGCGTCGTATTCGTCAAAGATCAGCGCTACCGGGCGCTGCAAAGCCCAGGGCACGATGCCTTCTTGGAACTCGGTGACTTGCTGGCCCTCGCGCAGCACCACGGCGTCGCGGCCCACCAGGTCCAGGCGGCTGATGTGGCCGTCCAGGTTGACGCGCACGCAGGGCCAGTTGAGCCGCGCGGCCACTTGCTCGATGTGCGTGGACTTGCCGGTGCCGTGCATGCCTTGGAGCAGCACGCGCCGGTTGTGCGCAAAGCCGGCCAGCAAGGCCAGCGTGACGTCGGTGTTGAAGCGGTAGGCCGCGTCCACCTCGGGCACCAGCTCGGCAGGCGCGTTAAAGGCGGGCACCTGCAAGTCGCTGTCGATGCCAAACACCGTGCGCACCGAAACGCGGTGCAAAGAGGGTGAGGCGGGCAAGGTCATGGTGGGCAAAGGGCTTAAGCGCGGGCTGCGGCGCTGGAAGCAGCCAGCGGGGTTGCGTCGGCCTCTATCTGGCTTAAGGCCAGGGCGGCTTTTTGCAGGGCGGGCAGCAGGGCCAGGGCTTTGTCGGCGGTCATGCGCATCATGGGCGCTTGGACGGCGATGCACAGGTTGGAGCGCCCGCCCGGCGCGGGCACGCCTACCGCCACGCACAAGAGGCCAGGCAAAAACTCTTCGTTGTCCAGGGCAAAGCCTTGGCGCTTGACGCTGCGGATTTCGGACTCCAGGGCTTCGGGCTGCGTCAGGGTTTTGGGCGTGTAGGCCTCGAGGGGCGCATGCGCCAGCAGGCGCTGGCGCTGGGCCGGCGTCATCTGACTTAAAAAGATTTTTCCGCTGGCCGAGCAATGCACTGGCACGCGCGAGCCGGGGTGCAAATAAAAGCGCAGCGGCGCCGGGGTCTCCACCCGGTCCAGGTAAATCACTTCGCTACCGCTCAGGGCTGTGAGGTTGCAGCTTTCGCCCACGTCACTCACCAGTTTGCGTAGCACTGCATGGCGCGCGCCATGGGCGGTGTCGTTGAGCAGCAGGTTTTCGGCCAGGCGGCGCAGGCGCAGGCCGGTGCCGTACAAGCGCCCGTCGCCGCTGCGGCTGAGCAAATGCGCGGCCTCCAGTTGCTGCAACATGCGATGCAGCGTGGGCTTGGGCAAAGCGGTCTCGTCAGCCAGGCTTTGCAGGGAGAAATACTGGTCTTTGGAGGCAATCACCTCTAAGAGCGCAAACAGGCGCAAGGTGGGCGTGTCCCCATTAATTTCCGGAGGCAGCGCGGGGGACAAGGCGGTGAGCGTAGGCATGGCCGGATGATAGCGCAATCTTGTTTAAATATCAATAAACGGAACTTTTTGTTTCGAATACTAGAATTTTTATTGCGCCGATGCATATTTTTCGCTATAGTCCACTCAAATTCCGGTTTCCGGAATGGTTTGTACCATAAGCCAGTCTTTTTGGTGCAATGCAGCAAATTTTTATCTAGGAGAAGTTTTCATGCCCCAAGCCCCCCAAGACAATCGCACCGTCGTGAGCGGTGTGCAAAAAATGACGCCTTCCGAGGCTTTTGTCGAGACCATGGTCGCCAATGGCGTGACCGACATCTTTGGCATCATGGGCTCGGCGTTTATGGACGCCATGGACATCTTCGCCCCTGCCGGTATCCGTCTGGTGCCGGTAGTGCATGAGCAAGGCGCAGGCCACATGGCCGACGGTTATGCCCGCGTCTCGGGCCGCCACGGCGTGGTGATCGGGCAAAACGGACCGGGCATCAGCAACTGCGTCACCGCGATTGCCGCCGCTTATTGGTCGCACAGCCCGGTGGTCATGATCACCCCCGAGACCGGCACCATGGGCATGGGCCTGGGCGGCTTTCAGGAGGCGCACCAGTTGCCTATGTTCCAAGAGTTCACCAAATACCAGGGCCATGTGAACAACCCCAAGCGCATGGCTGAATACACAGGCCGCTGCTTTGACCGCGCTATGTCAGAGATGGGCCCTACGCAGCTCAATATCCCGCGCGATTATTTTTACGGCGAAATCCAGTGCGAAATCCCCAAGCCCATGCGCGTAGAGCGCGGCCATGGTGGCGAAAACAGTCTGGCCGCTGCGGTGGAAATGTTGGCACATGCCAAGTTCCCGGTCATTCTGTCCGGCGGCGGCGTGGTGATGGGCGACGCGGTGGCCGAATGCGTAGCCTTGGCCGAGCGCTTGGGCGCGCCAGTGGCCAATGGCTATTTGCGCAACGACTCCTTCCCCGCCAGCCACCCGCTGTGGGCCGGCCCGCTGGGCTACCAGGGCTCTAAAGCGGCGATGAAGTTGATCGCGCAGGCAGACGTGGTCATCGCGCTGGGCTCGCGCATGGGCCCGTTTGGCACCCTGCCCCAGCACGGCATGGACTACTGGCCCAAAGACGCCAAGATCATCCAGGTGGAGGCCGACCACACTAATTTAGGGCTGGTCAAGAAAATCACCGTGGGCATCCATGGCGACGCCAAAGCGGTAGCCAAAGAGTTGCTGCGCCGCTTAAGCAGCATGACGCTGGCCAGCGATGCGACCAAAGCGCAGCGCGCCGCCACTATTGCCACCGAGAAAGCCGCCTGGGAAAAAGAGCTGGACAGCTGGACACACGAGCGCGACGCCTACAGCCTGGACATGATTGACGAAGCCAAAGGCGAACGCACACCCACCGGCGGCACGTATTTGCATCCGCGACAGGTGCTGCGCGAACTGGAAAAAGCCATGCCCCCGCGGGTGATGGTGTCCACTGACATCGGCAATATCAACGCGGTGGCCAACAGCTATTTGCGCTTTGACGAGCCACGCAGCTTTTTCGCGCCCATGAGCTTTGGTAACTGCGGCTACTCGCTGCCCACCATGATCGGTGCCAAAGCCGCCGCCATGGACCGCCCCGCAGTAGCCTACGCGGGTGATGGCGCTTGGGGCATGAGCATGTCAGAACTCATGACGGCTGTGCGCCACGACATTCCGGTCACCGCCGTGGTTTTCCACAACCGCCAATGGGGCGCAGAAAAGAAAAACCAGGTGGACTTTTACAACCGCCGCTTTGTGGCCGGCGAATTGGAAAGCGAAAGCTTTGCAGGTATTGCAATTGCCATGGGTGCAGAAGGCATCGTGGTGGACAAGCTCGAAGACGTGGGTCCCGCTTTCAAGCGCGCTATCGACATGCAAATGAAGGAAGGCAAAACCTGTGTCATCGAGATCATGTGCACCCGCGAATTGGGCGACCCCTTCCGCCGCGACGCGTTGTCTAAACCGGTGCGCTTTTTGGACAAGTACAAGGACTACGTTTAAAGCGCGCAGCGTCCATACTGGTCGACAGCATGGATTACGCACATCCGCGATTGCAAGCGCTGATGGCCCGCGCGATAGCGCAGGCCGGCAACAGCCCGGACGCGCTGGGCCTGGTCTATCCCTGCGATGCACTGGCGCTGGACGCGGCGCGGCGCATAGCACACAGCGGCATGGCGCGCCCGGTGCTGATCGGCCCGGCTTCGCTGATTGCTGCTGCTGCGGATGCGGCGCAAGTGGATGTGCGTGATTTCGAGCTCGTCGACAGCGGGAGCGTCGCACCAGATGCGGCCTTGCGTGCCTGCGCGCTGGCGCGCAGTGGCGATGTGCGCGCCTTGATGAAGGGCTCGCTGCATACCGACGAATTGATGGCCGCAGTGGTGAACAAAGATACCGGCTTGCGCGGTAGCAGCCGTATCAGCCACGCTTTTGTGTTTGACCTGCCGCGCTACCACAAGCTCTTGGCGCTGGCCGATTGCGTGGTGAATATCGCGCCGGATCTGAAAACCAAAAAAGACATTCTGGGCAATGCGGTGGCCTTGCTCCACAAGCTGGGTATTGCCCAGCCCAAGGTCGGCATCGTAGCCGCCGTAGAGATGGTGAACCCCTCCATTCCTGCGACGCTCGATGCCCAGGCTTTGGTGGATATGGCGCGGGCAGGCGCCTGGCCGGGGGCTATCGTCGAAGGGCCTTTTGGTTTTGACAATGCGTTCTCAGCTGAGGCTGCGCGCATTAAAAAAATCGAATCCCGGGTGGCTGGTGATGCAGACTTGTTCATCATGCCGGATCTGAACGCCGGCAATATGCTGTACAAAAGTTTTAACTATGTGGGCGGCGGCGATTGCGCTGGGCTGGTGCTCGGTGCGCGTGTGCCGATCGTGCTGACCTCGCGCGCAGATTCGCTGCAATCGCGCATGGCCTCGGTCGCACTGGCGGTACTTGCGGCGGCGCCGGGCTAGCACCGCAATACAAGCATGCGGCAAACGAAAATCCGATAACAAGAAGAGACAAGCACCATGTTTAAATTTTTGTCCTCCGAGCCCCTGCACCAGCCGCTCGATGCACCCACACCGGTCGATGAGACCACCATCAAATGCACCACTTGCTATATGTGCGCCTGCCGCTGCGGCATACGCGTGCATTTGCGCGAGGGCGAGGACGGCCCCGAGGTGCGCTATATCGATGGCAACCCGAACCACCCGCTCAACCAAGGCGTGATTTGCGCCAAAGGTGCCTCGGGCATCATGAAACAAAAATCACCTGCGCGCCTAACGCAGCCCCTGCTGCGCAAAGCGGGCAGCGCACGCGGCGCCGCCGAGTTTGAACCTATCAGTTGGGAACGCGCCTATGAGCTATTGACCACGCGCTTGGCCCACATCCGCGCCACCGATCCGAAAAAATTCGCGCTGTTTACCGGCCGCGACCAAATGCAGGCGCTCACCGGTTTATTCGCGCGCCAGTTTGGCACGCCCAACTACGCAGCGCATGGCGGCTTTTGCTCGGTGAATATGGCGGCGGGCATGATTTACAGCGTGGGCGGCAGCTTTTGGGAATTTGGCGGGCCGGGTCTGGAGCGCGCCAAAGTGTTTGTGATGATTGGCACCGCCGAAGACCACCACAGCAATCCCATGAAGATTGCGATCTCCAAATTCAAGCGCGAGGGCGGACGCTTTATCTCCATCAACCCGGTGCGCACCGGCTACTCTGCGATTGCCGATGAGTGGATTCCCATCAAGCCCGGCACCGATGGCGCGCTCTTGATGGCGCTCTTGCATGAGCTGATTCGCACTGACACGCTGGACCATGCCTTCTTAAAGCGCTTCACCAATGCACCGCAATTGGTCGTGCTAGACGAAGGCGCACGCGAAGGCTTGTTTGCCTTTGACCCCAACCCGGAAAAAGGCCCACCCGGCGATGGCCGCAACCCCCACAACAAACTGATTTTTGACAAGGCCAGCGGGCAAGTGCTCAACGCCTACCCCGAAGGCATTGCCGACGGCTGCGACCCGGCCCTAGAGGGGCACTACACGCTGGCCGACGGCACGCGGGTAGCGCCCTCGTTTCAGTTGCTGCGCGATCGTGTGGCTAGCTGCACGCCCGAGTGGGCCGCAGCGATTACCGGCATCGCCGCCGAGCGCATCGTGGCACTGGCGCAAGAGATGGGGCACGCGGCCCTCCAGCAAGCCTTTGAATTGCCCATCCCCTGGACCGATGCCTGGGGCAAGCTGCACCCCACTACGCAAGCGCGGCCCTTGGCTTTCCATGCCATGCGCGGCCTGGCGGCGCATTCCAACGGCTTTCAAACCGTTCGCGCACTGGCCGTGCTGATGAGCGTGCTGGGCACTATCGACGCGCCCGGGGGCTTTCGGCACAAAGCGCCCTACCCGCGCCACATCGTGCCCAATTACCGTGCCTTCAATTCGCCCGAGATGATCCAGCCCAACACGCCGCTCAACGCGGCGCCGCTGGGATTCCCGGCGCACCCCGATGAGCTGGCCATCAACCCGGACGGCTCGCCCATACGCATCGACCACGCCTTCTCATGGGAGCACCCGCTGTCGGCGCACGGCATGATGCACAACGTGATCACCAATGCGACGCGTGGCGACCCTTACCGCATCGACACGCTGCTCATGTTCATGGCCAATATGGCCTGGAACAGTACCATGAACACCATGGCGATTCGCGAGATGCTCAACCGCAAGGACGAGCAGGGCGAGTTCATGATTCCCTTTGTGGTGGTCTGCGATGCTTTCCAAAGCGAGACTGTGGCCTTTGCCGATTTGGTGCTACCCGACACCACGTATTTGGAGCGCCACGAGGTGATGGGCATGCTAGACCGCCCTATCTCCGAATTTGATGGGCCGGTGGATTCGGTGCGCGTGCCAGTGGTCAAGCCGCTGGGTGAGTGCAAACCTTTTCAGGAGGTGTTGATTGAGCTGGCCGGACGATTGAAGTTTCCGGCTTTCACTACCGCAGAAGGCGGACGCAAGTTCACAGGCTATCCGGACTTTGTGGTGAACTTTCAGCCGCAACCTGGCATCGGTTTTTTAATGGGTTGGCGTGGCAAAAACGGGGACGAACATTTGCGCGGCGAGCCCAACCCCAAGCAGTGGGAAGCCTACGAACAAAACAACTGCGTGTTTCAGTACCACATGCCCGAAAGCATGCACTACATGCGCAACTGGAACCGCGAGTACCTGGACTTTGCCAAAGAAAAGGGCTGGCGCCAGACGAACGACCCAGTGCAGTTGGCGATTTACTCCGACACGCTTCAATCCTTCCGCTTGGCTGCGCAAGGCAAAGCCGAAGGCCGCCAGCCGCCCGAGCATTTGCGCGAGCGCATAGACACCTATTTCGACCCGCTGCCCTTTTGGTACGCGCCCCTGGAAGACGCCGCCACCGACCTGGGCAGCTACCCGCTCAACGCCATCACCCAGCGGCCCATGGCCATGTACCA
>CAMATX010000049.1 GCA_945861345.1 Comamonas sp. lk
GGCTTAGCCGTGCGCCTGGCAGCACGCCGACCACGTGCGCTGCTGTCAGACTCAACAAGCGTGCGTTCCGGCAAGGTCACCACTCGACGCAGGCACTCAAAGGGGGCGGTCAGATGCGGGATCGCCATGGCTTCCACGAAAAACTCCTGGAACCTGGGTTCAACCGCTGTTTCGATCTTTTCGACCCTGCGCACCAGTTGCTCAATCTCGCGTCGTGAGCGTTGGTCCAACAAGGCGATCCGCGCGCCGGTACCCGCTGCATTGCCGGCCGAACTGACCTGCTCAAGCTCACAATCTGGAATCATGCCCAGCACCATCGCGTATTTAACATCGATATGGCTGCCAAAGGCTCCGGCCAGGCGGATTCTGTCAACCTTCTGGATGCCCATGCGCTCCATCAGCAAACGAACCCCGGCATAGAGAGCCGCCTTACCAAGCTGGATGGCCCGGACATCGTTTTGCATCACCTTCAGAGCAGGTGCGTTGGCCGTCGCCCGGTACAACTCGTAGGAAAAGGTACGACCATCTGCCTGAATGCGGGGATTGCGCACGGCAAGTTCACCACTGATCGTGCCGTCGTGGCGAATGATGCCGGCCAGATACATCTCTGCCAACACCTCGATGATGCCGGAGCCGCACACGCCAGTCACCCCTGAAACCGCCACCGCTGCATCAAAGCCCGCTTCATCGGACCACAGCTCACAGCCGATCACCTTGAACCGGGGCTCCAGGGTCACCGGGTCGATACGGACCCGCTCAATCGCGCCCGGAGCGGCCCGTTGACCGCAGCTGATTTGGGCGCCTTCAAAGGCTGGGCCAGTCGGGCTGGAGCAGGCCAGCATGCGCTGGTTGTTACCAAGGACGATCTCGGCGTTGGTGCCGACGTCCACCAGCAAGCTGACCTTATCCGACAAGTCGGGGCGTTCAGCCAATATGACGCCGGCAGTATCAGCCCCAACATGCCCGGCAATGCAAGGCAGCACGTAAATCCGGGCATTGCGATGTATCAGGAAATCAATCTCCACCGCCCATAGGGTGATGGCCCGGTCAGTGGCCAGCGCAAAAGGGGCGCCGCCCAACTCCACAGGGTTGATGCCCAATAGCAGGTGGTGCATGATGGGATTACCGACAAAGGTCGCCTCCAGAATGTCCTGCGGCGTAATTCCTGCCTGGGAGGCCACATCAAGGGCAAGCTCGTTCAGCGCGGCCCGAACGGCAGTGGTCATCTCTTTTTCCCCGCCGGGATTCATCATGACGTAAGAAACCCGACTCATCAGGTCTTCGCCAAAGCGAATTTGCGGGTTCATCACCCCGGCCGAGGCCACCACTTCGCCCGAGGACAGGTCGCACAAGTGCGCCGCAATCGTGGTCGAGCCCACGTCCACCGCCATGCCAAAGGCTTTCTCATGCAGGCGCGGCCACACGGCCATGATCTGATTGCCCGCGTGCACCGCCACGGTGACGCTCCACTGCCCCTCGCGCAGCGCGGTTTGCAGCTGCTGCACCACCACGATGTCGCAGGACAAATCGGTCAGGCCCCACTCAAACTCCAGGGCGTCTTCCAGGCGGCGCAGGTCGCCCGAGGGCTCGTGCATATCGGGCTCTTGCACCTGCACAAAGTACAGGCGCACCATCGGGTCCAGGTGGATATCGTGCGCCTCGGCCTCTTTGCGCACCACTTGCTTGTGCACCTGGCTGCTCGAGGGCACGTCGATCACCACATCGCCCTGCACCTGCGCGCAGCACGACAGGCGCCGGCCCTCGGCCAGGGGCGCGCTGGCCGCGCAGTACTCCTGCTCCACGGCCGAAAACGGCGACAAATGCTGCGCGCTGGAGACCAGGCCGTGCTTGGCGAACTCGCCCTCGGACACCAGCACCTGGCAGCGCCCGCAAATGCCGCGTCCGCCGCACACCGAGTCGATGTCGACCCCGAGCGAGCGCCCTGCCTGCAGCAAAGAGGAACCGATAGGAAAGCGTCCGCGCCGCCCCGAGGGCGTGAAGACAACCAGTGCGTCAGCAGCTTGCATAGGTTTAGGACTCGCGGCGGCGGCGGTTGCTGGTATCGCGGCGGCCCCGGCCCATCTCGCCGTCGGCGCCCATGGCGGGCACTTCGCGGAACTTGCGGATCCAGCGGGCGCAGTCGGGGTCGTGGCCCATCATCACGTCGGCGGACATGATGGCGCGCACCACTTCGGCGTGCAGCGGGTTGGTGATGGCCGAGGTCATGCCCGAGGCCATGGCCATGGTCAGGAAACCGGCATTGATGCCGTTGCGCTCGGGCAGGCCAAAGCTCACATTGGAGGCGCCGCAGGTGGTGTTGACCTTGAGCTCGGTGCGCAGGCGGTGCACCAGGCGCATGACCTGCACGCCGGCCTGGTTGATCGCGCCAATGGGCATGACAAGCGGGTCCACCACGATGTCGCAGGCGGGGATGCCGTAGTCGGCAGCGCGCTCCACAATCTTTTTGGCGACGGCAAAACGCACGTCCGGGTCCTGCGAGATGCCCGTCTCGTCATTGGAGATGGCCACCACGGCTGCGCCGTATTTTTTGACCAAGGGCAGCACGGTTTCCAGGCGGTCTTCCTCGCCGGTGACCGAGTTGACCAGGGCCTTGCCCTTGTACACCGCCAGGCCCGCCTCGAGCGCGGCGACGATGGACGAGTCGATAGAGATCGGCACATCGGTGACGCCTTGCACCAATTGGATGGCCTTGGCCAGCATGCCCGGCTCGTCGGCCAACGGGATGCCGGCGTTGACATCGAGCATGTGCGCACCGGCCTCGACCTGCGCCAGCGCGTCGGCGATGACGCGGCTGTAGTCGCCGGCCATCATTTCGGCGGCCATGATTTTGCGGCCCGTGGGGTTGATGCGCTCGCCGATGATGACGAAGGGACGGTCAAAGCCGATGACGACTTCGCGCGTCGCAGAGCTGATGATGGTATCGGTCACGCTGAATCCTTTTGCTGAACTATGAAAACGATTTTCGGGGGAAACAAATAAGCTGTCCTGCCGCGGGCCACTCTTTAAGCGACTTCCACCTGCGGCGCCGGGATGTGCGGTACCTCGGGGGTGTCGCCATCGCGCCCGGGGTACCAGGGCACACGGCCTTGGAGCACGCCCGAGTTGGTCACCATCTCGGGCACCGCGTCTTCCTGGCGGTAGGCCATGATGTGCAAGCCGGCCACGCCCTTGATCTCTTTGACTTCCTGGATCAGCTCGGTGCAGATTTTGCGGCCCTCGGCAGCGGGCTTTTCGGCCCCGGCCATGCGTTTGATGACGGCGTCCGGAATGTGCACGCCCGGCACATTGCTGCGCATCCATTCGGCCACCTTGGCCGAGCGCATGGGGCCCACGCCCACCAAAATAAAGACCTTGTCCAAGAGCCCCAGGTCTTCTACCTCTTGCATATAGCTGCGCAGGCGCGGCACGTCGTAGCAGTACTGGGTCTGGATGAACTGGGCGCCAGCGGCTACCTTTTTGGCCAGGCGCTGTGCGCGCCAGTCAAAGGGCTGGACAAAGGGGTTGGCCGCCGCGCCGTAAAACACGCGCGGCGCAAACGTCACTTTGCGCCCGCTCTGAAAACGCCGCTCATCGCGCATGGCGCGGCCAATCTCCAGCAGCGACATGCAGTCCAGATCAAACACCGGCTTGGCCTGCGGGTGGTCGCCGCTTTGCACGCCGTCGCCGCTCAGGCACAAGATGTTGCAAACGCCCATGGCCGCCGCGCCCAGGATGTCGCCCTGGATGGCAATGCGGTTTTTGTCGCGGCAGGAAATCTGCATCACCGGCGCGTAGCCCACGCGGGTGAGCAAGGCGCACACCGCCAGGCTGGACATATGGCAATTGGCGCCGCTGCCGTCGGTGGCATTGATGGCGTCCACGTAGCCGTCAAACACTTTGGCGCGGCGGTAGACCTCGCTGGGGTCGGCCGAATCGGGCGGCTCCAGCTCGGCGGTGATGGCAAAGCCGCCGCTGCGCAACACGCGCTCCAGGCGCCCGGGCGAGGTGTGGCCGGGCAGGATGGGCAAGGGGTAGCCGGGCACCGGCTCGTCGTCAAATCTCATGCTTTGGCCTCCTGGGCGGCGGGCTCGCCCTTCTCGCGGGCCACGCGCAGCCAGGACGAGCTGCCCTTGAGCCGCCCGTCGACTGCAAACTGCACCACCTTGATCGCCTCGCGCCCGGCGTGCATGCGCGCGCTGCCCTCGAAGGCCTCGACCCAGACGCAGCGCATCTCGGGCTTGACTTCGCAGTTGCCGTTGGCGCGCACGCCGCCGCAGGGGCCGTTGCGGATGGTCTTGGGGCAGTTCATAGAGCAGGACATGCCGGTGCTCGACAGGGCGCACTGGCCGCACATCTGGCAGTCAAACAAAAAGCCCTTGACGGCTTGTTCCAGCACCGCCACCGGCTTTTCCAGGCGCTGGTAGCCGATGGCTTTGAACAGCGGGTGCAGGGCCACCACCACGCGCTCAAAGGCGTTGTAAAAAATTTCCAGGCCGCGCGCATGGCGCACCGACCAACGGCGCACGCTGTACATCAGTGCTCCCCCTCGGGCAGGGGCACGCCGGACTCGTCCTCGGCGATGACGGTGGGCGTGGCCAGCGTGGTGTCCACGCCGTGGGCACGGATGATGCGCAGCAGGTCCTCGTCCGAGTAGCGCGCCTCGATGCGGGCGGCCTCAGCATTGGCCTCGTCTTGGACGTTGTCGCCGCACTCGCGCGGATCGCTGCGCTTCCAGTCGGCCAGGTAGTCGCCCGCGCTGGACTTGCCCGCGCGCATGGCGGCGCGATCCACCGCCTCCTGGAAGCGGTGCGAGAGCTGCACCTTGCCGGTCTCGCGCCCGCGCTTGACCACCACCTGGGCGGGCAGGTCGCGCCAGGAAATCACAATCAGTTTTGCCATTGGATGACTTTCTCGCTATGGTTTGTCAGTTCGGTTTGCAGCGCGCCGTAGCCGGTGACGCGGTAGGCAAAGGCCAGCCCCAGCCGCTGCGCGGCGCGCTGGCCCTGGGCGATACCCTCGGGGCTCTCTTTTTGGCACAGGTACATGAGCGTGGTGTAGTTGCCAAAGTACAGGGGCAGCAACTGCGGGTGCTTGTCGATTCCCAGGCCATGCATGATCAGTCGCTCAAAGTGCCGCAGCAAAAAATCGGTCAGGTAAAACGTGCCCAGCTCGGCCTGCGCCATCTGCGCAAACGCGGCCTCGCCGGCGTAAAACTCGTAGCAGTGCGCCCCAGAGAGCCGCTCCACGCCCTCCTCGCGCAGCACCACGTCCAGCAGGCCGCCGGTGCCGCAGTCGGCGTAGGCCACAAATAGGTGCGGGTAGGCGGGCCGAAAGCGCTGGATCTTCTCGCGCACCAGGGCCGGGATTTTTTCCGGGCGGTTGTGCAGCTCGGCGGGCAGGCAGGTCACCTCCATGTGCGACCAGCCGTTGGCCTGGCGCAGCGCGATGATTTCCCGGGCCAGGGCGCCGCAGGCAATCACCAAGGTGTTTGCGGCAGCGGCCATGCCCGAGGGGGATATCAGGCGCGGGCCGCAGCGCGGCGCGCAGCAATCAGGGTCTTGGCGGTCTCCACGGCCACACCGGCGTCGCGGCAGTAGGCGTCAGCGCCCACGGCTTTGCCAAACTCTTCATTGAGCGGGGCGCCGCCCACCAGCACGATGTAGTCATCGCGCAGGCCTTTTTCTTTGAGCGTGTCGATCACGACCTTCATATAAGGCATGGTGGTCGTTAGCAGCGCGGACATGCCCAAAATGTCGGGCTTGTGCTCTTCCAGGGCGGCGATGTATTTTTCGACAGCGTTGTTGATGCCCAGGTCGATCACCTCAAAGCCAGCGCCCTCCATCATCATGCCCACCAGGTTTTTGCCGATGTCGTGGATGTCGCCCTTGACGGTGCCGATCACCATCTTGCCGATGGGCTCCACGCCGGTCTCGGCCAGCAGGGGGCGCAAAATTTCCATGCCGCCCTTCATGGCGTTGGCCGCCAGCAGCACCTCGGGGACGAACAAAATGCCGTCCCGAAAGTCCACGCCCACGATGCGCATGCCCTCGACCAGCGCGTCATCGAGCACCCGGCTGGCTGACCAGCCGCGCCCGAGCAAGATGTTGGTGGCTTCGATGACCTCTTCGCGCAGCCCGTTGTACAGGTCGTCATGGACTTGTTCGGTCAACTCTTCATCGTTGAGCGAATTGAGGTCCAGATCATCAAATTCTTCAGCCACGGGCAAGCTCCTTCGGTGTGTGTGCGGGTGCCCTCCTTGGCGGAGGCACATTGCGGTAAGAATGTACGGGGGCCGTGCCCCTGCTGCTGATAGTTTAGCGACCCGGCATTGTCGCCATACGACACGGTGTCAATGCGTGTGCAATGCAAGCAATTGAAGCCCTACACCGGCGTGGGCCCGCTGCCCGGGCTGAGCAGCGCCTGGCGGCTGTTGCGCCGCTCGGCGCTGGGCGTGTGGCCAAACAGGTCGCGGTAGCACTTGGAGAAGTGCGGCGGCGACTGAAATCCGCAGGCCACGGCGATCTCCATCACCGACATGGCTGTTTGCAGCAAGAGGCTGCGCGCGCGGCGCAGGCGCATATCTAAATAGTATTTGGTGGGCACCTCGCCCACGTAGCGCTTAAAGAGGCGCTCGATCTGCCGGCGCGAGACGCCCACCAAAGACGCGATCTCGTCCAGCGAGAGCGGCTCCTCCAGGTTGGCCTCCATCAGGGCGGCGGCCTCGATCAGGTTTTCGTGAAACAGGCCCACGCGCGCCATCAGGGGCACGTGCTGGCGGTCCTGGTCGTTGCGGATGCGGTCCAGGATGAACTGGTCCGAGATCATGGGCGCCACATCCTTGCCCAGGTGGCTTTGGATGATGTTGAGCATCAGGTCCAGCGGCGCCACGCCGCCGGTGCAGGTGTAGCGGTCGCGGTCGATGGCAAAGAGCTGCCGGGAGAACACCACCTTGGGGAAGCGCTCCTCCAGGGCCGTCATGTTTTCCCAGTGGACGACGGCCTTGTAGCCGTCCAACAAGCCCGCCTTGGCCAGCACATAGCCGCCGGTGCACAGCGCGCCCAGGGCCACCTGGCGGCGCGAGAGGCGGCGCAGCGCGGACATGAGGTCGGCGGTGCAGGCCGCCTCGATCTCGATGCCGCCGCACACAAACACAATATGCGCCTGCGCCACGTCAGCCAGCGCCACGGTGGGCGCCAGCGCCAGGCCGTTGCTGGCCGCCACCGGGTGGCCGCCCATGCTGGCGATGCTCCACTGGTAAGCCTCCTGCCCGGCCACGCGGTTGGCCATGCGCAGCGCCTCGACGGCGCTGGACAGCGCGATGAGCGAGTAGTTGGGCAGCGTCAGGAAGACGCAGCGAAACGGGTGCGGCGGGCTTGCGGTGTTCTTTATTTCGGGCATATCCAACACATGCATGAAAGGCGGGGGCTCTGGGGGTGCACTATTTTTGGCGTGCAGACTGGCCCCAAGCCTACCACTGCAGCCTAGGCGGGCGGGGCCGCGCCCACCGCCCCCAAAAAGCCCGCGCCCATGGAGGCGTTGGCGGCGTTGGCCGCGTCCAGCAAGGTCTCTTGGGACAAATGGGCGTAGCGCTGCGTGGTCTTGACCTGGGTGTGGCCCAGCAGCTTTTGCACCTCGTACAAAGAGCGCCCGGCGTTAACCAAAAACGAGGCAAAGCTGTGCCGCAGGTCGTGCATGCGCACATCGGCCAGGTCGGCGAGCTTGCGCGCCGTGTCCCAGGCGCAAAACACGCTGACGTAGGGGCGGCCGGTGTGGGGGTTGGCAAACACGTAGGCGCCGCCTTCGGTGCGCGGCACGCTGTGCAGCAGGCGCTCGAGCGCGTCCGAGATGGGCACATGGCGCGCCCGGCCCAGCTTGGTAATGGGGATGCGCCACTGCTTGCGCGTGAAATCGAAGTCTTGCCAGCGGGCGCTGAGCACCTCGCGCTTGCGCGCGCCGGTGAGTATGAGTGCGGGCACGATGTACTGCAGCATGGCGTTGTCGCTGCGGCGCACGGCCTCGTAGAGGCGCTCGGTCTCGGCGGGGGTGAGAAAGCGCTCTTTTTTGTCCAGGTCTTCAAAAAGTGCGCAATCTTTGGCCGGGTTGGAGGCCAGGCCGGCAATTTCCCAGCGCAAGGCCAGGTTGAAGGCGTATTTGAGCAGCACCAGGCAGCGGTTGCAGGTGCCTAGCGCGTAGCCGGCGGCGCGCATACCGTGGTGAAAGCGCACCACGTCTTGCCGGCTGATGGCGTCCAGGTACTTGCTGCCCAGGGCGGGCAGCAGGTGGTTGCGCAAATACGAGTCGTCCGAGCGCCAAGAGCGCTTGTAGCCCTGGATAAAGGGCAGATAACGCTCGGCAATAAACTCGGCAAAGGTGGGCGCGGCGCGCTGCACCTGGCGCTGCTCTTGGGGGTCGCGGCCCAGGCTGAGCTCGGCGCGCAGCTCGTCAATGCGGGCGCGGGCCGCCTTCAGGCTGAGGGTGTCGGCGCCGCCCAGGCGGTATTGGCGCTGGTTGGCGCGCCGGTCGGAGTAGCGGAAATACCAGGTGGCGGTGCCGGATTTGCGGATTTCGAGCATCAGGCCTTTGCAGCCGAGGTCAAAAATGTCCACTTTGGCCTGCTCCGGCGGGCAACGCAGCGCGGCCATGGCGCCTTGGCTGAGCATCATTTTGGGCATAAAAAGGCCTCCAAATCGGGGTAAATATAGGAGAAACCGGGGACGCCTGTTTGCGAAAAATACCTATTTTCTGCAAAACCCGGTGGGTTGGGTGGCGGTGTCTGTGGGTCGAAATGGGGCATAAACATGTTTTAAATCAATTACTTAAGGTGCTTTAAACGCAAAATACGATAAATCTGGTGTAGGTAAATTGTGGGTTTTTTGAAAATTTCATTGTGCAATTGGCAATAATTTCATTATAGATTAATAAGTTAGCGGATTCTGTGGCTTGTTGCATCACTTCTAGTTCCGCAAGCGTGGCAGAAGGCGGCGCTGGTGTGGTGTTCACTTTGACGACAAAGAACGTTGCAGCCGGAACCACATTGGCCTATACGGTAAGTGGCACGGGCAACGCGGCCGGCCAGACCGCCACAGGGATATTCACGGTAGATTCTTCGGGCAAGGCAACCTCATCGGTCATTGCCGTGCCCGCCAATAGCACCTACGGCGACAGCGGTACTTTGACCCTGGCCCTGGCGAACGCCAAGGCCAGCTCGAGCGCCGTTAATGTCACCGACGCCACTGCCGTGCCCGTGGTGGCACCCAGCCCGACCTATGCAATCTCCAGCAATCTGAGCACAGTTGCAGAGGGTGGCAAAGTTATCTTTACTTTGCAAACCACCAACGTAGCCGCTGGCACCGTCCTGACTTACAACCTGACTGGCACCGGCAACGCCGCCGACAACACGACGGCAGGCACTTTCACCGTGGATAGCGCGGGCACCGCCTCCGCCGTCGTCGCCGTAGCGAGCAACAGCACCTATGGTGATGCGGGCACCTTGAAACTGTCCTTGAACAATGGCAAAGCAACCGACTTGGTGGTGCAGGTCACCGATGCAACTACCAACCCCGCCAGCGTCAGCAAAAACTCAGTGCTCACCGTCTATGCCGACAGCTTCACCGGCGGCAACGTCAACGACACCTTTGACGCCACCACCAGCAACTCACTCCAAAGCACCGACACCATCGACGGTGGCACAGGCACCGACACGCTGACCGCGACGCTCAAAGACGCAAACGTTCGTCCGCAGCTGACGAGTATCGAAAAACTGGTTGTGACTGCAAGTAGTGCAGCAAATCCAGCAACTGCAACCACGCTAAACATGCTGGACAACACCTCGGTCACATCGGTAACTAACCAAGGTTCCACCGCTGACTTATCAATTACAAATTTGAATCAAGTTCCCTCTGTCGCCCTCAACAGCACAGCAGGGTCGACACAGACGCTTAAATTCACCGCCACAGGCGCAGCGTCTAGCACGGATAACCTGGCAGTTACGCTCAACGGCACCAGCAACACCAACCTAACCGTGACGGCCGCAAGCAGCGCCAAGATCGAGACTGTGACGCTTACCAGCTCGACCACAGCCAATACCATTGGAGCGGTCAGCACCACGGATGCTGGCACCACCAAACTCGTCATTGCGGGCGACCAAAATTTGACGATAACCAGTGCGCTGAACGACGCAATCGTTACCGTTTCGGCAGGCACTTCCTCAGGCGCACTATCCTTCACTGTTGGCGCAAATGGCGTTGCGGTGACGACTGGTTCGGGCGCTGATTCCGTGACCGGCGGTGCAGGTGCCGACAACATTGATGGCGGATCAGGCAACGACACACTTGGGGGTGCTGGCGGTGTTGACACCATCAGTGGCGGTGACGGTAACGACCAAATCACCGGCGGAGATGGAGCGGACGTGCTGACCGGCGGCGACGGTAATGACACCTTCGTCTACGCAACTTCTGCCGACCTCATTGCAGCTAGTAATAATGCGGATGCTGTCATTGACTCCGTCGTTGGCGGAAACGGCGATGACGTGGTCTCCGTGGCTGGTGCAATTAGCGTGGGAGCTAACGGGACGGACACACTTGCGCGGATTACTGGCGTCGAAACACTGACGCAGACCGCAGGCGCTGGCTCGACTGTAGTCATCGCTTCTGATGCTGCGCTGTCCGACTTCCGCACAATCAATGTGTCTGCAGCAAGTGCAGCGAACACCGTGACTTTGACTGGCGTGACAGTTGGTGTTGCTGTCCGTGCTTCCGCCAATGGCGACTCTGTTTCCGGCGGAGCTGGTGCAGATACCATCACCGGTGGTGCTGGTGCTGACTCCCTTGTTGGTGGCGATGGTGCGGACACCATTACCATCGGTGCTGGCCAAGATACCGTGAACGGTGGCGCTGGTAACGACACCATAGTTGGTGGCGCAAACGTAACGGATACTGACGCCATTGCTGGTGGCGCTGGTACCGATACACTGACCCTAAATGGCGACATTACAACGACCGCTGCCAATGTAATTTCGGGTGTAGAGATCGTAACCCTTGCATCCGAAGGCGACACAAGCGGTGCCAACACTGGCAACCAGTACGTGCTCGTGATGGATAACGACAACGATACAGATGCAGCCGCAACTACGACCGATGTTTTGGCTGTCAATGCGTCCGCTTTGTTGGCGGATGCCGATGCAGACACAACCGATAGCCAAGCTGAAACATTGAACTTTACAGGTGCTGGTACAACAACACATGTTTACAGCGTCACGGGTGGTGCAGCGAACGATACGATCGTTGGCGGCGACTTGGCGGATACTATCGTGGGCGGTGCAGGGAACGATTCGATCACTGGCGGTGCTGGCAATGACAGCCTGGATGGTGGTGCGGGGTCGGATACATATGCTTATGCGGACACACAGTTTGTAGCCGCAGACGTAATCGCAGACACAGGCGCTTCTGGCACGGATACCGTCACGATCGCTTCCACTACTACGATAACTGATGCAATGTTTGCCGGTAAGACAGGTCTTGAGGCCGCAACATTGAGCAGTGCTGTTACTTATACCCTGGGTACTAATGCACAGGCGACTGGTATTACCTCGGTAACTATGGGGGCAACAGGGACTCTTGTGGCTTCTGCGTATACAGTTGGGCTGGCAGTCAGCGAGGCAGCAGGCGCAAACAATGCAACGATCACTACCGGATCGGGCAATGACACAGTAACACTGGCTGCCGGCAGCGACTCCGTCACGCTTGGTGGTGGTAACGATACAGTTGTTGGTGGTGCAAATGTTACAAACGCCGACACGTTGGCTGGTGGTACCGGCACAGACTTGCTGACCTTGAATGGCGGTGGTGTTGCACAGACTATTGATTGGACTGGGACAACTACTTTCAGCGAATTTGAGCAAATTACCGTAGCCGCCGGCGCGAATCCGGTAGCAGTTGCTGGCGGTGCTGATACCGCTGGTAACGTTAATGACTACACCTTGACTCTTGTTGATGCAAACGTCACCGCAGCCTCTACTTTTATCGTCGATGGAAGTGCGTTGCGTGCCGGTGCCACGACTTCCCTGGGTACCGATGCGGAGATTGGTGGAACAGGTGTTAACGCAGACGTAACAGATGATGAAAACCTGAGTTTGAATGCAAGCGCACTGACAGGAACTCGTGCTGTCAGCGTAACTGGTGGTGCAGGTGCTGACACGCTTCAAGGCGGCGCTGGTGCTGATACGCTGATTGGTGGCAACGGTGCTGATAGCCTGGTCGGTAATGGTGGCTCTGACGTCATCGCCGGCGGCGATGGTAACGACACCATCACAGGTGGCGCTGGTGCTGACAACCTTGATGGCGGAAATGGTAACGATACCTTTATCCAAACCATTGCGCAATTCAACGGCGATGCAGACACCATTTCTGGTGGTGCGGGAACAAACACATTGAACATAACCACCACGACCGGTGTTACGGTCGCAGATGTGGGCTTCAACGGACGTCTGTCGAATATTACAAACGTGACGGTCTCTGATGACAGTGGTGATACAGTAACCTGGACACTGGGCGCCTATTCCCAAGCGGCTGGTGTATCTACGGTTACCGTTGGGGCAAACACCTTAGGCGTAATTGACGCGACTAGCTATAGTGCTGCTGTTACTCTAGCTGGCGGCACCGGCGCTGATACGTTGACTGGCTCCGCTCTGGGCGACTCGATCACCGGTGGCGATGGTGCCGACTCTATCATCGGTAATGCCGGTAACGACTCTATCAACGGTGGTGCTGGTGCAAATGTGATCGACGCTGGTGATGGTGACGACACGGTTACGATTACAACATCAGCGGATGCGGACTCCGCCACTCTTGGCGCTGGTAACGATACCCTGGCTGGTGGCGCGAGCATTACGAATGCTGATACGCTGACTGGCGGAGCTGGTACCGATGTTCTGACCTTGAATGGCGGTGGTGTTGCACAGACTATTGATTGGACTGGGACAACTACTTTCAGCGGATTTGAGCAAATTACCGTAGCCGCCGGCGCGAATCCGGTTGCAGTTGCTGGCGGTGCTGATACTGCTGGTAACGTTAATGACTACACCTTGACTCTTGTTGATGCAAACGTAACCGCAACCTCTACTTTTATCGTCGATGGCAGTGCGTTGCGTGCCGGTGCCACGACTACCCTGGGTACCGACGCGGAGATTGGTGGAACGGGCGTTAACGCGGACGTTACAGATGATGAAAATCTGAGTTTGAATGCAAGCGCACTGACAGGAACTCGTGCTGTCAGCGTAACTGGTGGTGCAGGTGCTGACACGGTTCAAGGCGGCACTGGTGCCGATACATTGATTGGTGGCAACGGTGCTGATAGCTTGGCGGGCAATGGCGGTTCAGACGTCATCTCTGGCGGCGATGGCAATGACACTATCACCGGTGGCGCTGGTGCAGACACGATCACCTTGGGCGCAGGTTCTGATGTTGTAATCATTGATAGCGTTGCCAACTCCACTGGCACTACTTTCGATACAGTTACAGATTTCGTGAGTGGTACGGATAAGATCAACATTACCTTGACAACAGCCGATGCGAACTTTGATGTAAGCGGTTTTGCAGTCGTCAGCAACTTCAATGATGGTCAAGTCTCTCTGAGCACATCTCGCGGCGACGCGTTCTACTCCACTGCGGATGGAAAGCTTTATGTTGACGACAATGGAAGTGGTTCAATTAATGCATCACTCGACCACGTTGTTTCTATTGCAACGGTCGCCGCTGCAGATATCAACTTTGTGATTACGGGCGGAGCTTCTGAAAATACGATTGTTGGCGGCTCTGGTGCGGATACGATTGACGGAGCAGCTGGTAATGACGTAATTACTGGCAGTGCAGGCAATGACTCAATTACAGGTGGTAATGGTAAGGACACGATCACCGGCGGTACTGGTGCAGATCGAATCATATTGGGTTCGGAGGCGGCTACGGCGGATACCGTAGTATTCGCTTCTGGTGACTCGACTACTACGATTACAGTTACCTCTTCGACTGGCCGCGCTTCTGCAAGTGCGGGTTACGACAGTGTGACTGGCTTCCAGTTGGCTGGCGTTGACGTCTTAGATTTGCCAGGAACAGGGGTCGCTAGTGATACTGCTGGTGTGAATGGTACGGATAGCACTGCGGTACTTACCACTGGCTCGCCAGGAACTGATGTAATCGCATCACACGCGATTACCGGTGGCATCATTACATTCGACGATATCGGTACATTTGCTACAGCAGTGTCACTGACCGATGCTGGTGATGTTGCGGCAGCAATTCAGTATCTGTCGCTCAATGACCTGGGCGATGCCGGTGTGACGGTTGCCTTTGTTGGTAACAGCAACACCTATGTTTATCAGCAGACTGCGACGACCGCTGGTGGAGTTGGTGGGTTTACGCTCGTTGAGCTCGTCGGCGTCACTGGAACATCGATTATCACTACTGGAACTACCGCGGGTGGTGTGCTAATCGCCTGATGAATTAGGCGGATTGTTCCGCCGTCATCTAAATACCCTATCCCTTACAAGAGGGTAGGGTATTCTTTATTCGAGTCGAGCGTGGCCGTTGAGATTTCTGCTTCAGTTCGTCTTGTGGGGACGATGATGCGCGAACATTCAGACAATATCCGAATTTGAATTTAAACGAGATTACGGATTATTGCTTAGGGACACGATTCCAAACCTAGATACCAAACCGGTCTAACACAGCCGTGCAGCCCCGAAGCCCACAAGGCCTCGGGGCTTTTTCTTTGGCTATTGCGTTCCGCCCAGCGCCCCCACCCATTCCAACTGCCGAGGCAAACACACCGCCCGCAAATCATAGTTAGCCTGCGCAAACGCGCGCGCATGGGCGCCCAGGCTTTGGCGCTTGGCTGGGTCTTGCAGCAGTGCGCACACCTTGGTGGCCAGCGCAGCATGGTCAAAGAAGGGGAACAGCAGCCCGGTCTGCCCGTCCACAATGGCTTCTTGCAAAGGCTGGGTGTCGCTGGCCACAATGGCGCAGCCCGCGCTCATGGCCTCCAAGAGGCTCCAGCTCAGCACAAAGGGGTAGGTCAGGTAGACGTGTACGGTGCTCAGTTGCAGCAGCGGTATGAAGTGCTGGTAGGGCACGTGCCCTAAAAAATGCACCCGCGCCCAGTCGGCATCAGGTATTTGGGGGCGCACCTCGGCGGCAAAAATGTCTTTCCACTTCTGGCCGCCGGGCGGGCGGGCGCCGTAGCTGACGTCGTCGGCGCCGACTATCAGCACCCGCGCCTTGGGGCGTTGGCGCAGTATCTCGGGCAGGGCGCGCATGAACACGTGGTAGCCCCGGTAGGGCTCCAGGTTGCGGTTGACAAAGGTGATGACCTCGTCCTGGCGGGTCAGCGTCAGGTTTTGGTTCAGGGTGATGGCCACATCGGCCTTGGGCGCTACGGCCTGGGTGTCTATGCCATCGTGCACCACCGTGATCTTGGAGCGAAAAGGCTCCGGAAAGGTGCTGGCCTGCCAGGCGGTGGGCGAGATGCCGGCATCGGCCACCGGGAAGTGCAGCAGGTTGTTGAGGTTTTTGAGCCGCAAGCGGCAAACCTCGCCCGTGTCGGTGGACGGGAACTCGGGGTCAAAGCCCACGTCCGCGCCTTCGGGGTGGTAGTAAAACTCGCAGTAAATGCCTAAGCGCGCCTGGGGCCAGAGGTCTTTCAGGAACATGCTCTCGCCCCAGCCGTGGTGGGCAATGATGACGTCAGGCGTGTAGCCCCCATCGCGCAGCGCCAGCGCGGCCCGAAAGCAGGCCTCGGCGCGTATGGTTTTGGTCTCAAAGTCGGACACCCAGGGGTGCACGCCCGGCGTGCTGCCCCTGTTGGCGCTGTAGGGGAACAGGCGCACGCCTTGCCAGTCTTTGGCCTGGGTCTTTTGCATCACCATGGCCGCCACGCTGTGGCCTTGGGCGACCAAGGCGGGCGCCAAAAACTTGAACTGGCCGGGGAAGTTTTGGTGGATGAAGAGGATGTTCATGGGTGAATGTTATCGCCGCACGTCCAACAGCCCAAACTTCCACAGGTACATAAGACAACGCACGCCCACTGGCGAACTGGCCCCTGCTGCCAGTAGCAGCGCATTGACCGACTGCCGGCCATCCTGGGCCGCGTTCTCCAGCAGAGCGATCAGCAACTCACGCGGCAAGAGGCTCCCGTCCAAGGCGTAATTGGCCATCGCCAATGACAGCAGGTCTTGCAGCCGCGCCTTGGCGTCAGGCAGGGCCTGCACGGTCCAATCACCTTGCAAGGTTTCGCTAGAAAAGTTGGCAAAGCGCGCAAAGGGGTCGGCACGCTGCACCCATGGCTGTGGTGTCTGCGCCCCGGCGGCGCGGCGGATGGCGGCCAACTCCTGGGCCAGCTGCACATAGCGGGGCAGCACTTGGGGCCAGTCAAAAACGCTCTGCGCCCTTGCCAGGCCGGATGCGCCCATACGCTGGCGCAGCAGAGGGTCGGTAGCCAGGCGCACGCAGGCCGCACCCAGCGCCACGGGGTCGATGACGGTGGCCAGGCTGGTGCGCCCGATGTAGAAGTCGTAAGTGTCAATCGCCAGGGCGTGGCGCATCGCCAGATCGCTGCCCGTCCCCCCGGGCGGCAAGACGCTGGCAATCCGATAGCCGTCAATGCCATCGCGCACCGTCTCCTTGTAGCCATTCCAATCTGAAACTATCACCGGCAGGCCTGCGGCCATCGCCTCCACCGGCGTCAGGCCAAAGGTCTCTTGAATATTGTCGGACAAGGACACAAACACGTCCGCACATTGCCAGGCCTGGCGGTACTGCGCCTCGTTTCTGCCGTCCACCGAAACAAAGCGCACCGAAGGGGCCAGCGCGGCCCTGGCCGCGGCAAACCCGTCTGCAATCGCCTGATTAGGGAATATGCCCGCTTCCACGCAGACCACCTTGGCGTGCTTTGCGGTCAGCTCCATGGCCTGGTACATCGGCACGGGGTTGGCCTTTGCATGAAAAGACAGGCGCCCTGAGAACAAAAACACGACCTCCTCACCCGCCACGTCCAGCGCCTGGCGCGCGCTGCGCCGGGCGTTCTCATCGGGCGCAAAGCTAGGCGCGTCAATGCCCAGTGGGATGACGGGCAACTGCGGCGCATTGAATCGGGTGGCGCCGGTCTGCGCGCTCCACCACGCCTTCACTTCGGTGTGCATTTGCAGTGTGAAGTCCAGGGCCGCCTGCGAGATGCAGATCATCGCGTCCCAAGCTTGAAACGGTGGCAGCACAAGCTCGGCCACCTGGTCCATGGCGCCCGCTGAAGACAAGGTAAAGGTCACGCCCATAAAACTGACGGCATCGGGCCGGTATGCGTTGCGGGAGTAACAAAAGTCTTTGGCCGCTGGCGAGGGGTAGTAAACCGCCCCGAGCGTCTGCATGGCAGCCCAGTCAGGAATTTCAGCCCAGCGCAAGGGGCCGGTAAATCCGTCAGTCTGCAGTTGCTTGAGCATGGCACGTGCAGCGGTCACCCCCTGCCCAACGCCAACCAAAGGCCCCGTGGGCCATGTGCGCGCCAGACCACGCATAAAAGCCTTGCCCGTGCTTTGGCGGCCCATGATCTTGCCGTCGGTCGAGTAAGCCTCAGAGGCGTAGTAAACGCCGAAGTTGCAGGAAGTGTTCATCGGTTCGTGACGAAATAAGGCTTACTTAGGCTTTGACAGCGCGC
The DNA here is from genome assembly GCA_945861345.1 of Comamonas sp. lk. GTDB lineage: Bacteria > Pseudomonadota > Gammaproteobacteria > Burkholderiales > Burkholderiaceae_C > Allorhodoferax. Next base: position 17,698 of record CAMATX010000049.1, read on the forward strand.
AGTTGGACTTGCAGTTCCTTGACAACGCCCCACTGCTGATCGCCCATGGCGCGCAGCTGCTCGCGGCTGAGCTCTCCGCGCTCTACGCGGGCCCACCAGTTGGGGTCGTAGGTTTGGCTGGCCTGGGTTACCTCGAAATCCACTTCCAGCACATAGGCGAGCATGGTGTAGTTGGCTTTGCGCGCGATCCACTCGTCGTTCTGGCGCTTGGACATCATCTGAAAGGTCAGCGGGGTAAATGCGCGCACATGCGTCGGGTCCGACCACCAGGTGTCGTGCCTGAAGTGCGGCACATGGATCTCGATGATCCCGCCAGCGGCAGTCACCCGGTACAGTTCCTGCATGACACGCTTGAAGGTGGCAAAGTCTGCGCCCACGTGCTCCAGGACGTGCTTCATCAGCACATAGTCAAAGCTGTTATCGGGCAAGGGCCAAGGTGTGGTCTCGATATCAAAAAGCACATCGGGCGCGCAGGCGGCAAAGCCGTCAGCGTTGACAAAACCTTCGCGCTTGTCAAAGCCGCAGCCTAGGTTGAGTTGGCGTGGGACGGTCATGGGCACATCATACGCAAAGGCAGACGCAGCTAGGGGCCACCCCCAAGCGTGCTGATCAAGCTTCCTGCCAACTCTTGCACCAAACTCTGCGGCACCTCGGGGTAATGCGTGTCACTGCCCGGCGGTGGGTACAGCCATTTGAGGGTCGTGTCGCTGGACAATTCATGGCGGGCCATCATCTGGCTGGGCACCGGTATGCGCTGCACTGCGGCCACCCATGGAATTTCCAGGCCAAACTCTTTTTGGAAATGGAACAAAGATGCATCCACCAAGAACTTGCCGCTGGTGCAGACCACATGACCGTCCCATTTGCGCTCTTGGGGGGCATTGCCCACAAAGCCAATGACGTAGTTTTGGTGCGGCAGACTGCACCAGACTTGGCACGGCTCGACCTGCGCATCCTGGCCAAAGTGCCGCAGCACGGTGCACGCGACGTTGGCCGTCAGCGTGCACCCTGTGCGGTACTGGGTATCTACTACTTGGTAAAAAGCGCGGACCAGCGCATCGATAAGCGCCTGCTCACTTTCAAACTTGGGGGCCATGGGCTCCTCCGCATTGCCAATAACAACGAACTGACGCGCCGATCTAGACAGCGCGCCGCCAAAAGGCGCGTAAGGTTCAGGCTTTGGGAGGGTGGTCTATCCGGGTGGCAAAGAGCCACTGAGGAATCAATTCGACGGTGGCTACCTGCGGAGCTTGCGCTTTGCCGGACTCAGCCAATGTCTGCAGGGATAACAGGCCACTAAGGTGAATGGCCAGATTGAAAATGTGGCTGGGCGATTCACCAAGGCTGACCCGCTGATCGCCCACAGTGCAGTTGGTATCGATAGACAGGCAAGTGCCCGCGTAAAACTGCGCACGCTCCAGGCCGCTCTCGACCAACTGTGCGCCACTAAGCAGTTGGATGCCTAGTAATGCGCAGCATACCCAACGCACAATGTGCTGCATCAGACCAAACCGTAGTAGCTGGATACGCATGGCGTGATGATACAGGGCTGCCCTCAGCTCACACCGGCAGGTGCTGCCCGGCCAGCGCGCGAAGCGCGGCCTCTTGCATGTCGGCTTTGGTGGCCACCGCATAGAGGTCATAGTAAGGGTGCGCGCGGCGCTTGCTGGCGACCGTCTTGAAGCCGCAGGCGCGCAGCGTGCCAATCAGCACCTTCTCGGTAAAGCCGCAGCGGTGCGCCATGTACAGGTTGCCCTTGGCCATGGGCGGGCGGTGACCGTACAAAATGTCCAGGGGCGTGATCGGCCCGGCGGGGGCGGTGTAGGCGGCCTCGAGCAGCTTGTCCTCGGCCACCAGGCGGCAAACCTCTTGCAAGTC
>CAMATX010000050.1 GCA_945861345.1 Comamonas sp. lk
CACGTGAGCGTGCCTATCTTCCACGCCGCCAAGATTCAGGATGTGAACACCGCGCGCCACGCGATTGCCAGCGGCAAGTTGGACATGGTGGGTATGACGCGAGCGCACATGGCCGATCCGCACATCATGCGCAAAATCATGGAAGGCCGCGAAGACACGATTCGCCCCTGCGTGGGTGGCAATTTTTGCCTGGACCGCATTTATGCCGGTGGCGAAGCGTATTGCATCCACAACCCGTCCACCGGGCGTGAACTGACGCTGCCGCACGCGATTGAGCCCGCGTCTGCAAAGCGCAAAGTGCTGATCGTCGGAGCAGGGCCAGCGGGCCTGGAAGCGGCGCGGGTGAGCGCCGAGCGTGGGCACGCGGTAACGGTACTAGAGGCCGCGCCCAAGCCCGGCGGGCAAATTCGCCTGACGGCAGTGAGCCCGCGCCGACGCGAAATGCTCAGCATCATCGACTGGCGCATGGCGCGTTGCGAAGAGCGAAGCGTCAATTTTCGTTTCAACACCCTGGCCGACGAAGCCACGGTACTGGCCGAAAACCCGGATGTAGTCATCATCGCCACCGGCGGCATGCCGCATACCGAGGTGCTGCAAAGCGGCAACGAATGGGTGGCCTCCACCTGGGACATCCTGAGCGGCGAAGTGGCGCCGGGCAAAAACGTATTGCTGTTTGACGACGCGGGTGACCACCCTGCCCTGCAAGCGGCCGAAGTGATTGCCAAAAGCGGTGCACGGCTAGAAATCATGACGCCGGACCGCAGCTTTGCCCCCGAGGTGATGGCCATGAACCTGGTGCCCTATATGCGCAGCTTGCAAAAACTGGATGTCACCTTTACCGTCACGTTCCGGCTGCTGTCGGTGGAGCGCTGCGCCGAAGGCCTCAAAGCCGTGGTCGGCAGCGATTACGGTGGCGTGCGCAAAGAGCGCCTCGTGGACCAGGTCATCGTCAACCACGGCACGCTGCCGCTGGACGATTTGTACTTTGCGCTTAAAGCCCACTCCAGCAATTTGGGCGCTACCGACTATGCGGCGCTGACGGCGCTGCAGCCGCAAACCCTAAGGCCCAATCCGGCGGGCAAGTTTCAGCTATTTCGCATCGGAGACGCGGTGGCGGCGCGCAACACGCATGCGGCGGTGCTCGATGGGCTGCGTTTGGCGCGGGCGCTCTAAGCGGGCAGCTTAAGCGCGCAAGGCCACAGCCTCCCGCGCCAGATGGGTAATGCGCGCCCAATCGCCCTGCGCCATGGCGTCAGCAGGCACCAACCAGGAACCACCCACGCAGAGCACATTGGGCAGGGCCAGGAATTCGGTGGCGTTTTGCAGGCTGATGCCGCCGGTGGGGCAAAACTTCACATCAAAGAAAGGGCCGCTCCAGGCCTTGAGCATGGCGCTGCCGCCCGCTTGCAGGGCGGGGAAAAACTTCAAGGCGCTAAAACCCTCTTCCTGCGCGGCCATGATTTCGCCGCCGGTGGCCACACCGGGCAACAAAGGCAGGCCAAGGTCGCGGCAAGCGCTGCCCAGCGCGCTGGTGTAGCCAGGGCTGACGGCAAAGCGGGCGCCCGCGTTGGCCGCTGCCAGTGCATCGGCTTTGGAGCGCAGCGTTCCCGCGCCGACCACGGCCTCAGGCACGGCCTTGGCAATAGCCTCGATACAAGCCAAGGCCTGCGGCGTGCGCAGCGTCACTTCCAGCATGCGGATGCCGCCTGCGAGCAGCGCGCGCGCCATGGGCACCGCGCGGGCCACGTCGTTGAGGACGATGACCGGAATCACGGGGGCGTCTTGCATTACTTGTAGCGCTGAAAAGGGTAGTGAGGACATCAATGCTTCTTTCATCGGTCAAAGCCAGGCGCAAGCACCTTGCTCGGCGGCCAGCGCATTGCGGCGCAGTCCGGCAAAAAGTTCACGGCCCAGGCCGACGCCATTGGCTGCTTTCAAAGCAGCGGGCATGGTGGCGGGCACACGCGCTTGCCATTGTGCCGGCTCAACCAGCAAGTCCAGGGTGCCTGCGCCCGCGTCCAGGCGCAAGACGTCGCCGTCTTGCACGCAGGCCAGTGGCCCGCCTGCAGCCGCCTCAGGCGATACATGGATGGCCGCGGGCACATTGCCCGAGGCGCCGCTCATGCGCCCGTCAGTGACCAAGGCCACGGCAAAACCTTTGTTTTGCAGGATGGCCAAGGGCGGCGTGAGCTTGTGCAGCTCGGGCATGCCATTGGCCTGCGGCCCTTGCCAGCGCACCACGCACACCACGTCGCGGTCCAATTCACCCGCTTTGAAGGCCGCTTGCAGCGCGTCCTGCGAATCAAACACGCGGCACGGCGCCTGCACCACATGCCGCTCGGCGGGCACCGAGGACACCTTGATCACGCTGCGCCCGAGCGCGCCTTGCAAGAGCTTTAAGCCACCACTGGCACTGAAGGGCTCGGTCGCCGGACGGACAACGTCGAGGTCGCTGCTGGCCCCCGCATCACGCCAGGCCAACACGCCTTGCGCGTCAGCGTGCGGGATACGGGTGAACGCGTGCAGCCCGTCAGGGCGCACTGTCAGCACGTCGGCGTGCAGCAATCCGGCCTCTAGCAATTCGCGGATCACAAAACCGGGGCCACCAGCGGCTTGGAATTGGTTGACATCGGCGCTGCCATTGGGATAGACGCGGGTCAGCGTGGGCACCACATCCGACAGCGCAGAAAAATCGTCCCAATCGATGACGATGCCCGCCGCCCGGGCCACCGCCACCCAGTGAATCAGGTGGTTAGTCGAGCCGCCGGTGGCCAGCAAAGCGACCATGGCGTTGACGACGCAGCGCTCGTCTACCAGCAGGCCAATGGGCGTACAGGCTTGGGCGGGCGCGCCGCTGGCCTGACCCAGCACGGTGCGCGCGGCCTCGCGGGTGAGTTGCTCACGCAGGCCGTCGCCGGGGTTCACAAACGCGGTTCCGGGCACGTGCAAACCCATGGCTTCGAGCAGCATCTGGTTGCTGTTGGCGGTGCCGTAAAACGTGCAGGTGCCCTCGCCGTGGTAGGCGGCGGACTCGGCTTGCAGCAGCTCGGCGCGGCCTACCAGGCCCAATGCCGCTTGTTCGCGCACCTTGGCTTTTTCCTTGTTGGGCAGGCCCGAGGTCATAGGCCCGGCGGGCACAAACACGGTGGGCAAATGGCCAAAGTGCAAAGCGCCGATCAACAGGCCGGGAACGATCTTGTCGCACACGCCCAGCATCAGGGCGCAGTCAAACATATCGTGGCTCAGGGAGACGGCGGTGGCCATGGCAATGGCGTCGCGCGAGAACAGGCTCAGCTCCATGCCCGGCGCGCCCTGGGTGACGCCATCGCACATGGCGGGTACGCCGCCGGCCACTTGGGCCGTGGCGCCCCATCGGCGCGCCTCGTCTTTGATGATGTCCGGGTAATGCTGCAGCGGCGCATGGGCCGAGAGCATGTCGTTGTAGGCGTTGATGATGGCGATGTTGGGCGCGCGCTGCCCAACCACCTGCACCGCATCGAGCGCACTGGCGCGGCGCTTGTCGGCCGGCTCCATGGCGGCAAAGGCGTGGGCCACATTGGCGCAACCCATGCGCTGCGTGCCTGGCGGGCGCGCGGCAATAGCCAGCACCTGCGCCACGTACGCGGCGCGCGTGGGCGCACTGCGCGCGATGATGCGTTGGCTGACAGAAAGGACAACAGGATGCAATGCCATGGCAGAGTTAGTAACTTGGTTACAACATTAATGAAGGCCTATTTTCAACGCTTTCATAGGCAATTGGTTACTGTTGAGTTACCAAATTACAAATGTTGTGGCAATACCGCGTCAACCGGGTCGGCGCGTGCGCCAAGCGCTGGGGTACGCTTGGTGCTCCGCCCACGCCTCTTTGCCCTCAGGAGCCTTATGCCCCGCTTTGCCGCCAATCTGTCCATGCTCTACAACGAGCATGCTTTTCTCGACCGCTTTGCCGCTGCCGCTACCGACGGCTTTTTGGGTGTGGAGTTTTTGTTCCCCTACGCTTTTGACGCCGCGCAGATCGCCCAGCGGCTGCAAGGCGACGGCCTTGCGCAAGTGCTATTCAACGCGCCGCCTGGCAATTGGGACGCCGGCGAGCGCGGACTGGCGTGCCTGCCGGCGCGCCAAGCCGAATTTCGCGCCGGCATGGCCCAGGCGCTGGACTACGCAGCCGCACTGTCCTGCACCCAAGTGCATGTGATGGCTGGCATCGCGCCCCCTGACGTGGCGCACGAGCGGCTACAGGCCACCTACCTGGGCAATATCGCGTTTGCCGCCGAGCAGGCCGCAAAAGCTGGCGTGCAAGTGCTGATCGAACCGATCAACACGCGGGATTTCCCCGGCTATTTCTTGAATCGACAAGACCAGGCGCACGCCATCGTGGCCGAGATCGGGCTGCCCAATCTGAAAGTGCAGCTGGACCTGTACCACTGCCAAATCATGGAGGGCGACCTGGCCACCAAAATCAGCCACTACCTGCCTACCGGCCGCGTCGGCCACATCCAGATCGCCGGCGTGCCCCAGCGCCATGAGCCCTCGGTGGGCGAGCTCAACTATGCCTACTTGCTGGCGCACATCGACGCCGTAAGCGCCGCCTGCGGTTGGCAGGGCTGGGTGGGCTGCGAATACCGCCCGGCCCGGGGCGCCGTGCCAGGCGGCACCAGCGCTGGCCTCGCCTGGCGCGAAGCCCTGTCCGTATACTGAAGGCTATGACCTCTATCGCCGATCTGCGCAAAAGTTACGAGCGTGCCGAGCTCAACGAGACCGAGTCGCATGCCGACCCGCTGGCCCAATTTGACCAATGGCTGCAAGAGGCCATCAGCGCCCAGGTCCCCGAGCCCAATGCCATGACGCTGGCTACCGTGGGCAGCGATATGCGCCCTTCCACCCGGGTGGTGCTCATCAAGGGCTATGACGCCCAAGGCATTGTTTGGTATACCAATTTTGAAAGCCGCAAAGGCAAAGAGCTGGCCGGCAATCCCTTTGCCGCACTGCAGTTCCACTGGGTGGAGCTCGAGCGCGTAGTACGCATCGAAGGCCAGGTGGAAAAAGTCAGCGATGCCGAGTCGGACGCTTACTTTGCCAGCCGCCCACTCGACTCGCGCATTGGCGCCTGGGCCTCGCCGCAAAGCGAGGTAATCAGCGGGCGCGGTGTGCTGGTGGCCAATGCCGCCAAATATGCGGCCCAATTTTTGATGCACCCGCCGCGTCCACCGCACTGGGGCGGCTACCGCCTGCGGCCGGACAACTGGCAGTTTTGGCAAGGCCGCAAAAGCCGATTGCACGACCGGCTGCAGTACGTCTTGCAGCCCGATGGCCCGTGGCTGCGCCAGCGTTTGGCGCCCTAGGTCGTTTTGCCTCAAGCCACCGTTATTTGACGGCCACCGCCTCGGTCATGCGGTAGTACATGCCGTAGGGGTCGTCGGCCAGCACCGCAAATTTGCCCTCTACCACCACCGCTTCGAGCGAATAGCGTACCGGCGTTTTGGTGGTCACCTCGATCATGCTTTCGGGCCCGCCGGGCAAACAAAAACCGCAGGTCAGCGGCACCGAGCTGATTAAAAAGTGTCTTTGTTTTTCGCCGGGATCCAGCGGCATCATGAAGCCTTGGACGCGCTGGGTTTTTTGGTTGAGCGCCATTTGCGTCGCCCCGAACACCGGCAGACTGCGGTTTTTTACGACTTTAGTCTTCACATCCGTCAGCACCGACCAGGGAAGCACATCGGCGCGCTCTTGCAGCGGCGCAAACGGGCTGTTGGCGCCGTGCACACCGGCGCCTGTTCCCATCGGTACAGGCAAAGCTGAGGCCGCCGCGCTGGCAGCGCTCACTGGCGGCGTTGGCGCGGCAGCGTTTTGGGCCTGGGCCGTGGGCGCAGCCAGCAAATACAGGCTGGCGGCCAGTGGGGCTAAGGCCCATCGAACAAATTTCTGCATGGTTTATCCCCTGGATTGAAGCAATTGCAAGACATCACTACGGTAGGCGTCCCAGGCCGGCAGCAGGGCCGCACCCAGCGACACCAGTACCGCCAAGGCGGGCACCAGTAGCAGCGTTAAAGGCCAGAGCATACCGGCCGCCAGTAAAGCGCTCTCCAGGCCCAGCATGGCACCCAGCCCCAGCACAAAAAGCTGGCCCAATACCAAAGCGCACAGGCTAGACAAGAGCGCCAGCCACAAGGCCTCGGTCAACAAGAGTGCGGCGATGCGCGAGGCCGGCGCGCCCAGCATGCGTAGCAAGGCCAAGTCGCCCCGGCGCTCGCGCACCGCGCTCCACAGGGCAATGAATACGCTCAAGCCTGCGGTCAGCAACAGCATGCCGGCAAAGGCGCGCAGCACATCGGTGCCCAGACCCAACATATGCAAGAGCCGGGTAACCTCTAACGCGGGCGCGGCAGCCTGCATATCGGTGGTGGTGTTGACCCAGCGCGGAAAGCTCACCGCCGCCATCGGCGTGGTGTAACGCACCAAGGCCATGGTGACCTCGCGCTTATCGTCGGGCAGGGCTTCTTCGGTGTCATGGTCATCATGGTCATCGTGGTGGTCATGGTCTGTGTCGTGATCGTCTTTGGCCTCGCCCTGATCCATGTGCGCGGGCTCGTGGACGCGCCATACCGAAGCGCTGTCCGTGAGGATCAATCGGTCGAGGACGCTACCCGTCGCGCCCAAAATACCCACCACCTGGTAATCATGGTCACCGTGCTTATGGCCCGTGCCGCCCAAACCATGTGAGCCAGCGAAGCTTTGGCCCACCGCCATGCCCAGCTTTCGGGCCACGGTGGCGCCCAGCACCACTTGCATGGGCGCGTCCCACAACCGGCCCTGCGCTAACGGCGCCTGGTAGTGCGCCACGTAGGCATGCGTGGTGCCGACGATGCGGTAGCTTTGATAGTTATCGCCCAGACTGATCGGGATAACTTGGGCCACCAGCGGGTTTTTCTCCAGCGCCTTGACTGCCGCAAAATTGACATTGCCCGGCGGCACGTCCAAGTGCAGCACACCGGCCAAAATCAGCTGCATCGGGCTGCCTTTGGCACCCACCACCACGTCAATGCCGGCCAGATCCCGGTCAAAGGCGCGCTCCATATGGTGCGAGACCAGCAGCAAAAAGGTGATTGAGCTCAGGCCCAGCGTGAGCAACAACACGTTCAGCAGCGCTCCCATGGGCCGCGCCCACAGGTAGCGCCAGGCGTAGGTGAATGTTTTCATGCAGGCACCTCGTCCGTTTGCGCGGCGCTGGCTTGCAGGGGCAGTAGCACTGGTGCAGACACACCGAGCGCAGCCAAAGTCTGCGCCACCCGAGCATCGTGCGTAGCAATCACCAAACTGGCCTTTTGCGCCTTGGCTGCCTGCAGCAACAGGCCGACGGCATCGGCGGCGGCGGCATCGTCCAGGCTGGCGGTGGGCTCATCGGCCAGAATGAGCGGGGGCGCCATCAGCACCGCACGCGCCAGCGCCACGCGCTGGGCCTGCCCGCCCGAGAGCTGCGAGGGCAAGCGCCCGGCCAGCGACTGCACCCCCAGTGCCTCCAGCACCTGGATGATGCGCGCCGGGTTCTCTGGCATGCCTGCCGCCCAATAGGCCAGCGCCAGGTTGTCGCGCACCGTGAGCGCCGCGCTTAAATGCAGTTTTTGTGGCAAAAAACCAATGTTGCGCGCACGCCAGGCATCGGCCGCGCGCCCACGCAGCGCAGCTATTTCCTGGCCCGCGATCGTCAAGCTACCTGCGCTAGGTACCACCAGGGCCGCTACCAAGGCTAGCCAGGTCGACTTGCCACTGCCCGAAGGCCCGCTCAGCAGCAAAACCTCGCCCTGCGCCAGCGCAACGTCCGGGAAGGCCAAGGCGGCGCAGCCCGGGTAGGCATAGCGAAGTTGGTGGGTTTGCAACACGGCGGGGCCAGTCAAGGTTTGGCCAGGCGGGCAAAGGTTTTGCGGAACTTGTCCACCTTGGGGCCTGCCACGGCTACGCAATAGCCCTGGCTGGGGTTCTTGGCGAAAAAGTTTTGGTGGTATTCCTCGGCACGGGCGTAGTTGGAGAGCATCTGCACCTCGGTCACCACCGGCTGGGCGTAGGTGCCGCTGGCATCAAGTGCCTGCACCATGGCGCGGGCGGCGTCCAACTGCTCCTGCGATGTGCAGTAGGTACCGCTGCGGTATTGGGTGCCCACGTCATGGCCCTGGCGGTTCAGGGTGGTAGGGTCGTGGATCAGGAAAAAGACTTCCAGCAAGTCCTGTAGGCTGACCTGCGCCGGGTCATAGACCAGGCGCACCACCTCGTTGTGGCCGCTGGTGCCGGTGCTGACCATGGCATAAGTCGGGTTGGGTGCATGGCCGTTGCAATAGCCGGACTCGACCTGCTCCACACCGCGCACCTGTAAAAACACCGATTCGGTGCACCAAAAACAACCGCCCCCGAGAACCAGGGTCTGTGTGGCAGAGGCCATGAACGCAATCTCCCAAAAAGTAGCGCAAGCCACCCCCGTGGCTGAGGGGCAGAGCATACGGCCAAGACATGTCCCCCCCGTGAAGCGGGCTTTTGTTTTGGCCGGCCCGGCGAGGAGTCGTTAAACTACTAACCAATTGGTCAGTAAAAATGCAAGCGCTTCAATCCCTTATCCACATGAGCTGTCCGGTGCACGCCAAGCGCGAGCGCCGCAAAGAGGCGCGCCCGGGAGAGCTACTGAAGGCGGCCCTGGCACTGTTTGTCGAAAAAGGCTTTGCCGCCACACGGGTCGAAGAGATCGCCCGGCGCGCTGGCGTCTCCAAAGGCACGCTATTTTTGTACTTTGCCAGCAAAGAGGAGTTGTTCAAAGCCGTGGTGCGGGACAACATCGTAGGCCAACTGGCCCAATTTAGCGGTGCCATCGACGCCTACGAGGGCCCCACGCCCGCGCTGATGCGCACGTTTGTACACGGTTGGTGGCAGCATGTGGAGGCCACCAATAGCGCCGCCATCTCCAAACTAATGATCAGCGAGGGGGCGCAGTTTCCCGAACTGGCGGCCTTTTACCGCGCCGAGGTCATTGAGCCAGCGCAGCAACTGATCGCCCGGGTACTGGCCCGGGGCCAGGCACGCGGGGAATTTCGCCGCGTGGACCCGCAATACGGGCCTTTGGTGCTGCTGTCTTCGCTGATATTTCTGGCGCTGTGGCGCAACTCGGCCACGCTGGCCGGTGTGCACGACGGCCAGCTAGACCCGCGCGCCTACCTAGACACCTTGCTGGACACCTGTCTGTCCGGCCTATCCATCCACCCCGGCGCGGCGGTAACACCCACCGTCTGACCCGCCCTTTCGTCCTTTGTTTGCCGCTATGCCTTCAAAAAAGCTCCTCTTTATCTTCATCATTGTTCTGCTGATCGCAGGGGGCGGCGTTTTCCAATGGAAACGTATGCACGCACCCGCCGCCGCGCCTGCACCCCTGCCCGCCAGCAGCGCGCAGTTGCCTCTGGTGGCTCTGAGTGCGGCGGACACCGTTGTGCTGGAAAAAATAGAGCTAGAGCAAACCCTGCCGCTTTCGGGCCCTATCAAGGCCGTCAACTCCGCCTTCGTCAAGGCCCGCTTGGCGGGCGAGTTGCAGGACTTGCTGGTGCGCGAAGGCGACAAGGTCCAGGTCGGCCAGGTGATCGCCCGCATCGACCCGACCGAGTACCAGGCGCGCCTGCGCCAGGCCCAGCAACAGGCCCAATCGGCCAAAGCGCAGGTAGACATTGCCCAGCGCAGTTATGACAACAACCGCTCCTTGGTGGACCAAGGCTTTATCTCCAAAACCGCGCTGGAGACCTCGGCCTTCACACTGGCGGCCAGCCAGGCGAGTTTTCAAGCAGCGCAGTCAGGCGTGGACGTTTTGCAAAAAGCCTTGGATGATGCGGTGATGCGTGCGCCCATTGGCGGACTGGTCGCCCAGCGCCTGGCGCAAAACGGCGAGCGCATTGCGGTGGACACGCGCGTGGTGGAAATCGTCGATCTAAGCCGCCTGGAACTCGAGGCCAGCCTCAGCCCCGAAGATGCAATGCAGGTGCGTATCGGCCAAAGTGCCCAACTGCGCATTGACGGCGCCGAGCAGGGCATCAGCGCCCGTGTAGCCCGCGTCAACCCAAGTGCCAGTGCTACCAACCGGTCGGTGGTGGTCTACCTCAGCGTCAACCCCCACCCGCAACTGCGCCAAGGCCTGTTTGCCCAGGGGAGCCTGGCCACTGGGGCGCAAACCTTAATCGCGCTGCCCCTGAGCGCGGTGCGCACCGACAAGCCCCAGCCCTATGTGCAAGCCATTGTGCAGGGCAAGGTGGTCCACTTGCCCGCCACCATGGGCATACGCGGCGAGTACCAGGGCCAAACCATGGTGGCGCTGGAGGACATGGAGCCTGGCCTGCGCGTGCTGCGCGGCAGCGTGGGCCCCTTGCTGGCGGGCACGCCGGTGAACATCGACGAGGCGAAGAAATAGCCTATGTGGTTCACCCGCATCAGCCTGCATAACCCGGTCTTGGCGACCATGATGATGCTCGCCCTGGTGGTGCTGGGCCTGTTTTCTATGCAGCAGCTCAAGGTCGACCAGTTTCCCAATATCGACTTTCCTACGGTGGTGGTGATTACCGAATACCCGGGCGCCGCCCCCGAAATCGTCGAGAGCGAAGTCACCAAAAAAATGGAAGAGGCGGTCAACTCGATTGCCGGCATCAGCTCCTTGACCTCGCGCAGCTACGAAGGCCAGTCGGTGGTGGTAATCAGTTTTGACCTGACCATGGACGGGCGCAAAGCCGCGGATGACGTGCGCGAGAAAGTCGCCTCGGTCAAGCCGCTGCTGCGCACCGAAGTCAAAGAGTCGCGGGTGCTGCGTTTTGACCCCTCGGCCCGGGCGATCTGGTCGGTGGCCGTGCTGCCCGACGGCAAAGGCCCGCAGCTCAGCGCCGTGGAGCTGACCAATTGGGCCCAGCAGGTATTTAAAAAACGCCTGGAAAACGTGCCCGGTGTCGGCTCGGCCACCGTGGTGGGTGGATCCCAGCGCGAGATCAATATTTACCTCAACCCGCAGGCCATGGAGGCGCGCGGCATCACGCCGGACCAGGTGGCCAACGCGGTGCGCAATGAAAACCAGGACTTGCCGCTGGGCAGCATCCGCTCGCTGGAGCAAGAGCGCGTGCTGCAGGTGAGCGGTCGCCTCAAGCGCCCTGAAGATTTCCACAACATCATCGTGGCACGCAAAAACGGCGTGGCCGTCACGGTCGGGCAAGTCGCCACGGTCAAAGACGGCCCCCAAGAGGTCGAAAACCTGGCGCTTTACAACGGCGAGCGCACCTTGCTGCTGTCGGTGCAAAAAGCCCAGGACGAGAACACCATCGCCGTGGTCGATGGTCTGGAAAAAACCCTGGCCCAGGTCCGCAAGCAACTGCCCCCGGGCATTCGCCTGGAAACCATTGCCGACGGCTCGCGGCAAATCCGGGTGTCGGTGGACAACGTCAACCGCACTTTGGTCGAGGGCGCGGCGCTGACGGTGCTGATTGTGTTTTTGTTCCTCAACTCCTGGCGCTCGACCATCATCACCGGCCTGACGCTGCCCATTGCGCTGATAGGCACGTTTTTGTTCATGTACATGCTGGGGTTTTCCATCAATATGATCAGCATGATGGCGCTGAGCCTGTGTGTGGGCTTGCTCATTGACGATGCGATTGTGGTGCGCGAGAACATCGTGCGCCATATCCAAATGGGCAAGACGCCCTTCCAAGCGGCGCTCGACGGCACCGAGGAGATTGGCCTGGCGGTGCTGGCCACGACGCTGTCTATCGTGGCGGTGTTTTTACCTATCGGCTTTATGGCCGGCATCATTGGCAAGTTTTTCCACGAGTTTGGCCTGACCATTGTGGTGGCGGTGCTCATTTCCATGTTTGTCAGCTTTACGCTGGACCCGATGCTCTCGAGCATTTGGCACGATCCGGGCATCCACGCCCACCGCCAAGGCGCTACGCCCGTCAGTCTGTATGACAAAACCATAGGCCGCGTGACCGGCTGGTTTGACCGGGGAACGGATTATTTGGTCGAGGTCTACCAGTCGATTCTGCGCTGGTCGCTGGCGCATAAGCTCCACACCTTGCTGCTGGCGCTGGGCATCTTTATCGGCAGCGTATTCATGGTGCCCTTGCTCGGCACGGAGTTCGTGCCCAAGTCGGATTTCTCAGAGACCACCCTGAACTTTTACACGCCGGTGGGCTCGTCGCTGGAGGTGACCGAGGCGCGTGCGCGCCAGGTGGAGGCTATCGTGCGCGAGTTTCCTGAGGTGCGCTACACCCTGACCACCATCAACACCGGGAACGCACAAGGAAAAATGTACGCCAGCATATACGTGCGCATGCAGGACCGCAAGGCGCGCAAGCGCGGGATTGAGGAACTGTCGGTGCTGATGCGCGAGCGCTTGCAGCATGTGCCGGGCATTACGGTGACGCACATCGGCCTGGTCGACTCGGTGGGTGGGGGCAAGCAGATCACGTTTTCGCTCATTGGCGCCGACACCCAGACCTTGGAGCGCTTGGCACAAACGGCCATGCCGCGCCTGCGCGCCATCCCCGGCCTGGTGGACCTGGATTCGAGCATGAAGCCCAACAAACCCACGCTGGAGTTGCGCGTCAAGCGCGAGGGCGCCTCGGACCTGGGGCTCTCTCTGTCCCAAATCGGCAGCAGCCTGCGCACCTTGGTCGCCGGCCAAACCGTGGGCAATTGGCGCGCACCCGATGACCAAACTTATGACGTCAACGTGCGCCTGCAACCCCAGGCGCGCGACAACCCGGCCGATCTGGAGCGCATCGCTTTGGCCATGGGCAGCAACCCGGACGGTAGCAACCGCACGGTGCGCCTGAACCAGGTGGCCGATTTAGTCGAAGGCACCGGCTCCAACCAAATCAACCGGCGCGATATGCAGCGCGAAGTCTCGATCAACGCCAACGTCAGCGGCCGCTCGGCTGGCGAAGTGTCCAAAGACATCCAAGCGGTGATGCAGAGCATCGCCATGCCGCCGGGCTACAGCATGCAATTTAGCGGCTCGACCAAAGACATGGGCGACTCATTTGGCTACGCTGTCTCGGCGCTGGCGCTGGGCATTGTGTTTATTTACATGATTTTGGCCAGCCAGTTCAAAAGCTTTTTACAACCCCTGGCGCTGATGACGGCCTTGCCGCTGACCCTGATTGGCGTGGTGCTGGCGCTGATGGCGTTTCGCTCGACTTTGTCGATGTTTTCCGTCATCGGCATCCTGATGCTGATGGGCTTGGTTACCAAAAACGCGATTTTGCTGGTGGACTTTGCCATCCGCGCCCGGGCGCCCGGGGTGGATGCGCAGGGCCGCATGATTCCCGGATTGGAGCGTAACGCCGCATTGTTGATGGCGGCCAAAGTGCGGCTGCGCCCGATTCTGATGACCACGCTGGCCATGATTTTTGGCATGGTACCGCTGGCTTTTGCGCTCTCCGAAGGCTCGGAAATGCGCGCCCCCATGGGCCAAGCGGTGATCGGTGGGGTGATCACCTCCTCACTATTGACGCTGGTGGTGGTACCCGTCACCTATTGTTACCTCGATGACCTAGGTCAATGGATACGCCGGATGTTCGGTCTGCCCCGCGCTGAGGCGGCCGCGCCAATAGCGGGTGACCGGTAAAATCGGCGTTCTTAGAACCGTGCCCCCGAAAGCCCTGCCATGAACATCTCCGACGTTGCCCGCGCCCGCTTCAACATGATCGAGCAGCAAATCCGGCCCTGGAACGTACTGGACGCGCACGTGTTGTCCCTCTTGGCCGATGTGCAACGCGAAGCCTTTGTGCCGGCTGCGCACCAGGCGCTGGCCTTTGCCGATATGGAAATTGCGCTGGGTCATGGCCAGTTCATGCTGGCGCCGCGCCTGGAAGCGCGCATGCTGCAAGACCTGCAAATCCAGCCCGAAGACAAGGTTTTAGAAATTGGCACCGGCTCGGGCTTTATGGCTGCGCTGCTGGCGCGCCAAGGCCGCAGCGTGCTTAGCCTGGAGCGCATTCCTGCGCTGGCGGCCATTGCCACCCAAAACCTGCGCCAGGCCGGCGTCTTTAACGTCGACGTACGCGTGGCTGACGGTGCCCAGCCCCTGGCTGGCAATGAACGCTTTGACGCCATTGTGCTGAGCGGCTCGGTCTCCAAGGTGCCAAAGCATGTCCTGGATCTGCTGACCGTAGGCGGGCGCCTGATCACCATCGCCGGTGAGGAGCCCATCATGCAGGCGCACCTGGTAACCCGCATCAGCGACACCGCCCTGCGCCGCACCACCCCCTGGGACGCCAACGCGCCACGACTGCACGGTTTTGCAGAAGATTCGCACTTCCACTTTTAAGTCGCTAACCCTGTCATGGTTGCCCAAGTCGCGCCCTCCCAATTTCCGGCCTGGTTACAGACGGTGGGACAGTCGCACCCGCTCGATGCCCCCGTCTTGCTCGATGTGCGCGAACCGCACGAGCTGACCTGGGCCAGCGTACCGGTCGATGCGGCGGGCAGCTTTCGCCTGCTCAGCATTCCGATGGGTAGCGTGCCCGAGCGCCTGACCGAGCTGGACCCAGACCAACCCATTGCCTGCCTGTGCCACCACGGAATGCGCAGCATGCAAGTGGCGCGCTTTCTGCAAAGCAATGGCTTTGCCCAAGTCATCAACATCGACGGCGGCATTGACGCGTGGTCAGCCCAAGTGGACGCGAGCATCCCCCGTTACTGAGCCCATCTTGATTTTCATTTTTTAGTTGGAATACACCCTATGAATCGCCTTGCTTTCACCCCGCGCCTGCTGCCCATGGTCTTCGCTTTGGGGATAGCTTTCAATGCCCAAGCCCAAAGTTTGGTGGACCTGTACAGCGCAGCGCGCAGCTATGACGCCGGTTTTCAGGCGGCCAAGGCGCAGTACGACGCCAATCTGTTTAAGGCTGAGCAAGCCCGTGCACTCAATCTGCCCAAAGCCAGCTTTAGTGCCGGCTGGAACTACACCAATTTTGAAAGCGGCGCACTACGGGCCGACCGCGCTTTTGACGCGCAAACGGCCACCTTGAGCGGCTCGCACGGCCTGTACCGCCCGGCAGACGATGCCACCTACCGGCAAAGCCAAAAGGGCATAGAACAAGCCAGCGCCGCACTGCGCGCCGCAGAGCAAGACCTGATCATGCGACTGGGCCAAGCCTACTTTGACGTTTTAGCTTCCACCGACAGCCTGGAGTTCGTCAAGGCGCAAAAAGTCGCCGTCCAAGAACAGCTGGCCTCGGCCAAACGCAACTTCGAGGTCGGCACCGCCACCATCACCGACACCCGCGAGGCACAGGCGCGCTTTGACCTCGTGCTTGCGCAGGAAATCGCCGCAGAGAACGATTTGCGCGTCAAAGTGCTCGCGCTGGGGCAACTGGTTGGCAAGGCCGACGTCAAGCCCCAGCCCGTTGGCGATGGCCTCAACCTGGCAAACTTCGCCCCTGCCAACCTCACCCAGTGGCTCGACCAGGCAGACAGCGCCCACCCCACCTTGGCGCAGCTAAAAATCGCGCTGGATGTCGCCCAACTGGAAACCAAAAAAGCAGAAGCAGCCCATTTGCCCACGGTTGATTTGGTGGCCAACTACCAGAGCGCTAACAACAACGGCTCCTCCTCCAGCGCTATGGGCTACGTGACCAACGCCACCACGATTGGCGTGAGCATGACGATTCCGCTGTTTGCCGGCTACGCCATACAAAACCGCGTGCGCGAGACCTTGTCGCTGGAAGAAAAAGCCCGCGCCGACCTGGACGCGGCCCAGCGCAACATCGCCCAGGCCACACGCACGGCATTTATGGGGCTGGAGTCTGGCTTGGGCCAGGTGCGCGCCTACGAAGCCGCCGCACTGAGCAGCCAAAGCGCCCTGGACGCCAACAAGCTGGGCTACCAGGTGGGCGTTCGCATCAATATCGATGTGCTGAACTCCCAAAGCCAACTCTTTGACACCAAGGCCAAGCTTTCCAAAGCACGTTATGACGTGCTAATGGGCAATTTGCGCCTGCGCCAAGCCAGCGGCAGCCTCAAGGCCGAGGACCTGCAAGCCATTAACGCCGTTTTGCGTTAAGCCGAGGTTTGGCGCTGCGCGGCCTCTACGCGCTGTGCCAGAGCCTGGCTCAAGCGCAGCACGGCGCCACGGTGGGCCTGCGCAAAAGCCCAGGCGGCGCTGCTCGCGCGCTCCAGCGCAGCCGGGTCTTGCGCCAAAGCCAGTGCACAGTCCATGGCATCGGCCATATTCGCTTGCTCCAAGGCGGCGCCTGCCTCCTGCGCCATCTGCGCCGCTTGGGCAAAGTTGTAGGTGTGCGGCCCCATCACGACCGGGCAGCGGCAAGCGGCCGCCTCGATGAGGTTTTGTCCTCCCAGTGGCGCGAAGCTGCCGCCCAGCAAAGCGACGGCGCTCAGCCCATAGTAAAAAGACATTTCGCCCAGGGTATCGCCCAGCCACACGTCAGCCTGCGAGAACACACTGCCATCGACCGAGCGGCGCGACACCGTCAGGCCGGCCGTTTGCAGCAACTGCGCCACCGCGTCAAAACGCTGGGGGTGGCGCGGCACGATCAGCCATTGCACCGCAGGCAGCGCCTGCCCACGCGATTGCAGTGCGCGCCATGCGTCCAGCCACATCTGCTCCTCGCCTTCGCGGCTACTGGCCAGCAGCACCACCAAACGGCCCAGGCTTTGGCACACAGCCTGCCCCTGCTCCCACTGCGCCGGATCGGGCTCGATATCAAACTTGATGTTGCCGGTAGGCGCCTCGGGCGATGCGCCCAGCGCCCGCAAACGCACCGCATGCTCCTGGCTTTGGGGCCACACCGCCGCCAAATGTCGGTAGGCCGGCACCGCTAAGGCCGCCAGGCGCTGCGCCTGGCGCAAAGATTTCGCGCTCAGGCGCGCATTGACCAAATACAAAGGCGTTTGGGCCGCATAGCACGCTTGCACCAGATTGGGCCAGACCTCGGTTTCTAAAAGCACGCCCCAGCGCGGCCGAAAATGGCGCACAAAGCGAGCGGTTGCGCCCGGCGTGTCCCAGGGTTGCCAAACCTGCAAGTCACCGGCGCGCAGCAAGGCGGCGCCCGCCTCGCGTCCGGTGGCCGTGCCGTGGGTCAGCAGCAGGCGCAGGCCCGGCCACTGGGCACGCCACTGCGCCAGCAAAGGCGCCAGCGCCCGCGTCTCGCCCAAGGAGACCGCATGCACCCAGACCAGCGGGCCGTCGGGCCGCAGCGCGCCGTAATAGCCAAAACGTTGGGCCAGAAATTGCCGGTACGCCGGTTCGTGGCGCGCGCGCAAAAGCAGTTTGAGCAGCAAAAATGGCTGCAAGACCCGCATCAGCAGGCTGTAGGCCGCCAGCGCCAGGCGCTCGCTGCCGTGCCAATCGGACACAGGTGGCGCGCTCATGCGCACGGCGCTTGGTTGTGCGCAAGCTGCACTTGCTGCCAAGCCTGCCAGACCAGCGCCCGCGTGGGTGCCTGCGCGCCGCCCACAGCCACCTGGTAGCTGCAGCCCTGCGGCCCGGCGCGCCAGGCGCGGTCCTGGCTAAAGATTTGTACATGCGGCAAACCCAGCGCAACCGCCAAGTGACTCAGACCCGAGTCCACGCCGATCACACCAGCGCTGGCGGCCATGGCTTGGGCCAAAGTATCCAGCCCTTGCTGCGGCCAGATATGCGCCTGCGGCCCCAAGGCCTGCGCCCAGCGCTGCACACGGGCCAACTCCTGCCCGCCGGCATGGGGCAAGGCCAGCGCCATGCCGGCATCGATAAGCTGGCGGCCCAGGGCCAGCCAGTCTTCCTCGGGCCACTCGTTGTCTGCGCGGGTCGTACCATGGGCCAGCACCACCAAGGGCGCATTACCCAACGGTTCAAAGGCAGCGGGCTTTTCCCAGCGGTATTGGGGCGGGCGGGCCAGCAAGGGGTCTTTGTCGTAATGCAGGGCGCGCGCGGCCAGCAAACGGTAGCGCGCCACGGCATGGATGCGCGCGGGCATGGGCACCATGCGGTCGAGCAGCAAATGCACCGGCCACTCGTAGGCGCAGGCCTGGCTGGCGTTGGCATAGGTGGCCCGAAAACCCAGCGGGCGCAAGCGCGTGTGGGCAGCCACCCAGGCCGACTTGACCAGCCCTTGAAAATCAATCACCGCGTCATACGCCTCTTGCTGCAGCAGCCGGTGAAAAGCGGCACGCTCCGCCCGGTGCGCGGCGCTGAAATAAGCTTTACGCCAACGCCTTTGGCCAATCGGCAGCACACGTGACAAACCCTCTACCTGGGCCACCAGAGGCGCAAACGCTTCTTCGACCACCCAGTCAATCTGCGCGTGGGGAAAGATGGCGCGCAAATCAGGCACTACCGCCATGGTCTGAATCACGTCCCCCAAGGACGAGAGCTTGACGATCAATATGCGCATAGTGAAGCGGCCCGGATGCAGCGCCGCTCAGTGCGCCGCATGCGCAATCTGCGCGCCGGGCAGCACGCTGCGCAGCAGGGCCAGCATGTCGGTCTGGATACGCTCCAGGGCGGCGGCGTCATGGCCCTCAAAACGCAGCACCAGCACCGGCGTGGTGTTGGAGGCGCGCACCAAACCGAAGCCGTCGGGCCAGTCCACGCGCAGGCCGTCGATGGTGTTGCACACGGCAGGCGCCTCAAATCGGGCCGCGGCAATCAAGGCGGCCACCACCTGCGGGGCCTGGCCTTCCTGGCAGGCCACATTGAGCTCGGGCGTGGAAAAACTGGTCGGCAGACTGTGCAAAAGCACGTTGGCATCGGGCACGCGGCTGGCTATCTCCAACAAGCGGCAGCCGGCGTAGGTGCCGTCGTCAAAGCCGTACCAGCGCTCCTGGAAAAAGATATGTCCGCTCATCTCGCCGCCCAGCGGGGCATTGATTTCGCGCATCTTGGCCTTGATGAGCGAGTGGCCGGTGTTAAACATCAGGGGCACGCCGCCAGCGGCCGCAATGGCCGGGGCCAGGCGCTGCGAGCATTTGACGTCAAACACAATAGTGCCGCCGGGCACGCGGCTGAGCACGTCGCGGGCAAACAGCATCATTTGGCGATCGGGGTAGATGTTGCTTCCATCGCGGGTGATGATGCCCAGGCGGTCACCATCGCCATCAAAGGCCAGGCCGAGTTCGGCGCCCTGGGCCTGCACGGCGGCGATCAGGTCGCGCAGATTTTCGGGCTTGCTGGGGTCGGGATGGTGGTTGGGGAAATTGCCGTCTACTGCGCTAAAGAGCTCAATGACCTCGCAGCCGATGGCCCGCAAAATGCCCGGCGCCGAGGCCCCGGCGATGCCGTTGCCCGAATCGACCACGATTTTGAGCGGCCGGTCCAGACGAATATCGCCGACGATGCGGGCGCTGTAAGCGGGCAGCACATCGTGCTGGCTGCACCCACCGCCGTTTTGCAGCACCCAGCTGGCGCTTTGCATCATCTCGCGCAGGGCCTGGATTTCGGCGCCATAAATCGCCTTGCCGGCCAGCACCATTTTGAAACCGTTGTAGTCGCGCGGGTTGTGGC
>CAMATX010000051.1 GCA_945861345.1 Comamonas sp. lk
GGGTTGTGCGCCACGTCCAGCACCAAGGCAGGCGTTCCGGGCAGGATCTGAAAACGCCCGGCAAACTCCACCATGGCAAAACCGTTGCGGATCGCTTGCGCCGTTACCGGCAGCTGCTCGCGCAGCGCGGTGAGCGCGGCCAGCACGCCACCAGCATTGACCAGCTGGTTGGCGCCCCGCAGCGCCGGGTAGGCCAGGCCGCTGTACCGCCGCCCGCGGCCAGACCAGGCCCATTGCTGGCTGTCGCCGCTGGTATTGAAGTCGCGCCCGACGCGCCACAGATCGGCACCGATTTCCAGCGCGTGGTCGAGCACGCTTTGCGGCGGCACCGGGTCGCTGACCACCACCGGGCGGCCGGTGCGCATGATGCCGGCCTTCTCGCAGCCAATGGTTTCGCGGTCCGGGCCCAAAAACTCCATATGGTCCAGGTCGATGCTGGTGACGATGGCGCAATCGGCGTCCACGATATTGACAGCGTCCAGGCGCCCGCCCATGCCCACTTCCAAAATGGCCACGTCCAGCGGTGCGCTGCGCATCACATCCATGATGGCCAGCGTGGAAAACTCGAAATAGGTCAGAGACACCGGCTCGGCGCCCGCCGTGCGCGCCGCCTCCACCCGGGCAAAGCCGGCCACCAGCGCGTCCGGCTGCACATTCTGGCCCTGCAGGCGCAGCCGTTCCTCAAAGTGCACCAAATGCGGCGAAGAATAAACCGCCGTGCGGTAGCCCGCCTGCATCAAAATGGTCTCCAGCATGGCGCAGGTGGAGCCTTTGCCGTTGGTGCCTGCTACGGTAATCACGGTGCAAGGCAGGCGCAGGTCCATGCGCTGGGCGACTTGGCGCACCCGCTCCAGGCCCATATCGATGTTTTTGGGATGCAGCTGCTCGCAGTACGCGAGCCATTGGGAAAGGTCTTTCATAGCCGCAGATTGTCGCCCACGGACAGATTGGGCTGCTATGGCATCGTTGCAGCCATGGCATCATTGCGCTCATGCACCCTGCGACCGCACCCACCGCCCTGACCGTGTACGGTATCGCCAACTGCGATACGGTGAAAAAAGCCCGCCTCTGGCTGCAAAACCAGGGCCTGGCAGCCGAATTTCACGACTTCAAAAAGCAAGGTTTGGCGCCCGATTTGCTCGCCGCCTGGGTACAGACCCTGGGCTGGGAGCGCCTGCTCAACCGCAAAGGCACGACCTGGCGCAAACTGGCGCCCGCGCAGCAGGCCAGCGCCTGTGATGCAGCCGGCGCCAGCGCGCTCATGCTGGCGCACCACAGCGTCATCAAACGCCCGGTGGTTCGCTGGCCCGACGGGCGGCTGACCGTGGGCTTTGCGCCCGAGGCTTTCGCCGCCATGCTGGCCTAAAATGCCTGGTTCACCAGTCCGGCGGCCACCCTAGCGCGGGTACGCTGCACGTGACCTCAGCCCCTGCATGCGGCCGCGCCGCCCTTCCTACAGCAAGCACCATGAGCACCTCCCACATCGCCAACGTCAGCGTCAGCACCCAGGCCAGCGTGTATTTCGACGGCAAATGCGTCAGCCACAGCCTGACACTGGCCGACGGCAGCAAAAAATCGGTGGGCGTGGTCCTGCCCGCCGAGCTCACTTTTGGCACCGCCGCCGCCGAAATCATGGAATGCGTGGCCGGCCACTGCGACTACCTGCTCAGCGGCAGCGCCCAATGGCAGCGCTGCAGCGCCGGCGAGCGCTTTAGCGTGCCGGCCAACAGCAGCTTTCAAATCCGCGTGACCGAGGCCTTTCACTACATCTGCCACTACGCTTGATCTGCCCCGCCCGCACGCCCTGCCCTTTTTTAGAACTGCACCGCCTATGTCCACTATTCTTCAAACCATTCCTGTCGGCCAACGCGTAGGCATCGCCTTCTCGGGGGGGCTCGATACCAGCGCCGCTTTGCACTGGATGCGCAACAAAGGCGCTGTCCCCTACGCCTACACCGCCAACCTGGGCCAGCCCGACGAGGCCGACTACGACGAAATCCCGCGCAAGGCCATGGAATACGGCGCCGAGCAGGCCCGCCTGATTGATTGCCGCAGCCAATTGGCGGCCGAGGGCATTGCGGCTTTGCAAAGCGGCGCTTTTCATATCTCGACGGCGGGGGTGACCTACTTCAACACCACGCCTATAGGGCGCGCCGTCACCGGCACCATGCTGGTGGCAGCCATGAAAGAGGACGACGTCAATATCTGGGGCGACGGCAGCACCTACAAGGGCAATGACATCGAGCGTTTTTATCGCTACGGCCTGCTCACCAATCCGGCCCTGCGCATTTACAAGCCCTGGCTGGACCAGGCCTTTATCGACGAGCTGGGCGGGCGCGCCGAGATGTCGGCTTTCATGACGCAAGCCGGTTTTGGCTACAAAATGTCGGCGGAAAAAGCCTACTCGACCGACTCCAATATGCTGGGCGCCACCCACGAGGCCAAGGACCTGGAGCACTTGAGCAGCGGCATCACCATCGTCAACCCCATCATGGGCGTGGCTTTTTGGAAAGACGAGCTGGCCATCGCCCGCGAGGACGTTACGGTGCGCTTTGAGGAAGGCCGCCCGGTGGCCCTCAACGGCCAGGAATACCCCGACTTGGTGGAACTGATTTTGGAAGCCAACCGCATTGGCGGGCGCCACGGCCTGGGCATGAGCGACCAGATCGAGAACCGCATCATCGAAGCCAAGAGCCGCGGCATCTACGAGGCGCCCGGGCTGGCGCTCTTGTTTGCCGCCTACGAGCGCCTGATTACTGGGATCCACAACGAGGACACCATCGAGCAATACCGCGACAACGGGCGCAAGCTCGGACGCCTGCTCTACCAAGGCCGCTGGTTCGATCCACAGGCCATCATGTTGCGCGAGGCGGCCCAGCGCTGGGTGGCCCGCGCCATTACTGGCGAAGTCACGCTGCAGCTGCGCCGGGGCAACGATTACTCCATCATGGACACCCGCTCGGCCCACCTGACGTACCACCCCGAGCGCCTGACGATGGAAAAAGGCGTCTCCAGCTTCTCGCCGGCCGATCGCATCGGCCAGCTGACCATGCGCAACCTCGATATTGCCGATACCCGCGACAAACTCGGCATTTACAGCCAGGCCGGCCTGCTG
This sequence comes from Comamonas sp. lk, assembly GCA_945861345.1. Classification (GTDB taxonomy): domain Bacteria; phylum Pseudomonadota; class Gammaproteobacteria; order Burkholderiales; family Burkholderiaceae_C; genus Allorhodoferax. The sequence continues at coordinate 3,116 of CAMATX010000051.1, forward strand.
GCCCATGACGCGGGCGCAAAAATGCTGGGCTTGACCAAAGAATAAATTACAATAAGAATCTATTTCTTTTATCAAATTTATGAGGTTTCGACATGGTCAAGGGCAGGAGCTGGCTAGGCTTTTCGAGTAATTCCTATGCCTTGCGCAGAGCCGTTGGCATCCGCTGCGCCCGCGGCTTTCCCGTAACACCTTGAGCTGGCATTGCCCACCATGCCAGCACCTGCAACGTCACGAAGTTTCAAAATTTGGTTTGCTCTGCTGGGCGTCGCACTGTGCGTGCTGGTCAGCCTGCTGTTAATACTGCATTACAGCCAGCGCCAAAGTTTGCTCACCCGTGACGGCCGCGCCGAGGAGGCCTTGGTGGCTTCGGCCAATCGCATGGACCGCGAATTTCTGCGCTTTCGACATGCGCTAAACGAGCACGACAAACCTGGTGCTTCGATCGAACAGTTGCAAATCCGCACCGAAGCGCTGGGCGCGCAGGTGCGCGAACTGAAGAACGCGCCTCAAGCCAACATCTTTTTGTCCGGCGCGGAACGCGCCCTGGTCATGGAGCGGCTGCAAAGCTTGCAAAGCTATGCGGCCAAACTGAGCCAGACACCCACGCATGAACCCGCCGACCTGCAAGGGCTGCGCCAGATTGCCGATGGACTGGCCCCCGAGGTCATCAGCCTGACTGGGCAGGCCACCGCGTGGGGAGCACGCCAATCGGTCGTGCAGCGCGAGCAATGGCTGCAAGGCAATTTACGCATCCTGGTCGTTAGCGCCCTGATTGCGCTTTTGCTGACACTTGCGTTGGTGTTGCTTGGCATGCAATACCAAAGACGGGTCAAGGCCCAAGTCAAGTCGCAAGAATTGAGCGACTACTTTCGCGAAACCCAGATCAAGGCTGAAAGCGCCAGCCGGGGCAAAAGCCGCTTCCTGGCCAATATGAGCCACGAACTACGCACGCCCTTCAATGGCATTTACGGCATGCTCAGCCTGTTGGGCACCACCACTTTGAACGAGCAGCAAGCCGATTACCTCAAAACAGCCAACGCCTCGGCAAGCCATTTGCTCAATGTGCTCAACGATATTTTGGATTTGTCCGCGCTGGAAGAGGGGAAAATCACCCTGCAAACCGGGCCGGTGGACTTGCACCAGCTGATGCGCGATGTGGAGGAGGTCATGCGTGCGCAAGCGCTGGCCAAAAATTTGCAATACACCGTGACGGTGGCACCCACAGTACCGCGCTGGGTACTTTTGGATGAGAAGCGGGTCAAGCAAATATTGTTCAATCTGGTTAACAATGCGATCAAGTTCACCAACGAGGGATCGGTGCAAGTACAGCTCGAGCGCGTGGGGACCGCAGTCAATGCCTCGGGTCAAATCAAATTGGCCATGCGCGTCGAGGACACCGGCATTGGCATACCCAGCGAAGCGCTAGAAAAGCTGTTCCAGCGCTTTAACCAGGTGCACAACGGGCTCCATGACGAATATGGCGGCACCGGCCTGGGGCTGGAGATTTCGCAGTCTCTGGCACACCTTATGGATGGCAACATCAAGGTCAAAAGCGCCGCCGGTAGCGGCTCGTGCTTCACCTTGCGCATCCCCACCAGCTTGGCTACGCCCAAAGCGCCCGTGCGCGAGCGCCCCGCTTTTGTGATCGATCCTCCGACCAGAGCAGAAAGGGCCTACCGGATCTTGGTGGTTGAGGACAACCAAGTGAACCAAAAGTTCATGGATATTTTGCTAAAGCGCATGGGCTATCTCACATTTTTTTGCGAAAACGGGCTGTTGGCCGTCAAGCGGGTGCAGGCCGAGACCTTTGACCTGGTGTTAATGGACTTGCATATGCCGGTAATGAACGGCGTGGATGCCACGCGGGCCATCCGCGCTCTGGACCATCCGGCCAGCAAACTGCCCATCATTGCCCTGACCGCCGATGTCATGAGCGAGGCCCACGACCAGGCCATGGCGGCCGGCGTCAACCAGTTTGTGACCAAACCGGTTCACCTGGCGCGCTTGCAAGAAGCCATTCAGGTGCACCTGGCACCGCCCCCGGAAACGGCGCGCCCTTCCTTGCTTTAGCGGTGGCGCTGGCGCAGGCCGTCAAAGCCGGCGTTGGCCGGGTCAGCCACCAGGTACTGCGGCCCGATGGTCTCCAGCGGCGTAGGCGTAATGCCCATAGCGCCCAGGCCGGGCAAGCGCCCATCGAGCACATTGGGCAGTTGCATCGAGGCCAGGTTGTCCGCGCTCATCAGCGGTGCGCCAGGCAGCAAACCCAGCAGGGCTGCCTGCACCCGCCCCATCCAAAGCGGCAAGCCCACTACCGGACGGCCGCGCCCCTGGCGGATACCTGCGCAGCGGGCGGCAAACTGCACCAAATCGCGCAAACTGAGCACCTGCGGCCCAGCCAATTCAAATATGCGCGACGGTGCCACGCCGTCCAAGCCCTGCCCCACACATTGCACGACGGCCTGGGCCACATCCTCCACCCAGACCGGCTGGAACAGCGCGTCGGCGCAGGCCAGCGGCATGACCGGAAAATGCGCCTGCAGAGCGGCAAAAACATTGAGAAACTTGTCGTTCACACCAAACACCACACTGGGGCGCAGCACCGTCAGGCTGGTGGCGTCGGCGGTGGCACCAGGACCACGCAAACCCAAACCGTCCATCAGCGCCAACTCGCCCAGCGCTTTGCTGCGTAAATAGTGGGACGGCAAGGCTTGCGGGTTGTCCGTGTTCACGCCCAAGGCGCTGATATGCACCAGATGGCGCACTGCCTGGGCGCGGCAAGCGCGCGCAATCTTGGCCGGTAACTCTTGGTGCACAAAGCTAAATGCCGCCACGCTGCCATGCAAGATAGCCACCAGATTGACCACCGCGTCCATGCCGGCCGCAGCGTGCGTGAGCGCCGCCTCGTCGTGCACATTGCATACCAGCACCGTCAGCCCAGGCAAATGCATCACCGGTTTCGCATGCTCGGCTTTGCGTGTGGCCACCGATACCCGGTAACCGGCACGCACCAGCTTTTCGCACACATGGGCACCGATAAATCCCGATCCACCTAAAACCAATACTTTTTTCATCATTTTTCCCTGAACTCAGGCGCTACAAAACCACCGGCTCGGTCTCGAGCATGAGGCCAAAGCGCTCGTACACACTGGTCTGGATGGCGCGCGCCAGCGTCATCACCTCGCCGCCGGTGGCGCCTTGGCTGCCCTGGCCGCGGTTGACCAGCACCAAGGCCTGTTTTTCGTACACACCGGCCTGCCCCACAGATTTGCCACGCCAACCGCAGGCATCTATCAGCCAGCCGGCGGCCAGTTTGTAGCTGCCGTTGTCCAAGCGGTAATGCACCACCTTGGGGTCGCGGGCGATGATGTCGGCGCATTGCTCGGAGCTGACCGTCGGGTTTTTGAAAAAGCTGCCCGCGTTGCCCACCACCGCCGGGTCGGGCAGCTTGGCGCGCCGAATGCGGCACACCCAGTCAAAAATTTGCTGGGCGTTGGGCGTCTGGACGCCCTCTTGCTGGCGCATTTTTTCGATATCAGCATAGCCCAGCACCGGCTTCCACACCTTGGGCAAAGCAAAGCGCACCTTGAGGATGAGCGCGCGGTCTTTGAGGCCCATGCCGCTGTCGTGCTTAAAAACCGAGTCGCGGTAGCCAAAGGCGCAGCGGGCCGCGTCCAGGGTAAATACTTCGCCGCTGCGCAGGTCCAGAGCGTCGAGCGAGTCAAAAACATCTTGGAGTTCTACGCCGTAGGCGCCGATGTTTTGCACCGGCGCTGCGCCCACGGTGCCCGGGATCAGGGCCATGTTTTCCAGGCCCGGCAGGCCCTGCGCCAGCGTCCATGCGACAAAATCGTGCCAGTTTTCGCCGGCACCGGCTTCCACGATATAGGCCTTCGGGGTTTCTTGGACCAAGGCGCAGCCCATCACCTCCACTTTCAGGACCAGGGGCTTGACGTCGCCCGTCAGCACCAGGTTGCTGCCCCCGCCAAGAACAAACTTGGGCTGCGCGGCCAAGTGCGCGTCTTGTAGCACCGCCTGGGCATCGGCCAGGCTGGCGATGCGCACCATTTGCTGCGCCCGCGCCACAATGTGAAATGTATTGAGCGCCTGCAAAGGCACATTGTTCTCGACTACCATGGCAGGATTGTCGCACCCCCGGGCGCCGGCACACCACTTGCCAGCCTCGCCCCCGATCCAGGAGAAAACCCCACCATGCCCTCGTTTGATACCGTGTGTGAAGCCAATTTAGTCGATGTGAAAAACGGCGTTGAAAACACCGTCAAAGAAATCACCACCCGCTTTGACTTCAAGGGCACTTCGGCTGCTATCGATATCAAGGACAAAGAAATTACGCTGCTGGGCGATGCGCCCTTTCAGCTGGACCAGATTGACGATGTGCTGCGCAACAAGCTGACCAAACGCAACGTAGACGTGCGTTTTTTAGACAAAGGCGAGGTGCAAAAAGTCGGCGGCGACAAGGTCAAGCAAGTCATCAAGGTGCGCAATGGCATCGAGAGCGACCTGGCAAAAAAAATCCAACGCCTGATTAAAGACAGCAAGCTCAAAGTGCAAGCGGCCATCCAGGGCGACGCCGTGCGTGTGACCGGCGCCAAACGCGACGATCTGCAGGCCGCCATGGCGCTGCTGCGCAAAGAAATTACGGATATCCCGCTAAGCTTTAACAACTTCCGCGACTAAAACCCGTGCGGCTTTCGCAGCACTTCGCGCAGCGACACATCAACGCCCCTTTGCGCTACCACCGCTGCCGCCACCGATGCGCGATTCGGTACCCGCCACCAGGCGCGCAATATTGGGCCCATGGCGCCACACCAGCAATGCGCTCATAAGTGCCAGCGCCAGCGCGACCCCATTGTCAGCGCGCCAGGCCAGGCCATCGCCAAAAAGGTAGTACACCGGCGCAAATACCGAGGCCACCACCGAAGCCAGCGAGGAATAGCGGAAAAAGTACGCAATGATCAGCCAGCTCAGCCCCGCCGCCAGCCCCAGCCAGGGGTTGGTCGCCAGCACCACGCCGGCGGCCGTGGCCACTCCCTTGCCGCCCGCAAAGCGAAAAAACACCGGGAACAAATGCCCTAGAAACGCCGCCAACCCGACCACGGCCTGCGCGCTCTCGTCCAGGCCATAAGGTGCGCCGTAGCGCAGCACCAGATACACCGGCAACCAGCCTTTGGCCGCGTCAAGCAACAAAGTAATCACCGCTGCCGCTTTGCTGCCCGAACGCAGCACATTGGTCGCGCCCGGATTTTTGCTGCCAAAGGTGCGTGGATCGGCCAGACCCATCAAGCGGCTGACGATGACCGCAAAGGACAGGGAGCCGATCAAATAGGCCGCCAGCACGGCCAGTGCGGTATTTCCTGCCAGAGCCCAGGGGCTTAGTGTTTGCACGTTGGCACTCCTCCATATTGTCGGGCTGCGCAGGGCCCGTGTTTATTCTTCCAAGGCGCACTGTACCGGTATTGCGCCAAGAAGCCGGCTGCACTCCTGCGGTGGCAGCCCGACCAGAAAGCCGCGGCGCCCGCCATTGATCAGAATTTTGGGCAGCGCCAGAATACTTTCCTCTAGGTAAACCGGCATGGCTTTGCGGGTGGCAAAGGGCGAGGTACCGCCCACCAAATAGCCGCTGTGCCGGTTGGCCGTCTCGGGCGTGCAAGGCTCGACCGACTTGGCGCCGATCTGGCGCGCCAGGTTTTTGGTCGACACCTTGCGGTTGCCGTGCATCAGCACCACCAGCGGCCGGGCGTCCTGGTCTTGCATGATCAGGGTTTTAACCACTTGAAACGGGTCCCAGCCCAGCACCTGCGCGCTGTGCTGCGCCCCGCCGTGCTCCAGGTATTCATAGGGGTACTCGGTAAACGCCACGCCTTGGGCCTTGAGCCACTGGGTGGCCGGGGTCTCGCTAACGCGTTCTTTCTTGGCCATGGGCCGGGCTGCGGGGCTGCGGGATTACTGCGCCGGGTCGCGCATGTCCTGGCGGATGGCGTCGATGGCGCTGAGCACTTCGGGCGGCAGCACGGTGTCAAAAGCGGCCAGGTTTTCGTCCAGCTGGGCCTGCGTAGTCACGCCAATAATGGTGCTGGCCACTTGCCATTTGGTATTGCAAAAGGCCAGCGCCATGTGCGCGGGCTGCATGCCGTGAGCGCGGGCCAGTGCGTTGTAGCGACGGGCGGCGTCCAGGCAAGGCGCACGTCCCCAGCGCTGCTTGCGCACCGACTCAAACAGGGTGATGCGGGCATCGGCCGGCGCATCCGGGCCTGTGGTGCCCGAGATGTCGTATTTGCCGGTCAGCAAGCCATAGCCCAAGGGCGAATAGGCCAGCAGCGACACACCCAGGTGGTGCATGGCCTCGTCCATGCCGTTTTCCTGCACGCGGTTGAGCAGGTTGTAGCAGTTTTGTACCGTGGCCACGCGCGGCAAGCCATGTTGTTCGGCCAGACGCACAAATTCGCACACGCCATACGGCGTTTCGTTGGACAGGCCGATCGCGCGGACCTTGCCGGCTTGGACAAGCTGGCCTAGCGCCTCAAGCTGGCTGTGCATGGAGGTGACAGCGCGGTCCTTGGACGGGTCGTATACCGACATGCCAAAAATGGGCACATTGCGGGTGGGCCAGTGCAGCTGGTAGAGGTCGATCACCTCGGTTTGCAGGCGGCGCAAGCTGCCTTCGCAGGCCTCGATGATGTCTTTGCCCGTCACGTCCATGGCGCCACCACGCACCCAGGGCATGCCGCGCGAGGGACCAGCCACTTTAGTGGCAATCGTCAGTTGGCTGCGCATGCCGGGGTTGTTGGCAATCCAGCGGCCCAGGTAGGCCTCGGTGCGCTGGAAGGTTTCGGCGCGCGGGGGCACGGCGTACATCTCGGCGGTGTCCCAAAAGGACAGGCCGCGCGCCACGGCGTGGCTGAGCAACTGGTGGGTGGTAGCTTCGTCGACCTGCTCGCCGAAAGTCATGGTGCCCAAGCAAACGTTGGGGACGCGTAAATCGCTGTGTCCAAGGGTGATGGTTTTCATGCTGGCAAGTTTAACGGGGGCAAACGTCTAGGTGGTGGCCGCGCGCGCCGCCTCTTGCAGGCGCAGAACGCGGCGCTGCACTTTGCCCGTGGTGGTCATGGGCAAGGCGTCGACAAATTCCACCTCTTTGGGGTACTCGTAGGGCGCAAGCAGCCCGCGCACATGTGCATGCAGAGCGCGCTCCAAACTGGCCTCCAGCGCCTTGGTGCGCTGGCCACGCTTGCCGTGCACCGCCAGATACTCGGGGGCGATGACCACATAGGCCTTGACCAAAGCGCCACGGTCCGGATCGGGCTTGGGCACCACGGCGGCGTTGGCCACGGCGGGGTGCTTGACCAGGCAGTTTTCGATTTCGCCCGGGCCGATACGGTAACCGGCGGACTTGAACACGTCGTCGCTGCGCCCTTGGTACCAGAGATAGCCTTGGGCATCGCGCACGGCCAGGTCGCCGGTGCGGCACCAGTCGCCGGTGAACTTGGCCTGGGTGGCCGCCGGGTTTTTCCAATAACCCAAAAAGAAGATCGGGTTGGGCTGGCCGTGCACGTCCAGTCGGTGCAGCGCCACATCGCCGGGTTCGCCCACCGGGCATTCCTGGCCGGCCTCATCGATCACCGCGACGCGGTGGCCCGGATAGCCCATGCCCATGCTGCCGGGCTTGGGCGGCCAGATACGGGCGCAGTTACCAACGATGTAATTGATCTCGGTTTGGCCAAACATTTCGTTGACGGTGACGCCCAACTGTTTTTGGCAGTAGGCAAATACCGCATCGCCCACCGCCTCGCCGGCGCTCATGATGGCTTGCAGGCGCAGGCCATAGGCGCGGCGCACCGTGCGCCCGGGCGCGCCGGGGGCTGCTTTCATCATGGCTTTGAGCGCGGTGGGGAACAAAAAAGTGTGCGTCACCGCGCAGCGCGCCATGAGCTGCAGCGCCACCTCGGGGCTAAAGCGGCCGCTGTAGGCGACGATCTCGCGGCCAAAGTACAAAGTAGGCAGCAAGGCGTCCATCAGCCCGCCGGTCCAAGCCCAGTCGGCCGGGCTCCAAAACACGGCTTGCGAGCCTTGGGGCAGCGCCCCGGCAGCGGGCGCCGGGCCCTGCGGGTCAAAGCCAAACCAGTTTTGGCTGCAGACAAAGCCTGTGAGGTTGCCCATCAGGCTGCGGTGGGCAATCAAGGCACCTTTGGGGTTGCCGGTGGTGCCGCTGGTGTAAATCAGCACGGCAGGCTCGTCGGCCCGTGTGGAAACCGGCGCAAAGCGGGCGCTCTGGCCTGGTGCCTCGGCGCTGCAAATGCTGCGCAACTGCGAGCACTGGCTTTGCACCGCCTGCAAGGACGCCAGCGCTGCGTCGGTGCAAATGGCCAGCACCGCCTCGCTGTCTTGCAAGCGAAAAGCCAGCGCCTCGGGGCCAAACAGCATGGACAAGGGCATGGCCACGGCGCCCATTTGCAGCACCGCGATATAGGCCACCGCCGTTTCGAAACACTGTGGCATCACGATGGCGACCCGGTCGCCACGCTGCACACCCTGCGCCCGCAGCGCATTGGACAAGCGGTTGGCGGCGCTTTGTAATTGCGCATAGCTGTGGGTGCGGCTGCTGCCGTCCTCGTGGTAACTGCGGATGGCCACACGCTGCGCACTGCCTGGCGCGCGTGCCCAGCGCTGGCAACACTCTGCAGCGATATTGAAGCGGGCCGGCACTTTCCAGCCAAACTGGCGGTGCAGTTGCGCGTAGGCGGATGGAAAGGCGCTGGGCGCGGCGTTCGCCTTAGGGCTAGCGGTGTCCCGTTTCGGACTGCGGGGGCGAGTGGACATGGCAAGTCTCCGTATGATGGCGAAATGTACCAAGCCCGAAGAATCGCACGCAGCGAATACGTTCCCATCCGCAATCTGCGCTACCACGTCCAAGTCTGGGGCGCGCCCAGTTCCCAAAGCATCCCGCTGGTGCTGGTGCATGGCTGGATGGATGTAGCCGCCTCCTACCAATTTGTGGTCGATGCCCTGCCGCAAGACCACTACATCATCGCGCCGGACTGGCGCGGCTTTGGCAAAACCGCCTCGGGCGGGGCAGACAACTACTGGTTTCCCGACTACCTGGCCGACCTGGACTTTTTGCTGGACCACTACGCCCCCGCCGACGGGCCGCACCCGCAGGTCAACCTGGTGGGCCACAGCATGGGCGGCAATGTGGTGATGCATTACGCCGGCGTGCGCCCCGAGCGCATCCGCCGCCTGGTCAATCTGGAGGGCTTTGGCCTGCCCGCCTCGCCGCCGGGCGACGCGCCCGGGCGCTACGCCAAGTGGATGGACGAGCTCAAAAAGCTGCACCGTGGCGAAATGGACTTGCACCCCTATGACGCTCCCCAGGGTGTGGCCCGGCGCCTGATGAAAACCAACCCGCGCCTGAGCGAGGACAAAGCCCATTGGCTGGCGCACCACTGGGCCGCCGAAGACGTGAACGGCCAGTGGCGCATCCAGGGCGAGCCGGCGCACAAGCTGAGCAACGCCAATATTTACCGCGCCGAGGAAGTGCGCGCCCTCTACCAGCGCCTGTCGATGCCGGTTTTGGCGGTAGAAGCAGCCGACAACAGCCTGGACGCCTGGTGGAAAGGCCGCTACACCCTGGCCGAGTACCACGCACGGCTTAAGGACATCGCCCATGTCGAGGTGGCCCGCATCGAACAGGCCGGACACATGATGCACCACGACCAACCCGAGGTCCTGGCCGCCCTGATCGAACGGTTTATCGCCTAACCGGGGCCAAGCCCACCCGACGCCCCAAAATGGGGCGTGACCAGCGGGTGTCTTGGGCGGCGTGAGAAAATCGGACTTTTCCCTAATTTGCAGGACCCAAGACCATGGACGTAGAACGCAGCAACCAGATCGGTAGCACCTTGGCGGATTTGAGCCACCGCACCACCGAACTTCGGGGGTATCTTTGACTACGCTGCCAAATCGGAACGGTTGCGTACCGTCAACGCCTGGCTGGAAGACCCCACGGTCTGGAACGACAGCAAACGCGCTCAGGAGCTAGGCAAAGAGAAAAAAGCCCTGGAAGGCGTGGTGCTCACGCTCGACAGCCTGACCGGCGAGCTGTCCGACAACACCGAACTGTTTGACATGTCGCGCGACGAGGGCGACGAGGCGGGCATGCTCACCCTGGAAGAGGACGCCGCGCGCCTGACCGGCATCATCGAAGGGCTGGAGTTCCGCCGGATGTTTAACAACCCGGCCGACCCGATGAACGCGTTTTTGGACATCCAGGCCGGCGCCGGCGGCACCGAAGCCTGCGACTGGGCCAGCATGCTGCTGCGCCAGTACCTGCGCTACGCCGAACGCAAAGGCTTTGCCACCACCATCGAAGACGAAACGGCCGGAGACATTGCCGGTATCAAAGGCGCGACCATCAAAATCGAGGGCGAATACGCGTTTGGCCTCCTGCGCACCGAAACCGGTGTGCACCGCCTGGTGCGCAAATCGCCGTTTGACAGCTCGGGCGGACGCCACACCAGCTTTGCCAGCGTGTTTGTCTACCCCGAGGTGGACGACTCGATACAGATCGACATTAATCCGGCCGATGTGCGGGTGGATACTTTCCGGGCCAGCGGCGCGGGCGGCCAGCACATCAACAAAACCGACTCGGCGGTGCGCCTGACGCATATCCCGACCGGCATCGTGGTGCAGTGCCAAGACGGGCGCAGCCAGCACAGCAACCGCGACGTGGCCTGGAAGCGCCTGCGCAGCCGCTTGTACGACCACGAGATGCGCAAGCGCATGGAAGAGCAGCAAAAGCTCGAAGACACCAAAACCGATGTCGGTTGGGGTCACCAAATCCGCAGCTATGTGCTAGATAACAGCCGCATCAAAGACTTGCGCACCAACTACGAAACCTCAGCCACCCAGAAAGTACTGGACGGCGACCTGGACCCCTTTATCCAAGCCTCGCTCAAGCAAGGCGTTTAAAACACAAGGAGAGCATGCATGATGCAAGCCGCAGACCTCAGCGCCGCAGGCGCCGCGATTTTCCGCAAGGACTACAGCGCCCCGCCCTTTTGGATCGACACCGTCGACCTGGGCTTTGACCTGGACCCGGCCAAGACCCGGGTCCTGAACAAAATGCGCCTGCGCCGCAACCCGGATGTGCCGGCCCAGGCCCTGCGCCTCGATGGCGAAGAGCTGAATCTGGCGCGCGTGCTGGTCAACGGCCAAGGCACCTCCTTCAAGATGGAGGGCGACAAACTGGTGCTGGAGAACCTGCCCGAAGGCCCCGAGGCTTTTGACCTGGAAATTTTCACCACCTGCGCGCCGGCCAAAAACACCAAGCTGATGGGCTTGTACGTGAGCAACCAGTCGTTTTTCACGCAATGCGAGGCCGAGGGCTTTCGGCGCATCACCTACTTTTTGGACCGCCCCGATGTCATGGCCAGCTACACTGTGACCCTGCGTGCGGACAAGGCGCTGTTTCCGGTGCTGCTGTCCAACGGCAATCTGGTCGATGCCGGACCGCTGGAAGACGGACGCCACTTTGCCAAATGGGTGGACCCGCACAAAAAACCGTCCTATTTGTTTGCACTGGTGGCCGGGCAACTGGTGTGCCGCGAGCAGCGCATCCGCGTCGCCAGCGGCAGCGAGCACCTGCTGCAGGTGTGGGTGCGCCCGGGCGATTTGGACAAAACCGAGCACGCCATGCATTCGCTCATGGCCTCGGTGGCCTGGGACGAGGCGCGCTTTGGCCTGCCGCTGGACCTGGAGCGCTTCATGATTGTGGCCACCAGCGACTTCAATATGGGCGCCATGGAAAACAAGGGCCTGAACATCTTTAACACCAAGCTGCTGCTGGCCAACCCGGCCACGGCCACCGATGCCGATTACGCCAACATCGAAAGCGTGGTGGGCCATGAGTATTTCCACAACTGGACCGGCAACCGCGTGACCTGCCGCGACTGGTTCCAGCTCAGCCTCAAAGAAGGCCTGACGGTTTTTCGGGACCAGGAGTTCAGCCAGGACTTGTGCGCCGATGCCTCGGCCCGCGCCGTCAAACGCATTGAAGACGTACGGCTCTTGCGCACCGTGCAGTTCCCCGAAGACGCCGGCCCCATGGCGCACCCAGTGCGCCCGGACAGCTATGTGGAAATTAATAACTTCTACAGCGTCACGGTCTACGAAAAAGGCGCCGAAGTCGTGCGCATGATGCAAACCCTGGCCACCGAGGGCACGCAAAACAGCGGCCGCGCCGGCTTTGCGCGGGGCATGAAGCTGTATTTCGAGCGCCACGACGGCCAGGCCGTGACCTGCGACGACTTTGCCCAGGCCATAGCGGACGCCAACCCCCAGTCGCACCTGGTGGGATTGTTGCCCCAGTTCAAACGCTGGTACAGCCAGGCCGGCACGCCGCAACTGACTGCGGGCGGGGTCTACGATGCAGCCAAGCAGACCTACCACATGACCTTCATGCAAAACAGCACGGCGCGCCCCGGCCAGGCGGCCAATGCGCCCTTTGTTATTCCAGTCAGTCTGGGTCTGGTCGGCATGCACAGCGGCGCTGCCCTGCCCTTGTACACCGCGCCCGACGGCGCGGGGCAGACCAGCCATCTGCTGGTGATGTCCGAGCAGGACCACGAAATCACCTTCTACCAAGTGCCTGAAGAGCCCGTACCCTCGGTGCTGCGCGGCTTTTCTGCGCCGGTGGTACTGCACTGCCTTTACACCGATGCCCAACTCCTGGTGCTGCTGGCCCATGACACCGATCCGTTTAACCGCTGGGAAGCGGGCCAACGCCTGGCGCTGCGTCACGCGCTGGCTGCTATCGGTGCCGAAACGGTGCCCGCCCAGGTGCTGGACACCGCCTTTTTGGACGCCATGCGCCAGGTGCTGCGCCATCCGCAGCTCGACGCAGCGTTTAAGGAGCTAGCGCTCACGCTGCCCTCGGAGGCCTATATGGCCGAGCAACTGCCCCAGGTCGATCCGCAGCGCGTGCACGCCGTGCGCGAGGCGATGCGCCTGCAAATGGCCACGTCCCTGCAAGCCGATTGGCAATGGGCCTTTCAAACCCACCACGCTGGCGGCGCCTACCGCCCCGATGCAGCCTCGGCCGGTAAGCGCGCCTTGGCCGGCCAAGCCTTGGTGTATTTGTGCCTGGCCGGCGAGGCCGCAGCCGACGCCACCTGGCCACAAAATGCACTGGCCTGCTTTCACAGCGCCAGCAATATGACCGACCGCTTTAACGCCTTGCACGCCCTGGTCAACAGCGGCAGTGCACTGGCAGCCCAGGCGCTGGCCCAGTTCCATGCGCTGTTCAAGCACGAGCCTTTGGTCATCGACAAATGGTTTTCTATTCAGGCGGGCGCCTGCGACCGGGGCGGCCAGGTCTTGCGCGAGGTGCGCCAGTTGCTGGAGCACCCCGACTTCACGCTGCGCAACCCCAACCGCGCGCGCAGCCTGATCTCGGCCTATTGCAACAACCCCGGCGCATTCCACCGCGCCGATGCAGCCGGCTATGTGTTTTGGAGCAAGCAAGTGGCCGATCTGGACGGCATCAACCCGCAGGTCGCGGCCCGCTTGGCCCGGTCCCTGGACCGCTGGACCCAACTGGCCGAACCCTACCGCAGCGGCGCCCGCGAAGCGCTCTTGCGCGTGGCGGCCAAGCCCGATTTGAGCAACGATGTGCGCGAGGTCATCGACCGGGCCTTGTCCATCTGACGCAATTACGCATAAACCCGCCCGCCCAACGCACTGGAGCACACCATGGCCAAGCCCGTTTCTCTGTCTCGCTACCTGGTGGAGCAGCAACGCATCCATGGCCTGATTCCGGCGCAGCTGCGTCTGTTGCTCGAAGTCGTGGCGCGGGCTTGTAAAGGCATCAGCCACTCCGTGAACAAAGGCGCACTGGGCGAGGTGCTGGGCAGCGCAGGCAGCGAAAACGTGCAAGGCGAGGTGCAAAAAAAGCTCGACATCATCGCCAACGAGGTGCTTATTGAGGCCAATGAATGGGGCGGCCACCTGGCCGCTATGGCCAGCGAAGAGATGGACACGATTTACCAGGTGCCCAACCGCTACCCGCGTGGCGAGTACCTGCTGCTTTTTGACCCCCTGGACGGCTCGAGCAATATCGACGTGAACGTCAGCATCGGGACAATTTTTAGCGTGCTAGTCAAGCCCGAAGGGCTACAGGTCTCGGAGCAAGACTTTTTGCAGGCCGGACGCCAGCAGGCGGCGGCGGGCTACTGCGTGTACGGACCACAAACCACCTTGGTGCTCACCGTGGGGCACGGTGTGGCGATGTTTACGCTGGACCGCGAGCAAGGCTCCTTCGTGCTGACCCAGGAAGATGTGCAAATCCCCGCCGACACCAAAGAATTTGCCATCAATATGAGCAATATGCGCCATTGGGACGCGCCCACTCGTCGCTATATTGACGAGTGCCTGCAAGGCAGCGAAGGGCCGCGCGGCAAAGATTTCAATATGCGCTGGATCGCCAGCATGGTGGCCGATGTGCACCGCATCCTGACGCGCGGCGGCGTGTTTCTGTACCCCTGGGACAAGCGCGAACCCGGTAAACCCGGCAAGCTGCGCTTAATGTACGAGGCCAACCCGATGGCATGGCTGGTGGAGCAGGCCGGCGGCGCTGCCACCAACGGACACCAGCGTATTTTGGATATTGCCCCTGAGCAACTGCACCAGCGCGTCAGCGTGGTTTTAGGCTCGAAAAACGAGGTGGAGCGGGTGACTGGGTATTACGCGCAGGGCGATAAAAACTAAAGGCGCTGGATTATGTCCGCTGGCTATAATTGCTCGTTGGTGCGCCGGTGTAGCTCAGTCGGTAGAGCAGCTCATTCGTAATGAGTTACCTCTAAGGACTTTTCTCCTCTGTAGACACCGTGATTTGCGAGTGATCTACACAGAGATTACACAGTGGCCTCAATCACAAAGCGCGGTGCGTCCTATCAGGTACAGGTTCGACGCAAAGACAACCGCAACATCAGCAAGTGCTTCAAAAGTCATTCAGAGGCCAAAGCCTACGCCAGACAGATTGAAGCTAGCTTGGACGCCGGTGCCAGTTCACTAGCAACAATAAGACAAGCCAACATTCCCAGCCTCCTAGATGCTTTAACGCGGTATGAGCAAGAAATCATCCCTCAAAAGAAGGCCGCAGCAAAGGAGCTGTCGTTTACAAGGCAATGGAAAGCTCACAAGCTGGCGCACAAGCCTCTGACCAAAATCAGTGCCCAAGACCTTGCAAATCATAGAGATGATCGGCTGCGGGCTGGTAAAGCACCCTCGTCCGTAGTGCGCGAATTGGCTGTGCTGAGCCACCTGTTCACCATCGCACTCAAGGAATGGGGATTCGAGGTAGCCAATCCCGTGCAGAAGATCAGAAAGCCAAGGGTGGCAAATGCCAGATCAAACAGGCCAAGCGCTTGTGAACTAGGTCTAATCCTGTCTGCAATCACCAACCCTGAAATTAGAGCTTTTGTAAGCATCGCAGCTCAAACCGCACTGAGACGAAGTGAGCTGTTTGCTCTGGAATGGCCGCAGGTGGACTGTGTGAAACAGCTCGTCTTGTTAAAAGATACCAAGAACGGTAGCAGCAGAACGGTAGTGATCAGCAGTAAAGCAGCAGCTGAATTACAGGCCTTACGGGGAACGAATCAAGCCCATGGGCGTGTTTTCTCAATCAGGCACATAGACACACCATCCAAGGCCTTTAAACGGGCCGTAGAGGCCGCTAGGGGCGCGTATGAGGCCCAATGCCTTAAATTGAAGCTAACGCCTCTAAAGGGCCATCTAAAGGGCTACCGGCT
Organism: Comamonas sp. lk; assembly: GCA_945861345.1. Lineage (GTDB taxonomy): Bacteria > Pseudomonadota > Gammaproteobacteria > Burkholderiales > Burkholderiaceae_C > Allorhodoferax. The sequence goes on from CAMATX010000051.1 coordinate 18,937, forward strand.
GCACGACATGCGGCATGAAGCCACCAGCAGTTTATTTGAAAAAGGGCTATCAGCGATGGAGGTATCAGCCATCACAGGCCATAAAACATTGGCCATGCTGTCGCGCTACACCCACCTAAGCAATTCTCATTTAATTGCCCGTCTTGGGTGAGCTAAAGCTGCTGGAAACGTGCCCCAGTAAAGGCGCCGAGTTAAGAAACCATCGTTTAATTTTGCTCA
>CAMATX010000052.1 GCA_945861345.1 Comamonas sp. lk
CGGCGCACAGGGCGCACCTCAACGGGGACTTGGTAGTTAGCGCCACCGACACGGCGGGATTTGACCTCGACCATCGGTTTAACGTTGTTGATGGCTACGGTAAACGCTTCCAGAGGATCTTTACCGGGGTGTTTCTTTTCAATCTGCTCTAACGCGCCGTAAATAATGCGCTCGGCGACTGCTTTTTTGCCACCTTCCATGATGACATTCATGAACTTGGACAGCTCGACATTGCCGAATTTTGGATCGGGCAGGATTTCACGTTTGGGGACTTCGCGACGACGTGGCATTTTTTCACCTCTTTGCTTCAGTTGGCATCCACTAGGAACACCGCGGGAGCCATAGGACTCCCACTTACTCGACCCACACAAACAATTTTGTGCTTCGGGTCACTACGCTGGTCCACCGCGCCACGCGGGGAACAGCACCTAAAAAAAGACCAGGGAAACCCCGGTTTACTTAGCCTTGGGACGCTTGGCGCCGTATTTGGAACGCGATTGCTTGCGGTCTTTCACGCCTTGCAAATCGAGCGAACCACGCACGATGTGATAGCGCACACCGGGCAAATCCTTAACGCGGCCGCCGCGCACCAGCACTACGCTGTGCTCTTGCAAGTTGTGGCCTTCGCCGCCGATGTAGGAAATCACTTCAAAACCGTTGGTCAAGCGCACTTTGGCCACTTTACGCAGCGCAGAATTGGGCTTCTTGGGGGTGGTGGTGTACACGCGGGTGCACACGCCGCGGCGCTGCGGCGAGTTCTGCATCGCAGGGCTTTTGGACTTGATCGTTTCGACCTCGCGCCCCTGACGCACTAGCTGGTTAATGGTTGGCACTTAAGCCTCCTAAAGAAAAATCTCCCGCTGCGCAGGAGCTATACGAATCAAAAACTTCGAAAACACAGAGCCCTTCGGAAGTTTCCGAAAAGCCTTCTAATATACCAGAATTGAAAACCCTGCCCTTTAGGCCGGACGGCAGGGCCCAAAAGTTACTGGATCCACAGACGCATGGCATCCCAAGCGCGGCCGAACAGGCCCGCCGGGTCGACGGCCTCCAGAGCTACCAGCGGCGCCTCAGCCACTTGCACCCCACCCGATAGCACGCGCAATTTGGCCAAAACCTGCCCCTTGGCGATCGGGGCCACCAGCGGGTCGGAGCGGACCACCTCGGTGGTGATCTTGTCTGCCGTTCCTGCGGGAAGCGCCAGCATCACTCCGCCGGGCTGTCCTAGGCGCACCGTGGAGGCTGCGCCCTTCCAGACTTTGACGGTAACAACAGCCTGTCCGGCATCAAACAAGCGGACTGGCTCAAAGGCGCTAAAGCCCCAGTTCAGCAGCTTTTGCGACTCATTGGCGCGGGCGTTTTCATTGGTCGTACCCAGTACGATGGACAACAGGCGCCGGCTCGGGTTGCCGCCCTTGGCCCCCAAGCTGGCGTAATCGCGCCGCGCCGTGGCCACCATGCAATAGCCCGCCGCCTCGGTGTAGCCGGTTTTGAGGCCATCAACCGAGGGGTCGCGCTGCAGCAGCAAGTTGCGGTTGGTGTCATTGGCCGCTGGCGTGCCGGGATAGCGGTACTTTTTGATCGCGTAATAGCCGGTGTACTGGGGGAAATCGGCCATTAAGCGGGTGGCCAGCGTGGCCAGGTCGCGGGCGGTGGTGGTGTGGCCGGCCTCGGTCAGGCCTTCGGGGTTTTTGTAGCCGGTGGATTGCATGCCCAGCACCTGGGCTTGGGCATTCATCATTTGGACAAAGTGCGCCACGTCGCCGCCTACGCCTTCGGCTAGCGCCACAGTGGCGTCATTGCCTGACTGCACCACCATGCCTTTGATCAAATCCTCGACCGGCACTTGCATTTTCGGGTCGATAAACATGCGCGAACCAGGCATCTTCCAGGCCCGCTCGCTGACCGGAAATTTCTGCCCCAAGCTGATCTTTCCCGATTTAAGGGCGTCGAACACCAAATACGCAGTCATCAACTTGGTCAGCGAGGCGGGCTCCACCGGGCTGTCGGCGTCTTTGGCGGCCAATACTTGCTGGGCGGATACATCGAGCAGCATATAAGCACGCGCGGCAATTTCAGGCGGCTGCGGCGCCTGCGCCTGAGCGGCCGATGCCACCAGCAAGGCCAAAACGCATTGAAGTACAAGTTTCATCGGGAGAGTGCTTTCGGAGATCGTCGATTTATGCAGCCCACGGTCAGCCGCAGGCGCGCGGGTGACGCGCCAGCGCCGCCTCAGGGCAAGGCCATATGGCGCGCCACCAAGGCACGCAGCAGCAGCAATTGTCCGTGAAAAAAATGGCCTACCCCGGGCAGCACGGTCACCGGCAGGTTTTGCGGGCGGGCCCAGTCCAGCGCGTCGCCAAGCGGCACGGTGTCGTCTTGCTCGCCGTGCAGGACCAGGGTGTGGGCGTGCAGTGGCGCAGGGACTTGGGCCACCTCAAACCGGCCCGCAGCGGTGCCCACCAGCACCAAGCGGTCGATGGGCCGTACGCCATGCAATGCCTGCACCGCATGGGAGGTAACGAAGGCACCGAAGGAAAAACCCGCCAAAGTCAAAGACCCGCTTGGCGCGCAATGGGCAATAACGGCCAACAAATCTTGCAGCTCGCCGCGACCCTCGTCATAGACGCCCTGGCTGGCGCCAACGCCACGAAAGTTAAAGCGCACCGCCAGCCATCCAGCCTGCGCGCAGGCGCGCGCCATGGTTTGCACGACTTTGTTTTCCATGGTGCCGCCCATAAGGGGATGCGGATGCGCGATCACCGCTACGCCTAGGGGCTGCGGGTGGGTCGCCGAGTCTGGGACATCAAAAAGCAGCTCCAAAAATCCGGCCGGCCCTTGCAGCGATTCACGCCTGGTTGGCAAATGCATGGGTGCTATCGGCCAACGGAGGCGGGCAAAAGCAAACGCTCGACGACTTTTCCGCCGATGAGGTGACTGTCTACGATGTCATCGATATCAGCCTGGTCCACAAAGGCGTACCAGACGCCTTGCGGGTAGACCACCGCCACCGGGCCGCCGGCACAGCGGTCCAGGCAACCCGCTTTGTTGACGCGCACTTGGCCCGGGCCGGCCATGCCGGCGTCGCGGATGCGTTGTTTGCAATGGTCAAAACCGGCCTGGGCGCCGTGTTGGGCACAGCAGTCTTCGCCATTTTTGCGCTCATTGAGGCAGAAAAAAATCTGGTGCCGGTAGTAGGGCGCGTCGGCCTCTGGGGGGGATGCATTCATGGCGCAATTTTAGGTGCCCGCCACAGCCGGTGCAGCGCCACGGCCATGGCCGCATACGGCCAGCCCCAGCCAAGCCACTCGGCCAAGCCGTTAAAGCGCACGAATCGCCCCTGCTCCCAGGCTTGCAGCGTCTGTGAAAAATAGGGGCTCTCGGGCGCCTGGTTGAGCAAGCCCACATGCACCAAGAGCAGCAGCACCGCCAGCACCGCCGCACCGCGCCAAGGCAGGCGCACCAGCGCCAAGGCCAGCAAGCCGGCCGCCAGCAAACCGGTCAAGGTGACCGTGTCCATCCAGGCCCAGGTGTGCGTCGGCCCCCAGCTCAGGGCCGCAGATAAACCGCTAGCGACCACGCCCAGGGCCAACACCCAAAGCACCAACAGCACACGCCGGCGCGGCTGGTGCACCACCAAAAACCCCATCAGGCAGGGCGCCAGCAAGCCCAGGACCACGCACACAAAAACCGCTGGCTGGCCCAGACTCCCCCAATCGGGCGCACTAGTCGTTGGCAGATCGGAGACCGCCAGCCACTCGGTCCACAGGGCCAGCCCCGCTTCGCGCACGCGCGCCCAGACGTGGCCCACGCCAAAAGGGATCGCCGAAGGAAAGAGCAAGGCCGCAGGCCAGCTCAGCAGCAGCACAAACACCGCCCGCGCCTGCGGCGCAAACCACTGCTGCTGCAGCGCATCCCAACGCGCCAGGCCCCCGCGGCGCGCCAACAGCAAGGCAGCCCAGGCGCCCAGCCCCGCCCCGGCCGTGTTTAAAAGCCAGTCCTCGCGCGAGGCAATTCGCTGAGGCAAATAACTTTGCAAGGACTCCATCGACAAGGACAAAAGGCAGGCCAAGCCCAGCGCTACGCCCAAGGCCCAGCGGCGCTGACGCGCACGTAAACACAAAAGGGCCAAGAGCCCGCCCAATGGCATGTAACCCGCCAGATTGATCAGCACGTCAAAGCCGGTCCAGTAACGGGGCATCGGGGCCGCCAAGAAGGCCCAGGGCTCGATGCCCTGGTCGCGCCAGCCTGCAAACGGATAAAGGCTGGCGTATACGACCAGCAGGCAATACATCCAAGCTAAAGGCCAGGCAGCAGATTTGTGCATGGCATCGCCGGGGTTAAAAGGGCTTGAGAACCACCAGTAGCACCGCTGCCACCAGAAAGAGCACCGGAATTTCATTGAACCAGCGGAACCAGACATGGCTGCGCAAGGGCGTTTGCACGACCATCTGGCGCAAGATGCGGGCGCACAGGTGGTGGTAGCCCAGAGTCAGGATGACCACCAGCAGCTTAGCCTGCATCCAACCATTGCCCGGGCCCAGGCCGATGCCGTAGTACAGCCACATCACCAGCCCCAGCGCCAGGGCCGGCACGGCCAATATCGTCGTAAAACGCAAGAGTTTGTGGGCCATGAGCAGCAGGCGGGCGCGCTCGGCCTCGGAGCCGGGCTCCACCATCGCCAGATTGACAAATAGGCGCGGGAGGTAAAACAGCCCGGCAAACCAGCTGGCAACGAAGACGATATGGAAGGCTTTGACCCAGAGCATGGCCCCAGTTTAGCCGCAGCAGGCGCTGGGCGCCGGGCAAAAAAAACCCCAGCACAGGGCCGGGGCATTAAGCCTATTTGCTGTCACACATCAAGGCCCCGCTCAGGGAGGAAAAGCGGGGGAAACCAAAGCTTCCGGATAAAAGTATATCAAGCGGCGCGAGAAATTTTCAATTTTCTCAAATTAAAAGAATTTTTTGTTGAAAGTGTTGTAATTGACACAAGGTTTTCCCCCTCGCCCTTCCCACCAATATCAGGCACAATTTTCCAGATGATCACTCCCGCACCTTTCCCCCTGGGCCGTCCGCGCCGTTTGCGCTGCGACAGCTTTACCCGCAATCTGGTTCGCGAACACACGCTCAGTGCGCATGACTTGATTTATCCGGTTTTTGTCGTCGAGGGCCACGGCCAGCGCGTGCCGGTCGCCTCGATGCCGGGTGTCGAGCGCCTGAGCCTGGACTTGTTGCTGCCCGTAGCCCAAGCCTGTGTAGAACTGGAAATCCCGGTGATGGCTTTGTTCCCGGTTATTGACGCCTCGCTCAAAACCTATGACGGCGCCGAGGCCCTCAATCCCGACGGCCTGGTGCCCCGCGTTGTGCGGGCGCTCAAGAAAGAGTTTCCGCAGTTGGGCATCATGACCGACGTGGCCCTGGACCCCTTCACCAGCCACGGCCAGGACGGTCTGCCCGACCTGCGCCCCGAGAATGAGGGCTACATCCTCAATGACGAGACTACCGCCATCTTGGTACAGCAAGCGCTCACGCAGGCGCGGGCCGGGGTGGACATCGTCGCGCCCAGCGATATGATGGACGGGCGCATCGGCGCCATCCGTCAGGCGCTGGAGGCCGAAAAACTGGTGCACACGCGCATCATGGCCTACAGCGCCAAGTACGCCAGCGCCTTTTACGGCCCCTTCCGAGACGCGGTGGGCTCGGCCGGCAATCTGGGCAAAGGCAACAAAAAGGTCTACCAAATGGACCCTGCCAACACCGACGAGGCCTTGCGCGAAGTGGCTATGGACATCGCCGAAGGCGCCGACATGGTGATGGTCAAACCCGGCATGCCCTACCTGGACGTGGTGCGCCGCGTCAAAGACGAGTTCAAGGTGCCGACCTTCGCCTACCAGGTGTCGGGCGAATACGCGATGCTCAAGGCCGCTGCGCAAAACGGCTGGCTCGAGCATGACGCCGTCATGCTCGAGAGCCTGCTGGCCTTTAAGCGCGCTGGCGCCGATGGCGTGCTGACCTACTTTGCGCTGGACGCAGCGCGCGCGCTGCGCCGGGGCTGAGCCCCTGTGAGCGCGCCTGTACTTTTGGTCACCGGCGGCTCGCGCGGCATCGGCGCGGCCACCGCCCTGGCTGGCGCAAAAGCGGGCTACGCGGTCGCCGTCAACTACCAATCCAATTCACTGGCCGCCGACGAGGTGGTGCGCCGCATCCGCGAGGCCGGCGGCCAGGCCATGGCGTTACAGGCCGACGTCAGCCGTGAGGACGAGGTGCTGGCCCTGTTTGCCCGCATCGACGCCAAATGGGGCCCGCTGGCGGCGCTGGTCAACAACGCGGGTGTCGTTGATGTCAGCGCCCGCGTGGACGCCATGACGGTGGCGCGCCTCTCGCGCATGCTCAATACGCACGTGCTGGGCAGCTTTGTCTGCGCCCGCGAGGCGGTGCTGCGCATGAGCACGCGCCATGGCGGCGCGGGCGGCGCCATCGTCAACGTCTCCAGCGCGGCAGCGCGCCTGGGCAGCCCCGGTCAGTACGTGGATTACGCAGCCTGCAAAGGCGCCATCGACACGTTCACGCTGGGCCTGGCCAAAGAGGTCGCCACCGAGGGCATCCGCGTCAACGCGGTGCGCCCGGGCATTATCGATACCGAGATCCATGCCAGCGGCGGCGAGCCCGATCGGGCGCAGCGTTTGGCGCCTCAAGTGCCGATGCAGCGCGCCGGCAGCGCACAGGAGGTGGCGCAGTCCATCCTCTGGCTGCTGGGGCCGCAGTCGAGCTATTGCACCGGCGCGATACTGGATGTAGCCGGCGGGCGCTAGCGCGCACTTGTATGCTTGTGGCTGCAAAGGCCAGCCCCAAACCCCCTGTTTCACCGAAAGCGATGTATGGATACCAGCACCCTGACCAGCCATGACCTGCATGTGGAGCTACGCGGCCCTGTGCTGTGGCTCACCATCACCCGCGAAGCGCGGCGCAATGCCATGAGCCACGGCGTGCTCGCGGGGATGGCGGCGGCCATCAGCGCGGCGCAAACCGATCGCAGCGTGCGCGCCATCGTGGTCACCGGCGCGGGAGACAAAGCCTTTTGCGCGGGCGCAGATTTACAAAACGCCCAGGCCTTTACCACCGACTATTCCGAGCCGCTAGGCCATTTGGCCCAGCTTTTGCGCGTGGCCAAAGCCAGCTATGTGCCGCTGATTGCCCGCGTCAACGGCGCCTGCATGGCGGGGGGGATGGGCCTCTTGTCCATGTGCGATATGGCGGTCGCCGCCGAACGCGCCGTCTTTGGCCTGCCCGAGGTCAAGGTGGGCGTGTTCCCGGCGCAGGTGCTCAGCGTGTTGCAGCACCTGATTCCCCGGCGCACGCTGGTGGAAATGTGCATCACCGGCGAGCCCATCAGCAGCGCGCAGGCCCTGGCTTATGGCCTGGTCAATTACGTGGACGCCGATCTGGACGCCAAGCTGCAATGGCTGCTGGCGCGCCTGCTCGACAAATCGCCCGCTGCGGTGCGCCGTGGGCTCTACACCATGAAGAAAATGGAAACCATGGCCTTTGAAGAGTCCATGGCGTTTACCGAAAGCCAGATCGCCCTGTTCACGCTGACTGAGGACGCCCGCGAAGGCCAGGCCGCCTTCCAAGAAAAACGCCCGCCGCAGTGGAAGGGCCAATGAGCCAAGCCGCCATGAACGACACTACGTTTGACTACATCATCATCGGCGCGGGCACGGCCGGCTGCCTGTTGGCCAACCGCCTGAGCGCCGACGCCTCCAAGCGCGTGCTGTTGATTGAGGCGGGCCGGCGCGATGATTACCACTGGATCCATATCCCGGTGGGCTACCTGTACTGCATTAGCAACCCGCGCACCGACTGGATGTTCAAGACCGAGGCCGAGCCGGGCCTGAACGGGCGCAGCCTGATCTACCCGCGCGGCAAAACGCTGGGTGGCTGCAGCAGCATCAACGGCATGATTTATATGCGTGGCCAGGCGCGCGACTACGACGACTGGGCCGCCAGCACGGGCGATATGCAATGGGGCTGGGCTCAAAGCCTGCCGTACTTTTTGCTGCACGAAGACCACCACCAAGGCGCCAATGCTTTGCACGGAGCGCGCGCCAGCGCGCCAGCACTGATGCAAGACAGCGATACGCCCTACCGCGCCATGCTGCGCCACAACAACGCAGGCGGCGAATGGCGCGTCGAAAAGCAGCGACTGCGCTGGGATGTACTAGAGGCTTTTGCGCAAGCTGCGGTGCAAGCAGGCATCCCGGCAAGCGAGGATTTCAACACCGGCGACAACGAGGGCGTGGGCTACTTTGAGGTCAACCAAAAAAGCGGCTGGCGCTGGAACACCGCCAAAGCTTTTTTGCGCCCGACCTGCTATGCCCGGCCCAACTTTGAGCTTTGGACCGGCGCGCACGCCAGCCAACTGCTCTTAGAAAACCAGCCCGGCGGCGAGCAGCCCCTGCGCTGCACCGGCGTACGCGTCTGGAACGGGCAGGAAATGGTGAACGCCCATGCGCGGCGCGAAGTCATCCTCAGTGCGGGCGCGGTGGCGTCGCCCCAGTTGCTGCAACTCTCGGGCATCGGGCCGGCCGCGCTGTTGCAATCTAAGGGCATCGCGGTGCGCCAGGACCTGCCTGGGGTGGGCCAGAATTTACAAGACCACTTGCAAATTCGCACCGTCTTTAAAGTCAAGAACACGCCCACGCTCAACACCCTGGCCAACTCACTATGGGGCAAAGCGCGCATCGGCCTGGAGTACCTGCTCACCCGCAGTGGCCCGATGAGTATGGCGCCCAGCCAGCTCGGCGCCTTTACCCGCAGCGATCCGGCGCAGCCTTACCCGAATATCCAATACCACGTGCAGCCACTGAGCCTAGACGCTTTCGGATCTCCGCTGCACACCTTCAATGCGATGACGGCCAGCGTCTGCAATCTGAACCCCACGAGCCGGGGCACGGTGCAAATCAAAACGCCTGATTTCCGCGACGCCCCGGCCATTGCCCCCAATTACCTGAGCACCGCGCAAGATCGCAAAGTTGCCGCCGACTCGTTGCGGGTGACGCGGCGCATCCTGGCGCAAAGCGCGATGCAAAAGTTCGAGCCCGAAGAGTTCAAACCCGGCGTGCAATACCAGAGCGACGAAGAGCTGGCCATCTTGGCCGGCGACATTGCCAGCACGATTTTTCATCCCGTTGGCACCACCGCCATGGGCCGCGCCGACGACCCCCAGGCCGTGGTGGACACCCGGCTCAAGGTGCGCGGCGTCCAGGGGCTGCGCGTGGTCGACGCCGGCGTGATGCCACGCATCACCAGCGGCAACACCAATTCGCCCACGCTCATGATTGCAGAAAAAGCCGCCCAATGGATTGTGGAAGACGCCCAGCACTGAAGGCAGCCATGCAAGGGTAATTCCGGATGCCGAAGCCCCGCCACTGCAATTACAGTGGCCTGCGCTTTACACAAGCGACATCTTGGAAAGACGAAGGGCTTCACCCAGCCGAATCGATCCCGAGGAGAACATAAAAAGCGCTGGCCTGGCCAACGCTCCAACCCCGCATCGAGGGCAAAAAGCACCGCTTGAACCCGGTGCTTTTTTTTGCCCTGTCGTTAGAACCTACACTCGCCCGGCACTTTGCTCTGCCAACACCGCGCCGCACTTTATGGAACTCGCTATTGTCTGCACCGCCTCCTTGCTGGCAGGCTTTGTCGATGCCATCGTAGGCGGCGGCGGGCTGATTTTGGTGCCCAGCTTGTTTGCTGCCTTCCCGGGCGCGGCGCCGGCCACTTTGTTTGGCACCAACAAAGGCGCCTCTATCTGGGGCACCACACTGGCAAGCTGGCAGTACAGCCGGCGGGTGCACATGGTGTGGCGGGCCTTGCTGCCTGCCGGTCTGGCCGCCCTGGTGGCCTCGTTTGCCGGGGCCTGGCTGGTCACCGTGGTATCCCCCGCTTTGCTGCGCAAAGTGCTGCCCGGATTATTGCTGTTGCTGCTGGCCTATACGCTCATCAAAAAAGACCTGGGCCAAAGCCATGCCCCGCGCTTTGAGGGCCGCAAAGAATTATTGGTTTTATGTGCCATCGGTGCCGTCATCGGCTTTTACGACGGATTTTTTGGGCCGGGTACCGGCAGCTTTTTCGTGTTTTTATTGGTTCGCGTGATCGGCTATGATTTTTTGCATGCCTCGGCGCACGCCAAGGTGCTCAATGCCGCCAGCAATCTGGCCGCGCTGTGCCTGTTCACGCTCAAAGGCCATGTCTGGTGGCATTTGGTGCTCGCAATGGCGCTGTCCAATATGCTGGGCAGTTTGGGCGGCACGTACTTGGCGCTCAAGCACGGCACCAGCTTTGTACGGGTTGTGTTCTTGGTGGTGGTGGCCTGCCTCATCGGCAAGACCACTTGGGATGCGTTTGGCGTCTGACCCAGGCGAGCAGGGCTAGGGCCTGCTGGCGGCCGAAGCGGGCACAGCACTTGCCATGGTAGGCGGCGCAGGCGGCCAGCTCATTTCAGCGACCGCGCGGGGCTTGCCGATAGGCGCCGTGGCCTGGCCTTTGCGCACCGCGAGCAAGTCCTCATCGTTGGGGTATTGCTGCAAAAGCCAGTAATCAAACACCCGGCGCGCAATCGGTGCGGCCGAGGCCGACCCAAAACCCGCGTTCTCCACGATCACCGCCAATGCGATTTGCGGATCCTGCGCGGGCGCAAAAGCAATATAAAGCGCGTGGTCACGCTGGCGCTCATCCATGCGGGCGGCGTTGTATTTTTCATTCTTAGCAAGGCTAACGGCCTGCGCTGTGCCGGTTTTCCCACCGCTCAAATAGGCGGCGCCGGCAAACGCGCGCGCCGAGGTGCCCTCCTGCGTAACGCCCACCATGGCCTGCATGATGGTTTTGATGTTTTCGGGCGAGAGTTTCAGGTCTTCGGGCGGGGCGGCCCGTGTCTCGGCACGCGCGCGGGTGCTGGGGTCGACGGTGGCCAGCACTAAGCGCGGCGTGTGCTTAACGCCTAGGTTGGCCAAGGTCGCGGTGGCTTGCGCCAATTGCAGCATAGTAAAGCTGTTGTAGCCTTGGCCGATGCCCAGCGAGATGGTCTCGCCGGCATACCATTTTTGGTGCTCGGGCTTGCTGTAATAGCGCCGCTTCCACTCTTGGCTGGGAAGAACACCGCGCACCTCGCCCTGCACGTCGATGCCGGTGAGTTGCCCAAAGCCCAGCGGCTTCATAAAGTCGTGCATGGTGTCCACGCCCAACTCGTTGGCCAGGGAATAAAAGTAGGCGTTGCTGGACTCCACAATGGCTCGACGCATGTCCATAATGCCGCCGCGCTCGTTTTCCGGGCTACCAAAGCGGTGGCCGCCAAACATATAAAAGCCTGGGTCGTTGATCAGCGTGTCGGGCTTGCGCGTGCCGGTCTCCAGCGCGGCCAAGGCCATGAATGGTTTGTAGGTGGAGCCCGGCGGGTAGGTGCCGCGCAGTGCGCGGTTGAGCAAAGGCCGGTCAGGCGATTCATTGAGCATTTGCCAGTTTTCCTGGTCGATGCCTTCGACAAATAAATTGGAGTCAAACGTGGGCTTGCTGACAAAGGCCAGGACGTCGCCGTTTTTCGGATTCAGGGCGACCAGCGCGCCGCGGCGCTCGCCAAACATTTGCTCCACCAGGTGTTGCAGCTTGATGTCGATGGACAAAACCACCGTATCGCCCGGCGTAGCCTTGCTGCTGGAGAGCCGGCGCATGGCGCGCCCGCCGGCCGAGGTCTCGATATGCTCCACGCCGGTGGCGCCATGCAGTTGGCGCTCAAAGCTTTGCTCGACACCCAGTTTGCCGATGTACTCGGTGCCCCGGTAATTGGCCTGGTCGTCGTCGTCTTCGATTTTTTCTTTTTCGCTTTGGTTGATGCGCCCGATATAGCCGATCACGTGGCTGGCCAGTTCGCCATACGGATAGTTGCGGAACAAACGCGCCTTGATCTCCACGCCCGGAAAACGAAAACGCTGGGCGGCAAAGCGGGCCACCTCGACATCGGTGAGGCGGTTGCGGATGGGCAGCGACTCAAAGGTCTTGGACTCTTCAAGCAGCTTTTTAAAGCGGCGCCGGTCGCGCGGCGTGATCTCCAGCACTTGCGACAGGCCCTCGATGGTTTCTTCCAGGCCATTGGTTTTAGAGGGCGTTATCTCCAGCGTATAGGCCGAATAATTGCTTGCCAGCACGACGCCATTGCGGTCCTGTATCAGACCCCGGTTGGGCACGATGGGCACGATGGCGGTGCGGTTGCTCTCCGCCTGGGCCAACAGGTCCTCATGGCGCCACAGCTGCAAGTACATCAGCCGGCACAACAGCAAGAAAAAACACAGCAGCACCAGCGCCGTAAAGACAAAAATACGCCGGCGAAACAGGTGCAGGTCTGCGTCGATGTTGCGCAAGTCCATAAGGCGCAGCACCGCTAGAGCGGGCGGTTTTCGTCCGGGTCAGGCGCACGGCGCTGGGGCGCCAGCAGCAGCCAGCTAATCAAGGGCCACAAAGCGGCCTCCAACACCGGAGCCAGCAGCACCCACGCGCCGGGAAACGTGCCGCCGATGATGGCGCTCAGCACCCATTCCACCGCGTGCGCCAGCACAAACAAGGGCAAGACCTGCAGCGCCTGGTCAGGCAAGCTAAACCAGAGCAAACGGCGGTGCGCCATGATGGCCACGAAACTCAGTACCGTATAGGCCAGCGCATGTTGGCCCAACAAAGCGCCCTGGTGCACATCGAGCATCAGCCCCAGCACAAAGGCAGCCGCCATGCCGACCCGGCGCGTTTGGTGCACCGTCCAAAACACCAGCACGATCGACAGCAGATCGGGCGCCCAAGCGGCGCGGCCCCACACCAGCATATTGCCCAGCATGAGCGCCAGCAAGGCAAACAGCAGGCTGAGCCACAAAAAGCCCGGATTGACGGGCATCAGCAAGCGCTGGCCGGGGCGCATGATCATCGTCGGCCTCCGGTGCGTAGAGGTTTACGCTCGGGCTCCGGCTCGGGCCGGGCCACCGGGGCGAACTGCGGGCTGAGCACCAGCACATGGCTTGCGCCTGAGACCAAGGCCAGCGGCACACACTCAATGCGCGCGAAAACCGCCTCGGTGCGTCGCTCGACTTTGTCGATGCGCGCCACCGGAAGGCCCGCAGGATAGACACCGTCCACGCCACTGGTGGTCAGCACATCGCCCACGGCAACATCGGCATTGGCCGCCATAAAGCGCAGCTCCATGGCATCGGCATGGCTGACGGTGTCGCCGTAGGCCACGCCGCGCGCGCCCGTTCGCACGTTGACCACGGGAATGGCATGGTCGCGGTCGGTGATCAAGGTGACCTCGCTGGACAGCGGGAACACCCGCGTGACTTGCCCGAGCACGCCACGTTCGTCGAGCACCGGTGAGGCCAACTGAACGCCCTGGTTTTGGCCCTTGTCGAGCACCACTTTGCGCGTGTAGGGGTCGGCTGCGTCGTACAAGACCTGGGCGGCCAGCGCATCGGGGGCAATGCGTGCGCGCAAGTCAAGCAGGCTGCGCAAACGCTGGTTTTCGAGAGACAGCTGCCCGCTTTGCTGGGAGCGCTGGCGCTCGGCGAACAGTTGTTCGCCCAGGACACGCATGGCATCTTCATTGGCCATCCAGGCGTCTGAGCGCGCACGAAGGATCTGCGAGAGGTGCAATGGCTGCAATGCCAACCATTGCAGCGGATACATGGCCGTGGCGATGGTCGCGCGCAGCGGCTGCATCATTTGAAAACGCGCATCGGCCACCATCAGCAGCAGGGCCAGGGCGCTAAAGAGTGCCAGGCGCGACAGGGCCGAGGGGCCTTGTCGGAAAAACGGAGGGGGGTCTCTGCCCAGCGAAGCCAGTGCCATCGCTGCGTCCGGCGCTTATTCGTTGGTGAAGATCGAACCCAGGCGTTCCATCTGTTCAAGGGCGATGCCGCAACCGCGCACCACGCATGTCAGCGGGTCTTCGGCCACCAGCACCGGCAAACCAGTTTCCTCGGCCAGCAGACGATCCAGGTCGCGCAAGAGCGCGCCGCCACCGGTGAGCATCATGCCGCGGTCGGCAATGTCGGCGCCCAACTCGGGCGGGGTTTGCTCCAGCGCGTTTTTGACAGCAGACACAATGTTGTTGAGCGGGTCGGTCAGCGCTTCCAAAATTTCGTTGGAAGAGATGGTGAAGCTGCGCGGCACGCCTTCAGACAGGTTGCGCCCGCGCACTTCCATTTCCTTGACTTCCGAGCCGGGGAAGGCCGAGCCGATTTGCTTTTTGATGGCCTCTGCCGTGGGTTCGCCGATCAGCATGCCGTAATTACGGCGGATGTAGTTGATGATGGCCTCGTCAAACTTGTCCCCGCCCACACGCACGCTGCCTTTGTAAACCATGCCGCCCAAGGAAATCACGCCCACTTCGGTAGTGCCGCCGCCGATGTCCACAACCATGGAGCCGCAGGCTTCCGAGACGGGCAAGCCCGCGCCGATGGCCGCTGCCATGGGCTCTTCGATCAAGTACACATCGCTGGCACCCGCGCCCAGGGCCGATTCGCGAATAGCGCGGCGCTCGACCTGGGTGGAGCCGCAGGGCACGCAAATAATGATGCGCGGGCTGGGCCGAAAGACGCTGCGCGGATGCACCATCTTGATGAACTGCTTGAGCATTTGCTCGGTGACGGTGAAGTCGGCGATCACGCCGTCTTTCATGGGGCGGATGGCTTCGATATTGCCGGGTACCTTGCCCAACATGGCTTTGGCCTCTTTGCCCACCGCCTGGATGGACTTTTTGCCCTGGGGGCCGCCTTCGTGGCGGATGGCCACGACGGAGGGCTCGTCCAGCACAATGCCTTTGTCGCGCACAAAAATCAGGGTGTTGGCCGTGCCCAGGTCAATGGCCAGGTCGGTCGAGAAATAACGGGTAAAAGCTCCAAGCATGGCGGATCCTCTGCGACATGCGGCGCACGCTGGGCGCTGCATCGTCTGTGTTTTGTCGGTAAATGGCGGGAATGTAGGCGTAAACAGCAGGGCAAAGCGCCGCGCGGTCTAAAGGCGGGATAATAACCCATCGCCCCTGAAATAAGCCCTTTGGCCGCGCCACAGCCGCCCCTGAACCTTCTGTAAAGACTGCTATTTTTGCCATGTCCCTGACACCCCAAGACATCAGCCGCATTGCCAGTTTGGCGCGCCTGGAACTTCCAGCAGCCCAAAGTGAACGCATGCTGCACCAAATCAATGCTTTTTTCGGCATCGTCGCCCAAATCAGCGCCGTCGACACCACCGGCGTAGTGCCCATGGCCCATCCGCTCGACGCCATGGCGCAATTGCAGCAGCACATTCCTGACGCCGACGTCCAGGGCATCACTTTGCGTTTGCGCGAGGACGCCGTTAGCGAAGCCAACCAACGCGAGGCCAACCAGCGCAGCGCGCCGGCCGTGGAGCGCGGTTTGTTTCTGGTTCCTAAAGTGATCGAGTAAACCATGCGCCCCTTGCACCAACTGGGCGTGGCAGAACTGGCCGCATTGCTCAAAACCAAAGAAGTCAGCGCCGTTGAGGTCGCCACCCGCTTTTTGGCGCGCAGCGCTGGTAATCCGCACAACGCGTATTTGGACATCGACAGTGAAGTGACGCTAGCCCAAGCCCGCGCTTCGGACGCGAAATTAGCCGACGGCAGCGCCGGGCCGCTCGAAGGCGTGCCGGTTGCACACAAAGATGTATTTGTTACCCGCGATTTTGCGACCACCGCCGGCTCCAAAATGCTTCAAGGCTACCGATCGCCTTTTGACGCCACGGTGGTGCAACGTCTGCGCCAAGCCGGCATGGTTACGCTAGGCAAGCTCAATTGCGACGAGTTCGCGATGGGTTCATCCAATGAAAACTCGGCCTACGGCCCGGTCAGCAACCCTTGGGACGCCAGCCGCGTGCCTGGAGGCTCATCAGGCGGCAGCGCAGCCGCTGTGGCCGCCGGCTTGACGCCGGCCGCCACGGGGACCGACACAGGCGGCTCAATCCGCCAACCTGCTGCGTTTTGCGGGATCACTGGCATCAAGCCGACCTATGGGCGCGCCTCGCGCTACGGCATGGTCGCCTATGCCTCCAGCCTAGACCAGGCCGGCCCGATGGCGCGCAGCGCAGAAGACTGCGCTTTGCTACTGTCGGCCATGTGCGGTCCGGACCCGGACCGCGACTCCACCTCGCTCAACGTACCGGCCGAAGACTTCAGCCGCCATTTGCAACAACCCTTGGGAGGCCTGCGCATCGGCATTGCGCAAGAGTTTTTCGGTGAAGGCCTGGCCGACGATGTACGCCAGTCGATCGACGCGGCGCTGGCCCAGCTACGCAACTTAGGCGCCAGCACGGTCGAGGTAACGCTGCCGCGCACCGAGCTGTCTATTCCGGTGTACTACATCATCGCCCCGGCCGAGGCCAGCTCCAACCTCAGTCGTTTTGATGGCGTGAAGTTTGGTCACCGCGCCAAAGAGCACGTCGATTTACTCGACATGTACCAAAAAACCCGCGCCCAAGGTTTTGGCCAAGAGGTGCAAAGGCGCATCATGACCGGCGCCTACGTACTCTCGCACGGCT
Source organism: Comamonas sp. lk (assembly GCA_945861345.1). GTDB lineage: Bacteria > Pseudomonadota > Gammaproteobacteria > Burkholderiales > Burkholderiaceae_C > Allorhodoferax. The sequence continues at coordinate 16,585 of CAMATX010000052.1, forward strand.
ACTACGACGCTTACTACCTGCAGGCGCAAAAAATACGTCGCATGATTGCTGAGGATTTCAAGAAAGCTTTTGCGCAATGCGATGTCATCGTCGGACCGGTGGCGCCGACTACCGCCTGGAAGCTGGGAGACAAAGCGGACGATCCGGTAGCTAATTACCTGGCCGACATTTTCACGCTGCCCGCCTCGCTGGCGGGCTTGCCCTGCATGAGCATTCCGGCCGGCCACAGCGCAGGCCTGCCGGTGGGCATGCAACTGATTGGCAACTATTTGCAAGAGGCGCGCCTGCTACAGGTCGCGCACCAATTCCAAATGCACACCGATTTCCACCTAGCCCAAGCGGAGGGCGTGTAAGTGAGCTCCGCCAAATTAGTCCACGGCTACGAAGTCGTCATCGGCTTTGAAACCCATGCACAGCTGTCGACGCACAGCAAAATTTTCAGCCGCGCATCCACTGCCTTTGGTGCCGAGCCAAACACCCAAGCCTGCGCGGTGGACCTGGCTTTGCCCGGCACGCTGCCGGTGATGAACAAAGGCGCGGTGGAGCGCGCTATTGAGCTTGGGTTGGCGCTGGGTTCGCACATCGCCGAGCGCAGCGTGTTTGCGCGAAAAAATTATTTTTATCCCGACCTGCCCAAGGGCTACCAGATCAGCCAGTTTGAAATACCAGTGGTGCAAGGTGGCGCGGTATCGTTCTTCTTGGGTGATGAGAAAAAAACTGTGAGACTGGTGCGCGCGCATTTGGAAGAGGATGCGGGTAAGTCTTTGCATGAAGACTTCATCGGTCAATCGGGCATCGACCTGAACCGCGCCGGTACACCGCTCTTGGAAATCGTGACCGAGCCCGATATGCGTTCCAGCGAAGAGGCCGTGGCCTATGCCAAAGAGCTGCACAAAATCGTGACATGGATTGGCATTTGTGACGGCAATATGCAAGAAGGCAGTTTCCGTTGCGATGCGAACGTGTCGGTGCGCAAACCCGGTGCACCGCTGGGCACACGGCGTGAAATCAAAAACCTGAACAGCTTCAAATTCATGCAACAGGCGATTGACTATGAAGTGCGCTGGCAGATCGAGCAGATTGAAGATGGGCACGCGATTCAACAAGCCACGGTGTTGTTCAACCCGGACACCGGCGAGACCCGCGCCATGCGCACCAAAGAAGACGCCGCCGATTACCGTTACTTCCCCGACCCGGATTTACCACCGCTGGTGATTTCGCGGCAATGGGTGGAGCGTGTGCGCAGTGAGATGGCGGAGTTGCCGCGCGTGATGGCTGAGCGCTTTGTCACGCAATACGGTTTGCCGGAATACGATGCGACCACGCTCACGCAAAGCAAAGCGATGGCGGCTTATTTTGAAGAAACAGCCAAGGCTTGCGGACAAGCGAAGTTGGCGAGCAACTGGATCATGGGTGAGTTGTCGCGGCGTATGAATGCAGATGACCTCGGTATCGAGCATCTGCCCGTAAAGTCAGCCCAGCTCGGCGCCTTAATCGCGCGTATTGCCGACGACACCATTAGCAACAACGCAGCCAAACAAGTGTTTGATGCCTTATGGAGCCAAGGCGGCGAAGTTGACGCCATTATCGAAGCCAAAGGTCTTCGCCAAATGAACGACACCGGTGCCTTGGAAGCCATCATCGACGAGGTGCTGGCCGCCAACCCGAAAAACGTCGAAGAGTTCAAAGCCGGCAACACCAAAGCCTTGAACGGTTTGGTCGGCCCGATCATGAAAGCCAGCAAAGGTAAGGCCAATCCGTCGCAGGTCAATGCGCTGCTGCTCAAGAAATTAGGCTGAGATATCTTTGGTCACCGGCTACCTTATAGGCACCGGGAGTGGGTGGCCGGCTAACTACAGGGTGGAGTTTTCGACCATTGACTCCATTTGTTTGACCGATATTCACACTCTGACCCAATCCTCCGCCGGCAAACCACCAACTTGCGCAAACGCTCTGTTATTGCTCACCAGCGTGGCTTTCAAATGCAATGCATGCGCTGCAATTTGCAGATCTAGTGCGGCTAGCGACCTACCATTTTTTTGAAGCTCTGCGCGAAGCGTGCCGTAAGTTTGCGCCACTGCGTCATCCCAAGGCATCACTTCCACGCGGCGCAAAAACTCGTTGACGGCTTCTCTTAAAGCCACGGCCTGCGGGCGCTTGGCCAGGCCAAAGGCCAACTCTCCCGCCGTGATGGCGGATATGCATACGCTGTGCATGGGCACGCCTAATAAGCGCGCAATAGCTTGGGGCTGGCGCTTGATGAGGTGGCTCACCGTGTTGGTGTCCAGCATGTAGAGGCTTGCCATGGTGATGTTCAGTGCCCAACCGACTTTGCAATCCCATCCAAAGGGTCCCGTTCAGGCGATTGCGCGTGCCCTGCGGCCAGTCGCTCTGCAGGGCTTAAAAAATCATCGGCATCTTCGATCGCTTGCGCAGCCACCAAAAATCCGTCCCAGTCATGCGGTCGCCTGGAAAGGATGACGTCACCGGTGAG
>CAMATX010000053.1 GCA_945861345.1 Comamonas sp. lk
CCATGGCTTTGTGGCCGTCGCGCTCCACGACAATGGTGGCGGCAATACGCAACAAACGCTTTTGCTTGCCGCGCCCGGCTTCCTCCTCAAATTTATCGATGACCACGGTGGAGGTGTAGGGCAGCTCGTCGCCGGTGAGGCGAAACAGCTTTTCGCGCACCGTCTCGCTGGCCAGGAATTTTTCACTGCGGTCGGTCAACTCGTCCTGGGCATACCACCAGGCTTGCTCGGGCAGGTATTTTTCGCAAATGCCCAGCATGCGCTCGATGTCTTTGGCATTTTTGGCCGAGATCGGCACAAACTCGGCAAACGCATGGCGTTGCTGCATCTCTTGCAGCCAGGGCGCAATGTCGGCGCGGCGGGCGACTTGGTCGAGCTTGTTGGCCACCAACAGCGTGGGCACCTCTTTGCTGAGCAAGGCCAGCACTTTGGCGTCGGCCTGGTTGAACATGCCGGCCTCGACGACAAACAATATCAGGTCGACGTCGCCGACGGCGCCCAACACCGTTTTGTTCAGCGAGCGGTTGAGCGCGTTGTTATGGCGGGTCTGAAAACCCGGCGTATCGACAAACACAAATTGGGTCACGCCACGCGTGTGCATGCCAGTGATGCGGTGGCGTGTGGTTTGCGCCTTGCGCGAGGTGATGCTGATTTTTTGCCCTACCAGGGCGTTCATGAGCGTGGACTTGCCCACATTGGGCTTGCCCACGATGGCCACCAGGCCGCAACGCTGCCCGTCTTCGCCCGAAGCGCCCGGCTCTGCCAAACGCGGCAAAGTCTTGCGCAGGCCCTGCAACATGCCTTCGAGCGCCTCGTCAGGCCCGCTGAGCGGGGCTTGCACCGGTGTCGAGGGGAGGTTAGCGGACATGGGGAACCTTTTCTTCAATGGTTTGCAGCATGGCGGCGGCGGCGGACTGTTCGGCGGCCCGACGCGAAGCGCCGATGCCACGCTCTTCAAGGCGCAGTTCGGCAATTTCGCAGGCCACGTCAAAACTTTGCTGGTGCGCCGCACCCATGGTGCCGACTACGCGGTACTGGGGCAAGGCCATTTTGCGCGCTTGCAACCATTCTTGGAGCTGGGTTTTGGGGTCTTTACCGATGGCGGCCATTTGCGGATTGACGTCCACGGCCGCAAAAAGCTTGCCAACCAGAGTTTGGGCCACGACAAAACCAGCATCCAAATAGACCGCGCCAATGATCGCTTCCAATGCGTCGGCCAAGATGGAGGGGCGCTTGCTGCCGCCCGAGCGCATTTCGCCGTCACCCAGCCTCAAAAGAGGCGCCAGCCCCAGATCGAGGGCCAACTTGTGCAGGGTTTCCTGGCGTACCAGGTTGGCGCGTACGCGGGACAAATCGCCCTCGGGCAAGGCCTGCAACTGCGCGTACAAAAGGTCAGAGACAGCCAGGCTGAGCACCGAATCGCCCAAAAACTCCAGCCGTTCGTAATGGTCGGAGGAAAAACTGCGGTGGGTCAGCGCTTGCACCAGCAAATCGGGCCGCGCAAAGACATGGCCCAAGCGCTGCTCAAGCGCCTGCAAAGGCGCAGCCAGGCTCATGGCGTGGGCACCGATGGAGTCAATGGAAGGCGCCGATACGCTTGAAATTGCCAAAGTTCATCCATACCAAAAAGGCTTTTCCAACAATGTTTTTCTCAGGCACAAAACCCCAGTAGCGCGAGTCCATGGAGTTATCTCGGTTATCGCCCATCATGAAGTAATGGCCTTGGGGCACGGTGCAGGTCACGCCTTCGACGGTGTAGTTGCAGGCCTCATAGCCGGGAAAGTGGTCGGCCCCGGGCACAAACGCAGGGCGTTGCTCGTCATTGAGTAGGCGATGGCTTTGGGCGCCCAGCTTTTCCTCGTATTGCTTAAAGTAGCGCATGGCGTCTTCGTCGAAAAACTCGGGCACGGACTGCGTGGCGACCGCTTCACCATTGATGGTCAGGCGTTTGTTCAGGTAAGCCACGGTATCGCCGGGCAGGCCGACGACGCGCTTGATGTAGTCCAGGTTCGGGTTGGGCGGGTAGCGAAACACCATCACATCGCCGCGCTGGGGCTTTTCGCCCTCGGTGATCTTGGTGTTGAGCACCGGCAGGCGCAGGGCGTATTGGAACTTGTTGACCAAAATCAGGTCGCCCACCAACAGCGTTGGGATCATGGAGCCCGAAGGAATCTTGAAAGGCTCGACGACAAACGAGCGCAAAAAGAAGACCGAAATAATCACCGGAAACAGGCCCGCCGTCCAGTCCAGCCACCAGGGCTGGGCCAGGATGTGCTCCTGCGCCTCGCTGATATCGCCGTCCACCCGCACAATGCCTTGTTTTTGTAAATCCGCGCGGCGCTTCTCATCGGCCTCTTGCAAGCGCTGGGCGGCGGCCTGGCGGCCCGGGTAAAAGTACAGGCGCTCGGCCAGCCAGTACACGCCGGTGATGAGCGAAGCCATGAACAACAAGAACGCGAAATTGCCTTCCACCGCACCCATAAACCAGGCGCCGGCATAGGCTACGAAAGCGGCCAGTACGACCGAAGTAATCAAAGGCATTAGTCTTCCACCCGCAAAATAGCCAGGAACGCTTCCTGGGGAACTTCCACCGAGCCGATTTGTTTCATGCGTTTTTTGCCTGCTTTTTGCTTCTCAAGGAGCTTGCGTTTGCGCGAAATATCGCCGCCGTAGCACTTGGCAAGCACGTTTTTGCGCAAGGCTTTGATTGTCTCACGGGCAATCACATTGGAGCCAATGGCCGCTTGGATGGCCACGTCGTACATCTGGCGGGAAATGACCTCGCGCATTTTGCCCACCACCGCACGGCCCCGGTAGGTCGCCTGGGTGCGGTGCACGATGATGGACAGCGCGTCCACCCGCTCGCCATTGAGCAAAATATCGACCTTGACCACCTCCGAGGCGCGGTATTCCTTGAACTCATAGTCCATGGACGCGTAGCCCCGGCTGACCGATTTGAGCTTGTCAAAAAAGTCCAGCACGATCTCGCCCAGCGGCATGTCGTAGGTCAGCATCACCTGGCGGCCGTGGTAGGCCATATTGAGCTGCAGGCCGCGCTTTTGGTTGGCCAGGGTCATGACCGCCCCCACGTATTCCTGCGGCATATAAAGATGCACCGTGACAATGGGCTCGCGGATTTCGTCCAGCTTGCCTTGGTCGGGCATTTTGGAAGGGTTCTCCACCATCCGCACTTCGCCGTCAGCTTGCACCACCTGGTAGACCACGCTGGGCGCGGTAGTGATCAGGTCCTGGTCGAACTCGCGCTCTAGACGTTCCTGCACGATCTCCATATGCAACAAGCCCAAAAAGCCGCAGCGAAAGCCAAAGCCTAAGGCCTGAGACACCTCGGGTTCGTAATGCAGCGAGGCGTCGTTGAGCTTGAGCTTTTCCAGGCTGTCGCGCAGACCTTCGTACTGATTGGCCTCGGTCGGGTACAAACCCGCAAACACCTGGGGCTGGATTTCCTTGAAACCGGGCAGCGCCTCGGTGGCCGTGGCCGCCGCACCGCCGGTGCCGGGTCGGATCAGGGTGACGGTGTCGCCCACCTTGGCGGCCTGCAGCTCGCGGATACCGGCAATGATGTAGCCCACCTCGCCCGCCTCCAACGACTCGCGCGGCAGGTTGGCCGGGGTAAAGACACCCAGGTTGTCAGCGTTGTAGACCGCGCCGGTGGCCATCATCTTGATTTTTTCGCCGCGGGCCAGACGGCCATCGACCACGCGCACCAGCATCACCACGCCCACGTAGCTGTCAAACCAGCTGTCGATGATCATGGCGCGCAAAGCGCCCGCCGGGTCGCCCTTGGGCGCGGGCACCTTGGCCACGATGGCCTCCAAAATTTCTTCGATTCCCATGCCAGTTTTGGCCGAGCAGGGGATGGCGTCGGTCGCGTCAATGCCGATCACGTCTTCGATTTCCACCCGGGCGTTGTCCGGGTCGGCGTTGGGCAGATCCATTTTGTTGAGTACCGGCACCACTTCTACACCGAGCTCCAAAGCGGTATAGCAATTGGCCACCGTCTGGGCCTCTACGCCCTGGCTGGCATCGACCACGAGCAAGGCACCTTCGCAGGCCGACAGCGACCGGCTCACCTCGTAGGAGAAGTCCACATGGCCCGGCGTGTCGATCAGATTGAGGTTGTACACCTTGCCGTCTTTGGCCTTGTAGTGCAGTGCGGCGGTCTGGGCTTTGATAGTTATCCCCCGCTCTTTCTCGATGTCCATCGAGTCTAAAACCTGGGCTTCCATGTCGCGCGCCTCCAGGCCGCCGCAGCGCTGAATCAGCCGGTCGGCGAGCGTGGATTTGCCATGGTCAATATGGGCGATGATGGAAAAATTTCTGATGTTTTGCATCAAACAGCAAGCTTAAGTAGAGGAATTAATTGGCGCCGCACAGAAAAAAGGGCGCGTCGGATGAACGACGCGCCCTGAACCAACATTCTTTGGCAACTGCGAAAGCTGGAACTTCATTGTAGGCAAAAAGAGCAAAAATCAAGGTGGTCACTGGAGCGTCTTGGCTTGTTGCACGAGGACAACAAGTAATTTATTCACAACTTATAAACAAGCTGTAAGGAATTCATGTGGGTAACTTGTGCATGGGCTGTGTAAGGCGCTTTGGCATTCCGTATTGCGAACTCTGAAGTCCGCCTTATTACCGAAATTGCCTGATGCACGCCTCCATTCTAACTAATGCGTCAAAGCAAAAAACGGGGGCACCAACCACAACAGGTCGCTTACCCCTAGTCTTTGCCATGGCTTTAGCCGTCTGCACGCAATCAATTGCCCGGCTTGATGACGGCAAACTGCGTCCACTCGCCGCGCCGGTACAGCACATTGAGGGGCTTGGCTTTGTCATGCTTGGCCAAAACCGCCTCTAGGTCTTTCACGGATGCGATGTCGGTGTTGTTGGCAGCCAGGATCACATCGCCCTCGCGCAAGCCGGCGCGGGCGGCGCCTTCGGAAGCGGCCTCAATGCGCACCCCGCCTTTGACTTTGAGCTCCTTTTTCTGGGCATCGCTCAGCTCGGAGACCGTCAGACCAAAGCCTTGCGCGCTGCCCTTGAACTTGCCCTCGCCCGCGTTGGTTTTGGCCGCAACTTTGTCCGCCTCCACCTCGCCCACAGTCAGAGCAAGCTCTTTAGTCGCACCTTTGCGCCAGACCGACAGCGTCGCTTTGCTGCCCGGCTTGATTTCGCCCACGATGCGCGGCAGATCCACCGCTTTTTCGATGGCTTTTCCGTTAAAGCGCAGGATGATGTCGCCGGCCTCCACACCGGCTTTGTCCGCCGGCGAGCCCGCCTCCACGGTGGTCACCAAGGCGCCCTGCGCTTTGGCCAGCCCCAAAGACTCAGCCACTTCCTTGCTAACCTGACCGATGCCCACGCCAATTCGCCCGCGCGAGACACGGCCCTGGGCGCGCAATTGCTCCACGACGCGCACGGCCTCGTCCATTGGAATCGCAAAAGAGATTCCCATAAAGCCGCCCGAGCGCGAGTAAATCTGGCTGTTGATACCCACCACCTCACCACGCATATTGATGAGCGGCCCTCCCGAGTTGCCCGGATTGATGGCCACATCGGTTTGGATGAATGGCAGGTAATCGGCGTCGTCCGTGTAGCGCTGCTTGGCGCTAACGATACCGGCAGTCACGGTGTTCTCAAAGCCGAAAGGTGAGCCAATAGCCATAACCCACTCACCCACCCGCAGGCGCGATACATCGCCCACCTTGACCGGGGTCAGGCCTGAGGCCTCGATCTTGACCAGCGCAACGTCACTACGCTTGTCCGCACCAATGATTTTGGCCTTGAATTCGCGCTTGTCGGTCAGGGTGACCAACACCTCGTCTGCCCCGTCCACCACATGCGCATTGGTCATGATCAGGCCGTCGGCGGAGAAAATAAAGCCCGAGCCTACGCCCCGCGGAACCTCCTCCTCAGGCGCGGGTCGGTTTTGGCGCGGCGCCTGCTTAGGCATATTGGGCACCGGCAAACCGAAGCGGCGGAAAAACTCGGCCATGTCCTCGTCCATCCCGCCTTGTTGCTGGCGTGAGGACACTTTTTGGAGGGTGCGGATATTGACCACCGAAGGCCCGACCTGGTCGACCAAATCGGTGAAGTCGGGCAAGGTGCGCGTCTGCGCGTGTGCCGGACCTAGCGCCAAAATTACCAGCGCGGCCCACAGCAAGGCCGCTATCGCCATCGCCCGCCAGGGTGCCATAGCGCGCGTTTGCAAACCAAAAGCCATCATCTCACTCCTTAACAAACCAACAGTCAAAAATAACAAGCGACCTATGGCGCCCACGGCCGGGCTGCCACCAGCGCCCGTCGCATGGCATCCCAGCGCGGATCGCGACGCGACGCCGCGTCTAGTACGATCCACAGCGGCGCTTGCCCGGCTTGACGCACCCGCAGCACGCTACACCAAGCCAGATCCACCACCATCGACGCCCGGCAGGCATCGTGCTGCGGCCAGGCCGACCAAGTCCAGTGCGCTCCGGTCCAGGCCAGTACGCCCTGGGGCGCACGTACGTTTTGCCGCCATGCCCACAGCTGCGTGGCCACAGTGAGCGCAAGCAACCCGCCCCAGATAAGGCCGCTCGTCTGCAAACCAAGAGGCGCTAGTACCGCCAAAGTGAACAGGCCCACGCCTAAGGCAAAACGCTGGGCAAACCTGCCCGCCTGGATAGGCAAAGCGATCGCCGGAGGATTGTGCATGCTGTACTCGCTTGTGCGCCGGGCCCGCATCGGCCGCACTTACATGCGCTTGAATACCAAAGCGCCGTTGGTGCCGCCAAAACCAAAGTTGTTTTTGAGGGCCGCCTGGATCGGCAGGTCACGCGCTTCGTTGGCGCAGTAATCAAGATCACACTCGGGGTCTTGGTTAAAGATATTGATGGTGGGCGGGCATTTCTGGTGGTAGATCGCCAGCACGGTAAAGACTGACTCCAGCCCCCCTGCGCCGCCCAGCAAATGCCCCGTCATGGACTTGGTCGAGCTCACCACCGTGCGCTTGGCGTGGTCGCCCAACGCTGCTTTGATAGCGTTGCTCTCGTTGGTGTCGCCCAGGGGCGTCGAGGTGCCGTGGGCATTGAGGTAATCGATGGCGTCGGCGTTGAGGCCGGCGTTGCGCAGTGCGCCCAACATGGCCCGGCGCGGACCGTCCAGGTTAGGAGCGGTCATGTGGCCAGCGTCTGCGCTCATGCCAAAACCGGCCAACTCAGCGTAAATACGGGCACCGCGCGCCTTGGCGTGCTCGTACTCTTCGAGCACCATGATGCCGGCGCCCTCGCCCAGCACAAAGCCGTCGCGGTCGCGGTCCCAGGGACGCGAGGCCGTGGCGGGGTCGTCGTTGCGGGTACTCAGGGCGCGCATGGCGGCAAAACCGCCCACCCCCAACTGCGACACCGAGGCCTCTGAGCCGCCGGCAATCATCACGTCGGCGTCGCCGTACTCGATCATTCGGCCGGCCTGGCCAATGCAATGCAGTCCGGTCGTGCACGCGGTGGCAATTGCCAGGTTGGGCCCCTTAAAGCCATAGCGCATAGACACATGGCCGGCCGTCATATTAATAATGGAGGCGGGCACGAAAAACGGGGAAATCCGCCGTGGCCCACGGGCCGTGAATTCCACGTTGGTATGCTCGATCATGGGCAGGCCGCCAATGCCCGAGCCAATCAGGCAGCCGATGCGGGTGGATTCTTCCTCGCCCAGCGCGTCGCCGGTTTTGAGGCCCGCGTCTTGCACCGCTTGCACCGAGGCGGCGATGCCGTAATGGATAAAGGTATCCATCGCCCGGGCGTCTTTGGGGCTGATATAGGGGTCTAAATCGAGATCGCGCACCTCACCGGCAATGCGGCAGGAGAAGGCCGAAGCGTCAAATTTGCTGATCAGGCCGATGCCAGACTTGCCGGCCAGAACCTGGGTCCAGGCCTGATCCACGGTATTGCCCACCGGACTGATACAGCCCAAACCGGTAACCACCACACGACGACGGGACATAAGCACCTGCGTTCAAACGTACTTCAATGAAAACGGATGTGCTAGCGGCCCAAGCGAGCAACTGCGAAGCAGTCTTGGCGCCCCGGCCAGCACATGGCCGACCACGCGCAGCCGCCAGGGCTGCAGGTGGTCCCCGGCTTTTTAGGCCTTTTTGTGGCTTGTAGCGTAATCCACGGCGTTTTGCACCGTAGTGATTTTTTCAGCGTCTTCGTCGGGGATTTCGATGCCGAATTCATCTTCCAAGGCCATAACCAGCTCGACGGTGTCCAGCGAATCAGCGCCCAAATCGGCCACAAAGGACTTCTCGTTGGTAACTTGGGACTCTTCTACACCGAGTTGCTCGGCGATGATTTTCTTGACACGTACTTCGATATCGCTCATGGATTCCCTCTGAGGGTTGTGAAACAGTCCGACATTTTACCAGTGCGCCAAAGCGCTCGCTGACTGGCCGCCCCACGGACACAAGGGCGCGAAACCGGATACTACTTTACATGTGCATGCCACCGTTGACATGCAACTCCTGACCCGTGACGTAGCCCGCCTGAGGCGATGCCAAATACGCCACCGCGTGGGCCACATCGGTCACCTGCCCGAGGTGACCTAGCGGGATTTGCCCCAAAAGCGCATTTTGCTGCTCTTGGCTAAGCGTTGCCGTCATGTCGGTTGCGATAAAACCTGGAGCGACGCAATTGACAGTAATTTGGCGGGAACCGAGCTCGCGCGCCAGCGCCCGCGTCATGCCGGCGACGCCGGCTTTGGCGGCCGCGTAATTGGCCTGACCGGGGTTGCCCGAGGCGCCGACCACCGAGGTGATGTTGATGATGCGGCCATAGCGCTGCTTCATCATGGTGCGCATCACCGCGCGGCTCATGCGGAAAACGCCCTTGAGGTTGGCGTCGATCACGGCGTCCCAATCCTCGTCTTTCATGCGCATGGCCAGGGTGTCGCGGGTGATACCAGCATTGTTGACCAGCACCTGCAGACCGCCCCATTCCTTCACGACCGCATCGACCAGGGCCTCGACAGCGGCGCCATCGGTCACGTTGAGCACGCGCCCGGCGCAGCCTTCATAGCCGGCAAGCGCGTGAGCGACGCTGGCTGCGCCCGCCTCGGTGGTAGCTGTGCCAATGACGCGTAAGCCCCTGCGCGCCAATTCGAGGGCGATGGCCGCGCCAATGCCCCGCGAAGCGCCGGTAACCAGCGCCACTTGTCCTGAAAATTCGATCGTTGTCATGCCAGTTGCGCCTGTGTATCGGCCAGCGAGGCCGGATCAAAAACCGCCAAGGCCGTCATGGCCGGCTCGATGCGCTTGACCATGCCGGCAAGCACCTTGCCCGGGCCGCACTCCACCAAGTGCTCCAGGCCGCGCGCCTTGATGGCCTGCACCGTCTGCAGCCAGCGCACCGGGCCGAAAGCCTGGCGGTACAAGGCATCACGGATGCGCATAGGGTCGGTTTCTACAGCTACGTCGATATTGTTGATGAGGGCAATGGCCGGTGGCTGCAAATCCACTTGCGCCAGGTGCTGGGCCAGCTTGTCGGCGGCCGGGCGCATCAGAGCGCAATGAAAAGGTGCCGACACCGGCAAGATCAGCGCGCGCTTGGCGCCCTGCGCCTTGAGAAGCTCGCAGGCGCGCTCGACGGCGGCTTTGCTGCCCGAAATCACGGTTTGCGCGCTGTCGTTGAAGTTGGCCGCCTCGACCACTTCGCCGCTTTGGGGGTCCAAGCTGGCGCTGATCTCTTGGCACAGCGCGGCCACACGCTCGGGCTCCATGCCCAAAATCGCCGCCATGGCGCCCATGCCCACGGGCACGGCCTCTTGCATGGCCTGGGCGCGCAAGCGCACCAAAGGTGCAGCCTGGGCCAAGGTGAGGGAACCGGCAGCCACCAAAGCGGCATATTCACCCAGTGAATGGCCGGCCACCACCTGCGGGGCCACGCCCACCTCAGCCATCCAGACGCGGTAGGCCGCCACGCCAGCGACCAGCATGACCGGTTGGGTGTTGGTGGTCAGGGCCAGCGCCTCTTTGGGGCCTTGGGCGATCAGGGCGCCTAAGTCTTCACCCAGGGCATCCGAAGCCTCGGACAGGGCTTGGCGCACCGCCGGATGCGTACCCCAAGCGTCGAGCATGCCCACCGACTGCGAGCCCTGCCCGGGAAATACAAAAGCAAATGGTTTCATGGCAAAACGTCAAAAAAATACAAAAAAGCCTGCACCGCCCCTGGCCTACAAGGTCAGCAACACCGCGCCCCAGGTAAAGCCGCCGCCCACGCCCTCGAGCAGCAGCGTCTGCCCGGCCTGGATGCGCCCAGCACGCACGCCCACGTCCAAAGCCAGCGGAATAGACGCCGCCGAGGTGTTGCCGTGCTGATCGACCGTCACCATGACTTTATCCATAGACAGCTTGAGCTTTTTGGCCGTGCTTTGCATGATGCGGATATTGGCCTGGTGCGGCACCAGCCAGTCGATATCGGCTTCGGTCTTGCCGGCCTTGTTGAGCACCGCGTGCGCCGCCTCTTCGAGCACGCCCACGGCCAGCTTAAAGACCGCCTGGCCGGCCATTTTGAGCAAAGGCACCCCAGAAATAGCGCCGCCGTGCACATGGCCGGGAACGCACAAAATATCTACATGGCGGCCATCAGCGTGCAAATCGCTGGCCAAAATGCCGGGCGTATCGGACGCCTCCAGGACCACGGCGCCAGCGCCGTCGCCAAAAAGCACACAGGTCGTGCGGTCCGTGAAGTCCAGAATGCGGGAAAAAATCTCTGCCCCCACCACCAGCGCGCAACGCGCCGTGCCCGATTTGATGAGCGAATCGGCCACCGTCAGGGCGTACACAAAGCCGCTGCACACCGCCTGCACATCAAACGCCGCGCCGCCGGTGGCGCCCAACTTGCCTTGCAAAATGCAGGCCGTTGAGGGGAAAACCATGTCCGGCGTGGAGGTGGCGACGATGATCAGATCCACATCGGCAGCCGTGCGACCGGCCGCTTGCAGGGCCGATTGGCAGGCATGCAAGGCCATGTCGCTGCAAAAAACGCCCTCGTCGGCGAAATGGCGGGCGCTAATGCCACTGCGCTCCTGGATCCAAGCGTCCGAGGTCTCGATGCCGGTGGCTGCCAGTTGGGCCGCCAAATCATCATTGCTAAGGCGGCGGGGCGGGAGATAGCTTCCGGTTCCGGAAATGCGTGAATATCTGCTCATGAACGCGACTACAAAACCAAATTACAAGCCTGCTGGCGACGGGGTTTGCGCGTCAAGCAACGGGGCTGCATGCGCAATGCGTGTACGCACACGCTCCAGCAAATCATTTTCCACAGCATCATACGCCCGGGCCAGGGCGCTGGAGAAGGCCAAAACGTCGGCCGAACCATGGCTTTTAAACACCAAACCGCGCAAGCCCAGCAAGGCCACGCCGTTGTAGCGCCGGTGGTCAATGCGCCGCTTCAATGCGCCCAGCACCGACATCGAGGCCAGCGCGGCCAGCTTGGTCAGCCAGTTGCGGCCAAATTCTTCTTTCAGGAAGCCGACAATCATGCCGGCCAAGCCTTCGCTGGTCTTGAGCGCCACGTTGCCCACGAAGCCATCGCAGACGATCAGATCGACCGTGCCTTTAAAAATGTCATTGCCTTCTACATTGCCGTAAAAATTTAGGTCGCCCGAGGCGGCTGCAGCGCGCAACAGGTCGCCGGTTTCTTTGATGGTCTCATTGCCCTTGATCACTTCGGAGCCGATATTGAGCAAGCCCACCGACGGGGAGGACACATTGGCCGTGACCGATACCAGCGCCGAGCCCATGACGGCAAATTGCAGCAGATGCAAAGCAGTGCAATCGACATTGGCGCCCAAATCCAGCACCGTAGTGGCGCCACCCAAAGCATTTGGAATTTGGCCCGCCAACGCAGGCCGTTCGATACCGTCCAGGGTTTTGAGCAGGTAGCGGGCAATGGCCATCAGGGCGCCGGTATTGCCTGCCGAGACAGCGGCCTGGGCCTGACCATCACGCACTTGCTCGATAGCCAGGCGCATGGACGAGTCCTTTTTTTTGCGCAACGCGATTTCCAGCGGGTCGTCCATTTCCACCACCTCGCTGGCCGCCACGATGCGGGCGCGGGGATGGGAAAACCGTGCCAGTTGCTCCGTGCGACCCACCAAGACCAGTTCGGCGTTGGGGTATTGACTGAGGAAGGCTATGCACGCGGGCAAAGTGACCGAGGGACCGAAATCGCCGCCCATGCAATCGACTGCAATGGTGATCATGCCGTTCATCGATGCAATTTATAGGTAAGGCGAGCCTGGTTTTCGGCAAGAAAAAAGCCCGAGGCCACAAACGATGCAGCTTCGGGCTTCATGCCGAAAAGGCTTTTTAGGCTTCGGACTTGGTCTTGATGACTTTGCGACCACGGTAAAACCCAGTCGGGCTGATGTGGTGGCGCAGGTGGATTTCGCCGGTGGTGGGCTCTACCGCGATCCCGGGCACGACCAGGGCGTTGTGCGAACGGTGCATGCCGCGCTTGGATGGGGATTTTTTGTTTTGCTGAACTGCCATGGTCGGCTCCTGGTCAAATAGGGCAACCGCGAGGGCTGCGTGATCGGTAAAGAATCGGTTAATCATGCTGGCATTGCAGGACTGTCCAGCACGCCAAGCCCTCCATTATAGCCTCAGCCGAGCGGGCCAAGCTGCCTTAGGATTTGGGCGTTTTGAGCTGCGCTAGCTTGGCAAACGGGTGTGGCGCGGGCTCGTCAGCCTCGAAATCGGCGTCAGCGGCCGAAAACGGCAGGTCTTGGGGGCATTTTGCGTGCTTGGACGCTCCCGGAACAGCCATTAAAAACTCGTCTTCGGCCAAGGCAAGCAGGTCAAAGTGCGGCGAACTGACCAGCACGTCCTCCTCGCTTTCGTCGTCCTGGGCTTGCGCCTCCTCTTCGGTGGCGACAAAGCGGAACTCCCGATCAAAAACCACATCGACCTCCACCGGCGCGAGACAGCGCTGGCACAGCAGCGACAGGCGCACCTGCCCTTGCAGGCGCAACCAGGGCGCCAGGGCGCCCGAGGCGTCGGGCCGCTGGCTGCCGTGGGCCTGAAAGTCCACGCGCACCTCGGGCTGCGGATGCGCCGGCTCTAGTGACAAGCGTTCGAAGTCCGCCAAAAGGCTCTGGCCTTGCCAAGGGGTGGTGCTGCGGGTCAACTCGGCGATGGAAACGCTGCGGGGGTGGGTCAAACGGGTCATCGTCGCAGTGTAAGAGAATCAAGCCATGACAGCGCGCCCGACCCGACCCCTGGTTCTTGCCTCCACCTCCGCCTACCGCCGCCAGTTGCTCGAGCGTCTGCGCATTCCTTTTTCGGTGCAAGCGCCCGGCGTGGACGAGAGCGTGCTACCCGGCGAAGCACCGGCCGCGCTGGCCAGCCGCTTGGCGCTGGCCAAAGCCCAGGCGGTGGCGGTGCGGGCCCCGGGCAGCGTGGTGATTGGCTGCGACCAGGTGGCCGACTTGCACGGCCAAGCGCTGGGCAAACCGGGCGGCTATGACAAGGCCATGGAACAACTGCGCGCCATGCGTGGGCAGACCGTCGTGTTTCAAACGGCCATGGCCGTCGTTTGCCAGGAAAGCGCGTTTTGCGCAGAAGTCTTGGTGTCGGTGCGCGTGGTGTACCGCGACGCCAGCGATGCCGAGTTCGATTACTACCTGTGCAGCGAACAACCTTACGACTGTGCTGGCAGTGTCAAAAGCGAAGGCCTGGGCATTGCGCTGATGGAGCGCATCGACAACGACGACCCAACCGCCCTTATCGGCCTGCCCTTGATCCGCCTAGCGGCCTTGCTGCAAAAAGCCGGCATCGCTGTGTTGAGCCCGCCATGAGCCAGGACGTACTTTCATCTGTTAAGGCAGCAGGTGTTCTGTATTTGGTGCCCACGCCTCTGGATTTTGGCTGCGACACCAGCGCGGCGCTGAGCGAGAGCCTGCCATTGGCAACGATTACGCAGGCCGCTGCTCTGTCGGTATGGGTGTGCGAGAACGCCAAATCGGCGCGCGCTTTTCTCAAGCGGGTGGGCGAGGTCTGCCCGCTGCACACGCCTATTCAGGCCCAGCAGTTGCAAGAGTTGCCCCGCGAGGTGCATAAAAAAGGCGATCGCCAGTTCGACGCCCGCGCCCTGCTCGCCCCCGCGCTAGAAGGACAGGCCATGGGTTTGCTCAGCGAGGCGGGCATGCCCGCGATTGCCGATCCGGGCGCCTCGGTGGTGCGGGCGGCACATGCGCTGGGCATCCCTGTGGTGCCGCTGGTGGGGCCTATCTCGCTGATGCTGGCTTTGGCCGCCAGCGGACTTAATGGTCAGAGCTTTGCGTTCGTGGGCTACGTGCCCAGCGAGGTAAGCGAGCGTGGTCAGCGCCTCAAGGCGTTGGAAGCACTGGCACTTAAAACCGGCCAAACCCAAATCTTTATTGAAACGCCTTACCGCAACGAGGCGCTGCTGCAGACCTTGCTGCAAGTGCTGCAGCCAAGCACGCGCCTGTCGGTATCCATCGGCCTGAGCCTGCCGTCGGCCCAGCACCACAGTGCCGATATCGCCACCTGGCGCCAGCGCCGCTGGGCGCTGGACAAGCAAACACCTGCGGTGTTTGCTATCGGCCCTTAAAACGCCCTCTTAGCGCAGCGCAGGCGCGTGGCGCAAAGCCAGCGCCATAGACTCGCCCACGGAGGCACCAAAGCGCTTGACCAGGCGCTCTGCCACGTTGTCACGCCGCGTGTAATCGATGATGTCGGGAGCTTTGACCACTTCGCGCGCCACAAAATCGAGGTTACCCAAATGGTCGGCCAGGCCGAGTTTGATGGCCTGGTCACCCGTCCAAAACAAGCCGCTAAAGGTCTCAGCCGTCTCTTTAAGACGTTCACCGCGCCCCGCTTTGACCGCGCCAATAAATTGCTGGTGAATTTGGTTGAGCATGGCCTGTGCAAACTCCTTTTGCTTTTCGGTTTGGGGGCTGAAAGGGTCCAAAAAGCCTTTGTTTTGGCCGGCCGTCATCAGGCGGCGCTCCACGCCCAGTTTGTCCATCAGGCCGGTAAATCCAAAGCCGTCCATCAGCACGCCGATGGAGCCGACCACGCTGGCCTTGTCGACATAAATTTGGTCCGCAGCCACCGCGATGTAATAGGCGGCGGAGGCACAGGTTTCTTCCACTACCACATAGACCGGCTTTTTGTGGATGTCTTTGAGGCGGCGAATCTCGTCATTGATGATGCCTGCCTGCACCGGACTGCCGCCTGGCGAGTTGATTAGCAAGACCACCGCCTGCGCGCCCTCATCTTCAAAGGCATTGCGCAAGGAGGAGACGATGACCTCGGCGCTGGCCTCGCCACCGGAGGCGATTTCGCCCTTCACCTCGACCATGGCCGTATGCGGACGACTGACATCGGTGCTGTGCATGCCGTTACGGTCCATGCCCAGCCAGACGAGCGCTGCCAAAAACAGCAACCAGGCCAGACGGATGCCATATTTCCAGCGCCGGGCCGCGCGTTGCTCGGCCAGGTGACCCTGCATCCATTGCTCGAGCACGTTGCGCTCCCAGGGCACGGCAGAGGCCGGCGGTGTGGATGCGGAGTCCGCCGCTTGGGCGCCGGGACGGGCTTGGCTGGGGTCGGCGGGGTCGTTCAAAACAGGCTCGGTCATATTCAAAAATCACTGGTTGGCGTATCGCGGCAGTATGCCAGCCCAAGGGTCCATCGCGCTTGCTTAAGGCTATCTTGACGCGGCTTTTCGGCACGGGCCGTTCACAAGAGGTCCGTTAATGGGTTGGCCCACATCGCCCATGAACAGTGCTTGCCCGAAAAACATCAGGCGTTTTCTTGCATCCAGGCGTGCAAGTCTCGCGCGGAGTGGGCGATGTACAGGGGCTGCAAAGCCGCCAACGCCGCCGTATCGTGGGCGCCATAGCGCACGGCCACGCTGGCGCAGCCGGCATTGGCGGCCAGTTGCAGGTCGTGCGTGGTGTCGCCCACCATCAGGGTGCGTTCGGCGGGCACGCCGGTTTCGGCCATCAGCTCGTGCAGCATGCGGGGGTGCGGCTTGCCCGCCGTCTCGTCGGCGGTGCGGCTGGCATGAAACAAGTCCTTCAGCGCCACATGCGCGAGCGCCTGGTCCAAGCCCCAGCGGCTCTTGCCGGTGGCCACGGTCAGTAGGTATTGGCGCGCCTTGAGCGCGTGCAGCATGTCCAGCACACCTTCAAAAAGGGTGATCTGGTCTTGTTGTTGCCCATAGTGGTGGCGGTAGCGCTCGCCGAGCTGCGGATATTTTTCGCGCGGCACGTCGGGCGCGGCATGGGCCAAGGCCTGCGCGAGGCCCAGGCCGATGACATAGGCCGCCTCGGTGTCGGTCGGCACGCGCCCGCCGACATCGCGCACCGCGCCCTGGATAGAGCGCACGATGATGGCGGTGGAATCAAACAATGTGCCGTCCCAATCAAAGGCGATCAGGTCAAAGCGGCGGGGGCGAGCCAAAGTCATATGCAATCAATCCAAAGGTGGGGGAAGAGGCGCCTGGGCGGTCAGCGTTTCAGGCGCTTGGGGCAGGACATGGCGCAAGAAAGGCAGCAAATCCGCCGCCAGCGGCGCTTGCAGTGCCAGCGGTGCGCCGCTG
Organism: Comamonas sp. lk; assembly: GCA_945861345.1. Classification (GTDB taxonomy): domain Bacteria; phylum Pseudomonadota; class Gammaproteobacteria; order Burkholderiales; family Burkholderiaceae_C; genus Allorhodoferax. The sequence continues at coordinate 16,626 of CAMATX010000053.1, forward strand.
ACCGGGTGGCTGATTTGCAGGCGCCAGGCGTGCAAAAACATGCGCTTTAAGGCGCCCTCGCCGCTGGCGCGCGCCAGCGCACGGTTGCGCTCAAAGTCGCCGTATTTATCGTCGCCGGCGATAGCCATGCCTTCGCTGGCCAGGTGGACGCGGATTTGGTGGGTGCGCCCGGTCTTGATGGTCACGTCCAGCAGGCTCAGCGGCTGGGCGCTGCCTTGCGGGCTGCGCGCCCGTACCTTGACCAGGGTGACCGAGGGCATGCCGTTGGGGTCCTCGCGCCCGACCACCTTGACGCGGCGCTCGCCATCGGCCTGGCCCGCCTGACCGTCTATTACATACTTGTGCAGGGGCTTGTCCAGCACCTTTTTATTAGCAGGCCAGTCGCCCAGCACCAGGGCCAGGTAGGTCTTGCCGGTCTGGCGCTGGCGGAACTGCTCTTGCAGGTTTTTGAGGGCGCTGCGCTTTTTGGCGACCAGCAAGATGCCGCTGGTTTCGCGGTCCAGCCGGTGCACCAGCTCCAAAAAGGGCGCACCCGGGCGCGCCATGCGCAGCTGCTCGATCACCCCAAAACTCACCCCCGAGCCGCCATGCACGGCCACCCCGGCGGGTTTGTCCAGCGCCAAAAAAGCCTCGTCCTCGTACAAAACCGCAAAAGCCCGGGCCGGCGCGCCACGCGCAGTTTGCTCGGCCATGGCCACGGCCTTGTCCTGGGCGCGCTCGGACACCCGCACCGGCGGCAAGCGCAGCACGTCGCCGGCCTGCACGCGGGTGTCGGCGCCGGCGCGGCCCTTGTTGACCCGCACTTCGCCGCTGCGAATGATCCGGTAAATATGGGTTTTGGGCACGCCTTTGAGGTGGCGCATCAGGAAATTGTCCAGGCGCTGGTCGGCCTGTTCCGCGTCCACGGTGAGCCACTGCGCCGAGGGTGCAAGAGCCGGTGCAGGCGGGTCGGCGGGGGCCGGGGGCAAGGCCCCTATAATGTGCTTCACTAGCGTTTTGCTGTAAGTGGTTGATTTGGCTGGAGTTTAGTCCACCCCCCACGCGCAGCCCCGCTAGAAGGTCGATGCCGCCTTGCCGCAAAGCCCGCAAACCACAGCACAGCTGCCTGTGGTGGCCGGCATAGTGCAAGGTCAAGCCGACGTATTGAACCACTGAATCGGAATACCCCAAACCCCCAGATCCATTTTTTCTGGGGGCGGAATGCAACGAGATGTTTGTGTTGATGCAACTGATAAATTTGTGCCTGCGGAGCCTTTGCGCCCCGCTGATGGGCGCGCGTCGGCTGTTTGAAACCCGGGCCACCGGCCCAACGCATCCCCTCGTCACCATCCCTGCGCCTATGCGCCGACGCCTCGTGTAGTCGACGTTCTCCGGCAATTCCTCCTCAGTTCAATCCGTCAGTCCAGGCATCGTTTGCCCCATTTGGGCAGGTGATAACTATTGAAGGACAACCCGATGAAACGGATGCTAATTAACGCAACCCAGGCCGAAGAACGCCGCCTGGCGATTGTGGATGGACAAAAACTACTCGACTACGAAATCGAGATCGAAGGGCGCGAACAGCGCAAAGGCAATATTTACAAAGCCGTGGTCACCCGGGTCGAGCCCTCGCTCGAAGCCTGTTTTGTGGACTACGGTGAAGACCGCCACGGCTTTTTGCCTTTTAAAGAAATCTCGCGCCAATACTTCAAAGAAGGCGTCCCAGTCAGCCAGGCGCGCATCCAGGACGTGATCCGCGAAGGCCAGGAACTGCTGGTGCAAGTAGAAAAAGAAGAGCGCGGCAACAAAGGCGCAGCCCTGACGACCTATGTCTCATTGGCAGGTCGTTATGTGGTGCTGATGCCCAACAACCCGCGCGGCGGTGGCGTCAGCCGCCGTATCGAGGGCGAAGACCGCTCGGACCTGAAAGAGGCCTTGGACCAGCTCGAATACCCCAACGGCATGAGCATCATCGCCCGCACCGCTGGCATTGGCCGCAGCGCGCCGGAGTTGCAATGGGACTTGAACTACCTGCTCAAACTCTGGAACGCCATCGACGGCGCGGCCAAAAGCGGCAAAGGCGCTTTCCTGATTTACCAAGAGTCCAGCCTGGTCATCCGCGCGATCCGCGACTACTTCAACCACGACATCGGCGACATCCTGATCGACACCGACGATGTGTATGAACAAGCCCAGCAGTTCATGGCCCACGTCATGCCCGAGCATGCGGCCCGTGTGAAGCGCTACCGCGACGACGCACCCTTGTTCAGCCGTTTCCAGATCGAACACCAGATCGAATCGGCCTACGCCCGCACC
>CAMATX010000054.1 GCA_945861345.1 Comamonas sp. lk
CCTCATCCAAAGTGGCGCTGGCCTGGGCCAAGGCAGCGGCGATGTTCTTGAAGCATTGCGTCGCCTGTTCGGCCACATCGTCCGAAATTGTCATGCTGGCATAGTCAAAACCCGTAGTGCCGGATACAAAAATCCAGTCGCCAGCCACCCCTGCGCGGGAGTAGCCGATCTCGGTGTCAAAGCGCGAGCCAGAGCTGATGTGTTGGCGGGTCACGGCGATCTCCAAAAAGTGCTGGGCATCCCTACTTTAAACCGGGTAGTCAACCGAATCACTACTTCCTACGCTCCCGCACACTCTCCGCGAGCACACACAAAATTTCAAACAGCATGGTCGCGCCCACCAGCGCGGTGTTGCCGCTGGGGTCAAACGGAGGCGAGACTTCGACTACGTCACCCCCGACCAAATTCAAACCGCGCAGCCCGCGCACCAGGTGCTGTGCTTCCAGGGTGGTCATGCCGCCGATTTCTGGCGTGCCAGTGCCAGGTGCATAGACCGGGTCTAACGCATCTACGTCAAAGCTGACGTAGGTGGCGCCAGTACCCACCACGCGGCGGGCTTCCGCGATGGTGGCTTGCACGCCAAGGGCGTTGAACTCGTCGATGTCGATCACGCGGATGCCTTGTTCCTGGCCCCAGGTGTCTTCAGCGTCGCTGTAGAGCGCGCCACGGATGCCGATTTGCACTGTGCGTTTGGGGTCGAGCAGACCTTCCTCGACGGCACGTCGAAACGGCGTGCCATGCGTATATTTAAAACCGCCGAAGTAGCCGTCCCAGGTGTCGGTGTGCGCGTCAAAGTGCACCATACCAAGCGGGCCAGTTTGCTTAACGATGGCGCGCATCACCGGCAGCGACACCAGGTGGTCGCCACCGATGGACAAGGGCGCAATGCCCGCGCTGCAAACGCCGTTGAAAAAGTTTTCGATGCGGGCTAGCGAATCCATCAAGTCCACGGGATTGACCGGTGTGTCGCCCAGGTCGGCGCAATTGCACAGCGTAAAGGGTGCGATGCCGCTGGCCCGGTTGACGTTGCGGATCATGGTGGAAATATCGCGCACCTGGCGCGGGCCGTGGCGCGCGCCGGGACGGTTGGTGGTGCCACCGTCCCAGGGGATGCCGACCAGGCCGATTTCTACATCGGCAAATTCGGGATCGGTTTTTTGCACATAGGGCAGACGCATCAGCGTGGCAATGCCGGCAAAGCGCGGCATCACCGAGCCGGTGATAGGTTTGAAAAATTCGCGTGGCGTGCTCACATCTTGCCCCTCCAAGGAACCACTTGCTTCTCAACCCAACGCATCAGCAAGTCAAATGCGAATGCAACAAAACCGATCACGATGATGCCCATCACCACAATGTCGGTGCGCAAGAAATTGGACGCGTTCAATACCATCTGGCCCAGGCCTACATTGGCCGCCACCATTTCCGCCGCCACCAGCGTACTCCAGCCAAAGCCGATGGCGATGCGCATGCCCACCAAAATCTCGGGCATGGCCGCAGGCAGTACCACGTGCCGGATGACTTGGCTATAGCTCGCGCCCATGGAATAGGCGGCGTTCATCTGCTCTTGTGAGGCGCTGCGCATGCCGGAGCGCGCAGCCATGGCCAGCGGCGCGAAGCAGCTCAGGTAGATCAGCAGCACTTTTGGAAACTCGTCAATACCAAACCAAATGATGATCAGCGGCAGATAAGCTAGCGGCGGCAGCGGGCGCAGCAGCTCAATGGGCGGATCGAAAATGCCCCGCCAAAAGCGCGACATACCCATGGCAATTCCCACGGGAATCGCGGTCGCACAAGCCAGTAAAAAAGCGGCAAACACCCGCAACATGCTGGCCATAAAGTGTTGCCACAGCGGTTTGTCGTTGGCAATACCGGTGAGGTACTCGTAAAACTGCTGGTAGGTGGCTTGCGGCGAGGGCAGAAAGATCGGTTTGATCCAGCCCATATTGGTGACGACAAACCAGGCGACAGCCATCACCACAATCGTGACCGTGGTGATTAAGGCGCTGGAGCCTTCCCCTGGGATTTTGAAGGCGCTGGTTTTCAGTGCGGGGGTGCTTGGATTAGACATGGACAGCCTCGCGTTGGTGAATGATGGACAGCACTTCTTCGCGCATGCGGATGAACTCAGGCTCGGACTTGACCTTGCGCGCATCGCCGTGGTCCAGAAACTGACGCGAGAAAGGCACATCGTCGTAGGTGTGGGTGATACGGCCCGGGCTGGGGCTCATCACGATCAGCCGGGTGGCTAAGAACAAGGCCTCTTCCACCGAATGGGTGATGAAGAAAACCATTTTGTTGGAGGTCGCCCAGGCATGCAGCAATATCTCTTGCACCGTCTCGCGGGTAAATGCATCCAGAGCGCCCATGGGCTCATCCATCAGCAGCACTTCCGGGTCACTGGCCAGGGCGCGGGCAATGCCCACGCGCTGCTGCATGCCGCCGGACAACTCATAGACCGCGCGGTCAGCGTATTTTTCCAGACCCACCAAGGCCAGTTTTTCTTCGCCGATGCGACGTCGCTCGGCGCTACCTACGCCGCGCATGCGCAAGCCCAGGCAGACGTTGTCCATGACCGTCAGCCAGGGCATGAGCGCGTGTTTTTGGAACACCACGCCCCGATCGGCGCCCGGACCTTCCACGTGCTCGCCGTTGAGCAGCACTTCGCCGCTAGAGGGCGGCAAAAAGCCGGCGATGCAGTTGAGTAGCGTGGTTTTGCCACAGCCCGAGGCGCCTAGCGCGACCACAAAGTCACCGCCCTTCATTTCCAGGTTGACGGGCGCCAGCGCTTGCAGCGTGCCGCCTTTGACGGCGTAGTTCACCGTGAGATCTTTGATTTGCAATGTAGGCATACAGGTCCGCAAAAGTCCGACATTCAAGAAAAAAGGGGCGAACTTTCTGCAAGTTGCCCCTCTGCTGGCATGCAGACCAGGGCCGGGGCGGCTTGCCCCTGCTCTGGCTGGTGCAGATTACTTCAGTGCGTCACGCAGGTAGCTGCTGTCCACGAAAACGCTGTAGTCAGGCTTGACTTCCTGGATACGGCCGATTTCTTTCCACAGCTTGGCGCTGTTTTCGAGTGTTTTGGCAGCGCCGCCGGCGGCACCGCCACCCAACCAGGCGTTGGACAGTTGTGCAGTGGTGTCAGGGAAGACAAAGGCGGCCATGGCATCGGGCACATCTTTTTCGTCGGCTTTAGTCCACTTGGCAATGGCCTTGACCTGGGGCGAGCCCACTGCCCACTTGGCGGGATTGGCGCGGTAGTCAGCGTCCGCTTTGGTAATGGCTTTAATCAGGGCCACGACAAACTCGCGGTTTTGGGATGCCCACTTCGCATCGACGACCAAGCCGTCAAAGGTGGGGTAGCCCTTTTTGCCGATGTCGCCAGAGGTTGCAATGGCTTTGCCGTTGCGTTTGATCTTGGACAGAACGGGATCCCAGATGAAGGAGGCATCAATATCACCGCGCTCCCACGCCGCAGCAATAGCGGGTGGCGGCAGGTTCATGACGTTGACGCTCTTGGAGTCGACGCCTTCCAGGCGCATGCCAACCATCAGTGAGTAGTGGGCGGTGGAGGCAAAAGGCGTTCCCACTTTCTTGCCGACCAGGTCTTTCCAACCGTTGATGCCCGAGCCATTGCGGGCCACCAGTTGGTCCGAAGCGGCAATGTCGTCCAAGATGTAGACCAAGCGCAGGTCCTGGCCTTGGCTGGTGGCCGTGGCCAGGGGGCTAGAGCCCACTTCGCCGATTTGCACGTCGCCAGAGCTCATCGCTTTGATCACTTCACCGCCACCGCCAAACATGCGCCAATTGATTTTGTAGCCGGTTGCTTTTTCTAGCTCCGAGTCCATCAGGATCCGCAGCGGAAGCTGCATGTCTTGGTGGGCAAAGGTCACTTCTTTTTTGGCTTGTGCAAACGCACCGGTCAGCCCGGCAGCGAGCACCACACCGAGCAGTGTCTTGGCGAGAACGGGGAGAAACGTCTTTTTCATTGGTTTACCTTTCGTGAACAAAAAACAGAAGAAGCTAAGCCATGCTACGCCTCTCCACACAACTGCAGCGCATGAGCTTATGAGTTTGGCCTCAGGACTGATGAGCGTGTAGAGCCAGATCCATGCCTTTATAGTGCCAGTTAAATCCACCAGCTTGCACCAGTTCGGTGCTGTCAAAAAGTACAAAATGGTGCGTTTTTCGCTGGAGAGCGGCCCGGGCAGCGACTTTGCGCTCGCCTGCTTGAGTATGCGTGCAATCTGGCGAGCGCGCGCCCGGGCGCGGGTTTATCCCTAGATGGGTTTTTGTACATTGGGGCGGCTTTGTTTCCCTTGGCCGCCTTCGATAAAGGTTTTTGATGAATTCAACCCTGCAGCAGTGGCTGCCATTTTTGCGCTGGTGGCCTCGCGTCAACCGCAGCACCTTGCGCGCTGACGTGCTCGCCGGGCTGACTGGCGGCTTGATTTTGGTTCCGCAAGGCGTGGCCTTTGCCACCATTGCCGGCATGCCGCCCGAATATGGTTTGTACGCGGCCATGCTGCCAGCGGTGGTGGCCGCGCTGTGGGGTTCGTCCTGGCATTTGGTGTCCGGGCCGACCACGGCGATTTCTATCGTCGTGTTTGCCACCATGAGCCCCTTGGCCGAACCCGGCAGTGCGCACTATGTGCAGTTGGTGCTGACGCTGACATTTTTGGTTGGGGTGTTTCAGCTCCTACTGGGGGGTTTTCGATTAGGCACCTTGGTCAATTTTGTGTCCCACACTGTGGTGGTGGGCTTTACCGCGGGGGCGGCGGTGCTCATTGCGATCAGCCAGGTGAAAAACTTCTTTGGTATCGCCTTGCCGCGCGGGGCTTCGGTGGCGGCGGTGTTGCAGGGGCTGGCGCAGCAGGCGCAGTCCATCAACCCCTATGTGACCGCGGTGTCGCTGGCCACGGTACTGAGCTGTGTCGCGGCGCGCCGCTGGTGGCCGCGCTTGCCACACATGATTGTGGGCATGCTCAGCGGCAGCGTGCTGGCTTATGGGATGAACCAAACGTGGGGCTTGGAGCGCACCGGGCTCGGTAGCCTGGGCGCCTTGCGTATCGGTTTTCCTCCCCTGTCCAGCCCCGATTGGAACTTGGACACGCTGCAAACACTGGCGCCTATCGCGCTAGCGGTGGCTTTGCTGGCGCTGACCGAGGCGGTTTCTATCGCCCGCTCCATGGCGCTGCATACCGGCCAGCGCATCGACGGCAACCAGGAGTTTGTGGGCCAGGGTTTGTCCAATCTCGCGGGCGCTTTTTTTTCCGGCTATGCGTCCAGCGGCTCGTTTAACCGCAGCGGTCTGAATGTGCAGGCGGGTGCGCAAACGCCTTTGGCCGCTATTTTTTCAGCGGTGTTTTTGCTACTCATCATGCTGTTTTTGGCGCCATTGGCGCAGTTTTTGCCGGTGGCAGCGATGGCGGGCATTTTGTTTGTCGTCGCTTGGGGCTTGGTGGACTTTCACCATATCGGCGAAATTCTGCGCGTCAGCCGCGCCGAGAGCGCCGTGTTGGCCGCAACCTGGCTGGCCACGCTGACAGTGCAGCTGGAATTTGCGATTTACATCGGCGTGGGTCTGTCTTTGTTTATGTACCTTAAGCGCACCTCGCAGCCGGGCTTGGACGACGTCAAACCCGTGCCGGGCCAAATGCCGCCGGCCTTTAGCGCGGCTACCGCTTTACCGGACTGCCCGCAACTCAAAATCGTGCGCCTCAATGGCTCGGTATTTTTTGGTGCGGTCAACCATTTGCAGGAAGCGCTGCAGGCCATCGACGCGCACAACCCGGCGCATACCCATGTGCTCTTGGTGGCCTCGGGCATCAATTTTGTAGATCTCGGAGGCGCACAGTGTTTGGCCCAAGAGGCGCAGCGCCGGCGCGCGCTGGGCGGGGCGCTCTATATCTTCCATATGAAAGACGAGCCTTTGGCCATGCTGCGCGCCAGCGGCGCTTGGGACACCATTGGCGCTGACAATTTCTTCACCCTCGGCGATGACCTGATGCCCGTTATCAAGGCGCGCCTGAACGCCCAGCGCTGCGCGACCTGCACCCAACGCGTGTTTGCGCCCTGCAAAGCGGTGGCATAAAAAAACCGGGGCAAGCCCCGGCTTATTTAATCGCGTGCAGCTTTAAGCGGCCAGGCGCTGCTCCAACTGCGCTTTGGTGCTCTGCAGCTGCGCGGGCAGGTGGTAAGCCAACTGGGTAAACAGCTCGGTGTGTAAAGCGATCTCGGTTTTCCAATCGGCTTGGTCCAAGCTGGTGACGGTGGCGAACTGGGCGGGCGTGAAGTCCAGTCCAGTCCAGGTGATTTCGTCAAAGGCCGGGCTCACCCCAAAGCCGTTGTCCACGCCCATGGCTTTGCCTTCGATACGGTCGATCATCCACTTGAGCACACGCATGTTTTCGCCATAGCCAGGCCAGACAAACTTGCCGTCAGCGCCTTTGCGGAACCAGTTCACACAGTAAATTGCAGGCAGCTTGGCGCCGGCCTGGCTCATCTTCTGGCCGATATCGAGCCAGTGCTGGAAGTAGTCGCTCACGTTGTAGCCGGTAAAGGGCAGCATGGCAAAGGGGTCGCGGCGCACCACGCCTTGTTGGCCGGCTGCGGCGGCAGTGGTCTCTGAGCCCATGGTGGCGGCCATGTACACGCCCTCTACCCAATTGCGTGCCTCGGTCACCAACGGCACCGTGGTCGAGCGGCGCCCGCCAAAAATAAATGCGTCGATGGGCACGCCCGCTGCATCGTCCCAGGCGCTGTCCAGGGCCGGGTTATTGGTGGCGGCCACGGTAAAGCGGGAGTTGGGGTGCGCGGCTTTGGCGCCGGTTTCTTTGGCGATAGCCGGGGTCCAGTCCTTGCCTTGCCAGTCGATCAAGTGGTCTGGCAATTTGCCATCGTCTTTTTCCATGCCTTCCCACCACACATCTCCGTCGTCGGTGAGCGCCACGTTGGTGAAGATCACGTCATGGCCTAGGCTGGCCATGCAGTTGGGGTTGGTGTGGTAATTGGTGCCGGGGGCCACGCCAAAGTAGCCCGCTTCGGGGTTAATGGCGTACATGCGGCCGTCGGCGTGCGGCTTGATCCAGGCGATATCGTCGCCGATGGTGCTGACTTTCCAGCCCGCAAAGCCGGCCGGGGGCACCAGCATGGAAAAGTTGGTCTTGCCGCAGGCGCTTGGGAAGGCCGCAGCCACATGGTATTTCTTACCCTGCGGATTGGTCACCCCCAAAATCAGCATGTGCTCGGCGAGCCAGCCGGTTTGCTGCGCGTTGGCGTCTGCACGGCCCATGGTGGAGGCGATGCGCAGTGCAAAACATTTTTTACCCAGCAGCGCATTGCCGCCATAGCCCGAGCCGTACGACCAGATTTCGCGCGTTTCGGGGTAGTGCACGATGTATTTGGTTTTGTTGCAAGGCCATTTCACATCGGCCTGCCCGGGCGATAGCGGTGCGCCAACGGTGTGCATGCAGGGCACAAAAGCGCCGTCGGTCCCCAGCACCTCGTACACCGAGCGGCCCATGCGCGTCATGATGCGCTGGTTGACCGCCACATAGGCGCTGTCGCTCAGCTCGATACCAATGTGCGCAATGTGCGAGCCCAGGGGGCCCATAGAAAAGGGCACCACATACATGGTGCGTCCGCGCATGCAGCCGGCAAATAAGGGCTGCAAGGTGGTGCGCATCTCGGCTGGGGCCATCCAGTTGTTGGTCGGGCCCGCGTCTTCTTTCTTTTCGCTGCAAATATAGGTGCGGTCTTCTACGCGGGCCACGTCGCTAGGGTCGGACAAGGCCAAAAAGCTGTTCGGGCGCTTGGCCGGGTTGAGCTTGGTGAAGGTGCCCGAGTCGACCAGGCGCTGGCACAGGGCTTGGTATTCCTCTTGCGAGCCGTCGCACCAGTGGATGGCGGCGGGCTGGCACAAGGCAGCCATTTCGGCCACCCAGGCGATCAGGCGGGGGTGTTTGACGTAATCCGGCGCCTTGAGATCAAGGCCTGGGCTGGCAGGTGCGTTCATGGGAAGGGCTCCTAAAGTTAAAAATCCGGTTTGCCAAAACCCGTTTTTACGCCGCCAGGCTTTGGCAAACCGCCGCTTTCACAAGGGCGGGGTGGCGATTTTAGGAAGCGGTACCCGAGTTACAAGGCGATTACATCCAATAGTTATGCAAAACTTGCATAACCCGACGCGGTGCTGGGTGTGTTTGTCTGCCCGGGCCCGGGCAGTTGGTGCTAGCGCTGTGCCAGTGCCCGCTGGATGTCTTTGCCCAGCGCGCCGTTGTCTGGCGCGGTCATGCTGGAGTAGCTGTCGATCAGCTTGCCATCGCGCCCGACCAGGTATTTGTAAAAATTCCATTTCGGACTGCCGCCACCGGCCTTGGACAGCTCGGCAAACAGCGGGTTGGCCCCTTTGCCGCTGACCACGGTTTTCTCGAACATCGGGAACTTCACGCCATAGGTGTTGTAGCAAAAATCGGCGATGTCCTTGCTTTTGCCAGGCTCTTGCTGGCCAAAATCGTTGGAAGGAAAGCCCAATACGACCAATCCCTGGGCGCTGTAATTGGCGTAGAGTTTTTCCAAGCCTTCGTACTGTGGCGTAAAGCCGCAATAGCTCGCGGTATTGACCACCAGCAAGACCTTGCCGGCGTACTGACACAGATTTTGGGGTGCATCGTCCTGCAGGCGATTGAAGGTTTTTTGCAGCAGCGCCGGGCAGGCGGCGGGGGCTGATTGGGCGAAACTGGCGGTGGGCAAGAGGCACAAAAGGCAGCCCAGAAGCCCTATTGCGGCAAAACTGCGTGCACCAGAGCGTGGAAAATCCATGGTGTTTTTTCCTAGAGATATAGACAAGACGGCCGAAAATTGCCGCGAAGGTCGCCAGACAGTTGTCTGGGGATTTAGGCCATACTGACCGCGATAAACGCGAGCAAAAACATCAAAACTGCGCCGGCCAGAGGCAGCACGAAATGGATCATCGGGACAATTTCCTCGACCGGGTCATCCTCGTGGGCGTGTTCGGTATGGGCGCTGGAGTCGGAACTGGACATGGCGGGCTTTCAAATCAATCGGCAGCGAGTGCTGCGCAGGAGCGAGATTTTAGCCTTTTGGGCCCCGAATTTTTATTCCGGCCCTGTGTCAACCAAAAGCCGGGCTGTCGCGTGATAGAGGGGCGCCGCCCAAAAAGCGGCCAATTTGCCCTCAAGGGTCCACAAAAGTTAGCTGATATGCAAAGAACCGCGATCCAAATGCCCGAAAAAGGCACCTACAAGTGGCAACTGTTCAATTACTGGTCCGACGAATACCGCCAGACCCGGGCGGATCACTCGGCCTATATTGCCCTGAATTTCGCCGGCGCGCTGGATGTTTGCCGCACCAAAGTGCAGACCTTGATGCACCACCACCGGCAATTGGCCACCGACGCTGTGGGCGGGCAGCGCCACCACCGCGCCCTGGAGCGCTTGCAAAACACCCTCAGTGGCGCAGCTGTCGCCTATGAAAACAGCTTTCACAGCTACTAAGCTGCGCTGACACTCCCCAAAAACCCCGCCAAGCGGGGTTTTTTTATGCCCGCGCTACCACGCGCAAGACCTCGGCAGCGTAAGCCTCGAGCTTTTTGACGCCCATGCCGCTGATGCCCTGCAAGTCGTCCAAAGAGCCGGGTGCCCGTTGGGCAATGGTGGCCAGCGTGGCGTCGTGAAAAATCACGTAGGCCGGCAAATTGTGTTCGCGCGCCACCTCGGCACGCCAGGCTTTCAGGGCGGCGTAGCGCGCTAGTCCCGCAGCATCGAGGTCCACCGGGGCTTTGAGGGCACCAGAGAGGCTGCTGGGTTTGGCCTTAGCCACCCTGGGTGCTGATACCGAGGCGCGCAGGCGCACCGCTTGCTCGCCTTTGAGAATAGGCCGGGCTTTGGGGGTCAGCACCAGCGTATTAAAGGCCTGGACATCCACCATGACGGCGCCTAGCGCCAGCAGCTGGCGCAGGACGCCGCGCAGTTGCAGCTCGCTCAGGGTCTGGCCGACGCCAAAGGTGCTCAGGGTTTCGTGGCCGTGTTGCAGTACTTTGTCGCTGCGTTTGCCGCGCACGATATCCATCAAGTGGCCCGCGCCAAAGCTGATGCCGCTGTGCTGCTCGATGCGGTAAATCGTGGAAAGCAGCATTTGCGCCGCTTGCGTGCCGTCCCAGACCTCGGGTGGCTGCAGGCAGTTGTCGCAGTTGCCGCAGGGCGCGCTGGCCTCGTCAAAATAGGCCAGCAAGCGGGTGCGCCGGCAATCGGTGGCTTCGGCCAGACCCAAGAGCGCCTCGAGCTTACCGCGCATGACTTGTTTGAAATCTTCCTCGGCCGGGCCTTCGTCAATCATGCGCCGCTGGTTCACCACGTCTTGCAGGCCGTAGCACATCCAGGCGTTGGCGGCCAGGCCGTCGCGCCCGGCGCGGCCGGTCTCTTGGTAGTAGCCCTCGATGTTTTTGGGCATGTCCAGATGCGCCACAAAGCGCACGTCCGGCTTGTCGATGCCCATGCCAAAGGCGATGGTGGCCACCATCACGATACCGTCTTCGCGCAAAAACCGGTCTTGGTGCAGCTGCCGGGTTTTGCCTTCCAGGCCCGCGTGGTAGGGCAGGGCGTTGATGCCCGCTTGCGCCAAGGTGTCGGCGATGTCCTCCACTTTTTTGCGCGACTGGCAGTACACGATGCCGGCGTCGCCCGCGTGCTCGCGCTCGATAAAGCGCAGCAACTGGGTGGTGCCCTCGCGCTTTTCGACGATGGTGTAGCGGATATTGGGCCGGTCAAAGCTGCTGACAAAGGCGCGGGCGTTTTCCAGTTGCAAACGCTCGAGCACGTCGGCGCGCGTGAGCGCATCGGCCGTGGCGGTAAGGGCCATGCGCGGCACGCCCGGGTAGCGCTCGTGCAACACGGTCAGCGCGCGGTATTCGGGCCTGAAGTCGTGGCCCCATTGGCTCACGCAATGCGCCTCGTCAATCGCAAACAGGCTGAGCTGCCCGCGCTCAAACAGCGCGTCGAGCTGGGCCAAAAAGCGCGGCGTGGTTACTCGCTCCGGGGCGGCGTACAAGAGCGTGATTTCGCCGCGCAGCAAGCGCTGCTCGACCTGGTAGGCCTCATCACCGGACAGGCTGGAGTTCAGAAACGCCGCGCTCACCCCGGCCTCGTGCAGCGCGCCCACCTGGTCGTGCATGAGCGCGATGAGCGGCGAGATCACCACCGTAATGCCCTGGCCGGCGCGTTGGCGGGCAATGGCCGGTATCTGGTAACACAGGGATTTGCCACCGCCGGTCGGCATAAGCACCAGCGCGTCGCCGCCGCTGCCGACGTGCTCGATGATGGCTTCTTGGGGGCCGCGAAACGCGTCGTAACCAAAAACTTCCTGCAGGATGCGGAGATAAGACAAAGCGGGTGAGGAAGTAAGCGTCAAAAAATGCCGAAAACGGCGCAGTGCAGGGCGCTATTGTCTGTGCAAAGCGCGCGGGCCTTGTCGTGTCAAACGGTTTTAAGCGCGCGCCGGTACTGCATGGCCTCGGCCACATGGGCCAAGGCGGTGGGCTCGGAGCCCGCCAAGTCGGCAATCGTGCGGGCAATCTTGAGGGTGCGGTGCGTTCCGCGCGCAGACCAGCCAAGTTGGCGCGCCGCGTTTTGCAAAAACTTGGCGGCTGCCGATTCGAGTAGCACATGCTTGTCCAAGTCCTGGCCGGCCAGCGCCTGGTTGGGCGTGCCTTGGCGGCGCTCGGCCAGGGCGCGCGCCTGCGCGCAGCGGCCGCGGATGCTGTCGGTGGCCTCGCCCGGCGGGGCGTGCAGCAAGTCCTCGGGCGCCAGGGCGGGGACTTCGACGTGCAAATCAATGCGGTCCATCAGCGGCCCGCTGAGCTTACCCTGGTAGCGGCTGACCTGGTCGGGCGTGCAACGGCAATGGCGCCCGCTGGCGCCCAAATAGCCGCAGGGGCAGGGGTTCATGGCCGCGATCAGCTGAAAGCGCGCCGGAAACTGCGCCCGCTGCGTCGCCCGCGCAATGGTGATGCTGCCGGTCTCGAGCGGCTCGCGCAGCGCCTCCAGAGCAGCGCGGGCAAATTCGGGCAACTCGTCCAAAAACAACACGCCTTGGTGCGCCAGCGAAATCTCGCCCGGCCGTGGCGGCGAGCCGCCGCCCACCAGCGCCACCGCGCTGGCCGAATGGTGCGGGCTGCAGGTGGGGCGCTGGCCCCAGCGCGCAATATCAAAGCGGCCGCGCAGGCTGGCAATGGCCGCGCTTTGCAGCGCTTCCTCGGTTTGCATGGGCGGCAGCAAACCCGCAAAACGCTGCGCCAGCATGGATTTGCCCGCGCCTGGCGGCCCCACAAACAGCAGGCTGTGCCCGCCAGCGGCTGCAATCTCGAGCGCCCGCTTGGCGGCGAGCTGGCCTTTGACGTCGGCCATGTCTGCTAGCGGCGGTGCGGCGCTGGGGCACACCGGCTGCACCCGGGACCAGCCCGCAGCGTCGGGGTCGGCGGGCGCCGGGTCGCCTTCGGGCGGCAAAAACTGCGCCACCACATCGCGCAACGTATGGGCGCAATACACCTGGGCGCCGGGCACCAGGGCCGCCTCCTGGGCGCTACCGGGCGGCAGCACCAGGCTGATTTGCACCTGCGCGGTGTGCAGCGCCAGCGCCATGGCCAAAGCCCCGCGCACCGGCCGCAAACTGCCCGAGAGCGACAACTCGCCAGCAAACTCAAAGCGCGCCAGGCGCTGCCCGTCGATAAGCCCGCTGGCCGCCAAAATACCTAAAGCGATGGGCAAGTCCAGGCGGCCCGAGTCTTTGGGCAGGTCCGCTGGCGCCAAATTCACGGTGATGCGTTTGTTGTGCGGAAACTCAAACCCCGAGTTCTGAATGGCGCAGCGCACCCGCTCGCGCGCCTCTTTGACCTCGACGTCGGCCAAACCCACCAGCGTAAAGCTGGGCAGGCCGTTGGCCAAATGCACCTCGACGGTGACTTGCACCGCCTCCAGCCCGAGCAAAGCGCGGCTTTGCACCAAAGATAAACCCATGACCACTCCCTGAAAAAGTGCGCGCTCTGAAGACGCCGCGCGCAAATTTGCACCATTTGGGTGCAAGCTGTATTTATATACAGCCATATTAGTGGATGAATGGGGTTTTGAAAAGGGTTTTGGGCCCCGGCGGTGCGCATTGGGGTGCATGAACTTGGCACGGCTTCTGCTAAATGGTCTTGTCTCCCGATTCCGTGGAGCAGCGGCGCATGCACTGCGCTCGCTATCAACTTTTAAGAAGCTGAGGTGAACAAATGAAGTTAGTTACGGCCATCATCAAACCGTTCAAGCTTGACGAGGTCCGCGAGGCTTTGTCAGCCATTGGCGTGCAGGGCATCACGGTCACCGAGGTCAAAGGTTTCGGCCGCCAAAAAGGCCATACCGAGCTCTACCGCGGCGCGGAATACGTCGTGGACTTTCTGCCCAAGGTCAAGATTGAGGCGGCGATTGATTCGGCGCTGCTCGATCGCGTCATTGAGGCTATCGAAGGCGCTGCGCGCACCGGAAAAATCGGCGACGGCAAAGTGTTCGTGTACGACTTGGAGCAGGTCGTGCGTATTCGTACCGGCGAAACCGGCAAAGACGCTTTGTAAACCCAGGCATTGAAAGGAAATACCATGAAGAAGCTATTGATATCACTTGCCCTGGGTTGGGGCTTGCTTGGCGCAGGCTCCCTGGCGCTAGCCGAAGACGCGCCGGCACCCGCAGCATCGGCTGCTGCGGTTTCCGCACCTGCTGCTGCCGCCTCAGAGGCGCCTGCGGCTGAAGCACCCGCAGCAGCGCCCGTCATCAACAAAGGCGATACCGCCTGGATGATGACCTCCACCTTGCTGGTGATCATGATGGCCGTACCTGGCCTGGCCCTGTTCTATGGCGGCTTGGTGCGTAGTAAAAACATGCTCTCGGTGCTGATGCAGGTCATGGTGACCTTCTCACTGATCGTGGTGCTGTGGTTTATCTACGGTTACAGCATCGCCTTTACCGAGGGCGGGCTCTTCTTTGGCGGTTTTGACCGGGTGATGATGAAAGGCATTTGGGATAACGCGGCGGGCACCTTCGCGCCAGCAGCCACGTTTAGCAAAGGCGTGTACATCCCCGAGATCGTGTTTGCAGCTTTTCAGGCCAGCTTTGCGGCGATTACCTGCACCCTGATCGTGGGCTCGTTTGCCGAGCGCATCAAGTTCTCGGCGGTGTTGATGTTCTGCGTGCTGTGGTTCACTTTCAGCTACGCCCCGATCGCACACA
Organism: Comamonas sp. lk; assembly: GCA_945861345.1. Taxonomy (GTDB): domain Bacteria; phylum Pseudomonadota; class Gammaproteobacteria; order Burkholderiales; family Burkholderiaceae_C; genus Allorhodoferax. Next base: position 14,274 of record CAMATX010000054.1, read on the forward strand.
TGGTCTGGTTCTGGATGGGTCCGGACGCCTACGCCAGCAAAGAAGTGGTGGATGCCATGAACGCTAAAGGCGGTTATCTGTGGCAAATGGGCGCGCTCGATTTTGCCGGCGGTACCGTGGTGCATATCAACGCCGCTGTGGCTGGTCTGGTGGGCGCTTTCATGATTGGCAAGCGCATCGGTTATGGCAAAGAGTCCATGCCTCCGCACAGCCTGACTTTGACCATGGTGGGCGCAGCCCTGCTGTGGGTGGGTTGGTTCGGCTTTAACGCCGGCTCGGCCCTGGAAGCCAATGGCTTTGCGGCCCTAGCCTTTATCAACACCTTTGGTGCGACCGCCGCTGCGGTGCTGGCCTGGTGCATTGGCGAGGCCTTGCTGCGCGGCAAAGCCTCGATGCTCGGCGCCGCCTCTGGCGCGGTGGCTGGCTTGGTGGCGATCACACCGGCTTGCGGCAACGTGGGCATCGGTGGTGCTTTGATCATCGGCTTCCTGTCGGGCTTTGCCGGCCTGTGGGGTGTCAGTGGCCTGAAGAAACTGCTGGGCGCAGACGACACCCTGGACGTGTTCGGCGTGCACGGCGTGTGCGGCATCTTGGGTGCGCTGCTGACCGGCGTGTTCAATTCGCCCGCCCTGGGCGGCCCCGGCTTTGTCGCCGACTGGGTGACGGCCACCGGCATCACCGCGGCAGACTATTCCATCTCGGCCCAGGTGCTGGTGCAGGCCAAAGCGGTGCTGCTGACGGTGGTCTGGTCGGGTGTGGTGTCGCTGATCTCTTACAAGATCGTGGACATGACCATCGGCCTGCGCGTGACCGAAGAGGAAGAGCGCGAAGGTCTGGACATCAGCTCGCACGGCGAGACGGCTTACAACCGCTAAACCCTTGGCAGCCTGCGCTGCCATCGCAAGCGCCCCGCACGACGCAAGTTGTGCGGGGTTGTTTTTTTGGGGCGGCACAATGCGCGCTGAACCAAACACCCACCGAGCCACCGCATGAACCCACTTTTGAGCCCCGCCGCAGACCAGCCGCCGCAAACCGCCGCCTGGAGCCGCCTGGACGCGCAGCCCTATGAATTAGGCGAATCGCCGTTTTGGCATCCGCAAGAGCAGATGCTGTACTGGATAGACATTCCCGGCAAAAAAATTCTGCGCATGAAACCCGGCGATGGACCGGTGCAGGCCTGGGACATGCCTAGCGAGCCCGGCTGCATCGCGCCCGCGCCCGGCGGTGGTTTGGTGATCGCACTGCGCCATGGAGTTTTCCGTGCTTCTGGCTGGGGCGCAGCGCTAGACCACCTGGTGACGCTGCCCTACGACACCGCCACCGTGCGCGCCAATGACGGCAAATGCGATGCCTTGGGCCGCTTTTGGGTCGGCACCATCGACGAGACCAAAGCCCACGACGCGGCAGCGCTGTATTGCATTGCTGCGCGCAGCGGCGCGCCTGTAGTCCACACCATGGCCGAGGGCGCGTTAACCGGCAATGGCATGGGCTGGAGTCTGGACGGGCGCAGCGCCTATTGGGCCGATACACCGCGCCACCTGGTCCACGGCTGGGACTATGAGCCTGCCAGCAACACGCTTAGCGCACACCGCACGCACCTGCAGTTCAACGCGAAGCCTGCCGATTGGGTGAGCGGTGACGCCCGCTACCAGGGCCGGCCCGATGGCGCGGCGGTGGACAGCCAGGGCAACTACTGGCTGGCGATGTTTGAAGGCGCGCGCATTTGCTGCTTCTCTCCAGCGGGCCACATGCTGGTCAGCATTGCTACCCCAGCGCAGTGCCCGACCATGCCTTGCTTTGGCGGCGAGGATTTGAAAACCCTGTTCATCACCAGCGCCCGCCATGGCCGCAAGGACGACGAACTGGCGCGCTACCCGGATTCAGGCTGCGTGTTTTCTATGCGGGTGGATGTGCCCGGCCTGCCGGTGCATTTTTTCGCGGATTAACGCAAGGCATAAGCCCTATGCCGCCTCCAGCGTCCAGGGGTCTCAGGGGCGGCGCGGTAGCCTAGGTGTCCGCAGCCTAAGTTGACATGCAGAATCACGGTATGTATCATGAGACATATCAACAAAGCTGGGGAGCATTCAATGCAAGCAACCGCCAAAATTTTTACCACGGGTCGCAGTCAGGCTGTGCGTTTGCCTCTGGAATTCCGGTTCGATGTTGCGCAAGTGTTTATCCGCCATGACCCTGCCACAGGGGATGTCGTGCTCTCGCGAAAACCCGGCAACTGGCAGGGCTTGATGGATGCGGTCGCCTTGAATGCGGGTGAAGATCTAGGTTTTGAACGGCACCAGAGGCAAGCTAGGCGCGATCCATTTGCCCAAACCAAGCCATGAATCCCACCTATTTGCTAGATACCAATGTGGTCAGCCACATCATGCAAGGACGGGATAAAGAATTGCTGGCCCGCTTGGAAAAACTGCCTGTGGGGCAGGTGGCCCTATCCAGCGTTACCTTGGCAGAGATCGAATACGGCATACATCGCCGGGCGCAATCAGCCAAGCTCCGGCAGGCACTGCAGCAAGTATTACTGCACATCGATGTATTGGCGTGGGACGCGCCAGCCGCCACTTGCTATGGTGAACTGTGCAGTTCGCTGGAGGCACAAGGCATTAGCTTGAGCGACTTTGACATGATGATTGCCGCCCACGCAGTTTCCAGAAAAGCGATTTTGGTCAGCCGGGACAAGGCATTTACCCACATCCCCGAGCAGCTCCTAAGCATTGAAATTTGGTAAAGCCGAAGCTTTACAGCCTTACCCGGATTCAGGCTGCGTGTTTTCTCTGCGAGTGGATGTGCCCGGCGTGCCGGTGCATTTTTTTGCGAACTGAACGCCAGACAAATCGGCAAAACCGTCCTTGATTCTTCGTGGCAATCCACAGCCAGAGGCCGTGTTGCAGGCCTTAGCTGCATGGCGCGGATTGTTTTGTGCAGGCACCCATGCATTTATAAGTGCTTGATTTTCATGGACTTTTGTCGGCGTGGCAGGACCATTTTCTCAATTCATCGAATACCCAACAAGCAAATTTGTTTGCTTCGATGATTTCGTTTATTGCGAATAATGCTAGGATTCCGGCTACGGCGGCTATTGCGACTGACCAGACCCCAAAACCGCTGCGCGAAGGAGAACCCCATGAAAGACCAAGAAGTACTAGACCCAGCCAACGCCGCCGAAGCCGAAATGGCAGCCGTGGCCCATCAATGCCTGGTAACCGCGCTGGACCACTCCAACGCAGACCACATCAAGCTCATTCTGGATGTGAGCACACACGGCGACGAAAAACACGAAACACCCGTGCTGAAGCTACCTCCCCGCGCCTTGCGTTTTTTTGCCGACGTGTTGCGGCAAATGGCCAAACAAGAACCCATGCTGCTAGTGCCGCAAAAGCATGAACTCACCACCCAAGAAGCAGCCAATTTTTTGAACGTGTCACGCCCCTTTGTCATCAAGGAAATCGAAGCCAAGCGCCTCAAATGCCGCAAGGTCAACCGCCACCGCCGCATTGAATTTGAAGAACTACGCCGCTACCAGGCCACGCAGCAACAGCAATCTGAACAAGCCCTGCAAGAACTGACCCAACTTTCTGAAGATCTTGGACTGGAGTTTTAAGTGGCGGGATCGGCGCGCTACACGGCCATTCTGGATGCCAATGTCCTCTATCCCCAATTGGTCCGCGACACCCTGCTGAGTTCGCCCATCTTCATCGCCAGCGCGCTGCCAATGAAGGTGAATCCATAAATTCAAATTTAGATTAACCTTAACCCGGACTTCCAACTCATGAGTGGTATGGCAAATGGGGGCAGGTCATGCCCCCCCACGCGCTTGATCAACTGGTCGCCATACTTGGCGCGGTCAGCGCCGCCCAGTACCTCAGTGCGTAGCCTTTGTCCCACATGCCAATACAGCCGCGTTAGCTCCGCATTCACTGCTCCGGCCAGGCGCTGGCGGCTGTTGGCTATCAGCGTGCGCAATTCGGCATGCAGCGTGTCTGCCGTTGTGCCTATCCCTGGAATCAATGTCGCCATGGATGCAATGCCGCCCCTGTAAGCCCGCAGGGTCAAGCGCCCAGTGTGCGGATGTCGTCATCATATCCATCAAACTAACGTAATTTGTAATGGTTTCCAAAAGCTACGTACCCGAGGTGTGCTGGCACCCTGGGTGGCGGCGCTTAGGCCCCGCCTCAGTCGTGCGCAATCACCGCCTGCCTTGCGCGCCGTTGATCACGCGCAACGCCGCTTCCAGCGCCTCGGGCGTATCGACGTCATGGATGCAGCCGGCATCATCCACCGCAAGGGCATACGGTGCATGCGCTTGCAACACAGCGCGTGCCCCTTGGTCGCCGGTCAAGGCCATCAAGGCAGGGCCGCAGGCTGCTGCAAAACCCACCGGGTGCCCGCGTTGGCCCGCAAAAACCGGCACCACTACCGTGTGCGATTGCAGCGCCTGGGCCACCGTGCGCAAAGTCTGCGGCTGCACCAGCGGTAAATCGGCCGTCAGGATGAGCCAGCCTGCGGCCTCAGCGCAGGCGCGCACGCCGGTGGCAATGCTGGCGCCCATGCCCGGCAGCTGCAGGTGCGCGGTGTGCGTGGCCTCCCCCACGTGCCCGGGCAGGCCGCTGGCGCGC
>CAMATX010000055.1 GCA_945861345.1 Comamonas sp. lk
TGGCACCAGATTGCCTGGCGCTGAGAAGCGGCTAGGCATTAAAAAACCCCGCCAAGGCGGGGTTTTTTGCGAGCTGAAGATCCGTTGGGGATTTACAGCTTTTGCGCCTGCATAAAGTCGTCCATAGATGCTTCGGCCAAGCTAAACCACAAATTACTTTCACGGCGGAAGGCCGAGTAATCGGCATAGATTTTTTTCCAGGCCGGGTTGGTGTCGCTCAGTTCGGCGTAAATGTCGGTGGCTGATTTGAATGCCGCTGCCATGATTTCTTTGGGGAAACGTTGCAGTTTGGCGCCCTGGCCAAGGAGGGTTTTGAGTGCCGGCATATTGCGCGAATCGTACTTGGCTTGCATGTCCGTGTGGGCGTAGGACGCAGCGCACTCCACAATGGCTTTGTACTCTGAGGACAGGCCTTCATAGGCTTTTTGGTTGACATAGAGCGACAACTGTGGGCCCACTTCCCAGAATCCGGGGTAGTAGTAGTTTTGCGCCACTTTGTTCAGACCCAGCTTCAAGTCGTCATAAGGGCCGACCCACTCGGCCGCGTCGATAGTCCCTTTTTCCAGAGCTTGGTAAATTTCACCGCCCGGAATGTTCTGTGGCACCACGCCAAGGCGCTCAAGCACACGTCCGGCAAAACCACCGCAGCGGAACTTCAGTCCTTTGAGGTCGTCAAGGCCTTTAATCTCTTTACGGAACCAACCGCCCATTTGCACGCCTGTGTTGCCCATGGGGAAGTTCACGATACCGACTTTGCCAAAATGCTCGCGGAACAACTTCATGCCATTGCCTTCGTACATCCAAGCGGTCATTTGGCGGCTGTTCAGGCCAAATGGCACCGCGCAGTCCAGTGCATAGGTGGGATCCTTGCCGAAGAAATAGTAAGAGGCCGTGTTGGCCATCTCGATGGTGCCGTTGGACACGCCGTCCAAGACGCCAAAGGCGGGCATCAGTTCGCCAGCCGCGTGGGTGCTGATGGTGAACTTACCACCGCTTAACTCACCTACTTTTTTGGCGAACACGTCGCACACACCGAAGAGCGTATCGAGCGCTTTGGGGAAGCTGGACGCACAGCGCCAGCGCAAGGTAGCCTGGGCATGGACTGCGGGCGCAGCACCTGCCGCCAATATGCCAGCGATACCAGCATTCCTAATAATTGAGCGACGATCCATAGTTAACTCCGTAAAAAGTGAAAGAAAACCAAGCCGGAGCCCGCGCAAGCGGGGATCACGGCCTGCCAACATGACCAAAGCGGATTGTATGAACGCTCAGGCGGCTTTTGACAGGGGTTTTCCCTTGGAATCAGCCTCAAACAGCGCGCCAAAGCGAGCGCGCACAGAGGCTTCGATGCCGATGGCATCCAGGCCATGCATCGCCATGAGCTTGGCCGGATCGCCGTGCTCGATAAAGCGGTCGGGTAAACCCAGGCTCAATACCGGCAGCACCAGACCAGCGGCCTGCAGCGCCTCTTGCACCGCGCTACCTGCCCCGCCCATGAGTGCCGCATCCTCGACGGTAACGATGGCATCGTGGCGGGCGGCCAGCGCAAGCAAGAGCGCGGTATCGAGCGGCTTGGCCCAGCGCATATTGGCCACCGAGAGGTCCATCGACTCTGAGACCGCCAGTGCCGGGTACAAGAGCGTGCCAAAGGCCAGGATGGAGATTCGGCTGCCCTCTCGGCGCAGCTCGCCTTTGCCAAAGGGCAAAGCCTGCAAATCGGCTTGTACCGCCACGCCGGCGCCGGCACCCCGGGGGTAACGCACCGCCACCGGGTGGTTTTGCGCAAAAGCGCTGCTGAGCAGCTGGCGGCACTCGTTTTCGTCGGCCGGGCAGGCGATGCTCATATTGGGAATGCAGCGCAAGAAGGCGATGTCGTAATTACCGGCATGGGTTGCGCCATCGGCGCCGACCAGGCCGGCCCGGTCCAGGGCAAAGACCACTGGCAGGTTTTGGATCGCCACATCGTGGATCAGCTGGTCATAGGCCCGCTGCAAGAAGGTGGAATAAATCGCCACCACGGGTTTGAGCCCATCTGCTGCCAAACCAGCGGCAAAAGTGACCGCATGCTGCTCCGCAATGCCGACATCAAAGTAACGCTGCGCAAAGCGCGCCTCAAACTCCACCAATCCCGAACCCTCGCGCATGGCCGGGGTGATGCCGACCAGGCGCTCATCCTGGGCCGCCATATCGCACAGCCACTGGCCAAACACCTGGGTGAAAGTCGGCTTGGCCGGCGCTGCCGACTTTTGCAGGCCCACGTTAGGGTCAAATTTGCCCGGCCCGTGGTAGGCGACCGGGTCGGCTTCGGCCATTTTGTAGCCCTGCCCTTTGCGGGTAATGACGTGCAAAAACTGCGGGCCGGTCAGGTTTTTGATGTTTTCCAGCGTCGGCAGCAGGGAATCGAGGTCGTGCCCGTCAATGGGACCGATGTAATTAAAGCCAAACTGCTCAAACAAAGTAGCCGGCACCACCATGCCTTTGGCGTGCTCCTCTATGCGTTTGGCGATTTCAAAGAGCGTGGGCGCACCCTTTAGCACTTTTTTACCCACGCTCTTGGCCTTGGCGTAAAACTGCCCGCTCATGAGCTGCGCCAGGTAGCGATTGAGCGCGCCCACCGGGGGGCTGATACTCATTTCGTTGTCGTTGAGGATGACCAGCAGGCGGCAATCTTGCACACCCGCGTTGTTCATGGCCTCAAAGGCCATTCCGGCGGTCAGTGCACCGTCGCCAATAATGGCTACCGAATAGCGGGGGTCCCCTTGCAGCTTGGCGGCCATGGCCATACCCAAGGCAGCCGAAATGGAGGTGCTGGAATGCGCTGTACCAAAGGTGTCGTATTCACTCTCGCTGCGCTGCGGAAAACCACTGAGGCCGCCGAGCTGGCGCAAACTGGCCATGCGGTCGCGCCGGCCGGTCAGGATTTTGTGGGGGTAAGTTTGGTGGCCCACATCCCAGACCAGGCGGTCGCGTGGCGTGTCAAACACATAGTGCAGCGCGACGGTCAGCTCCACGGTGCCCAAATTAGAGCTCAGATGGCCGCCGGTTTTAGAGACGCTGTCTAGCAAATACGCCCGCAACTCATCCGAGACTGTGCGCAGTGCGGCGCGTGGCAGAGCCCGCAGGTCTTTAGGGCTGTTGATTTGCGGCAACAAGGGGCTGGATGCTTGGTAAGTGTTTGGCATAGTGAACTCAGATAAATCAGTGGCTGCGCTGCACCACCCTGCGGGCCAGGGCCGACAGCGCACGGGTATCAGCCAGACCTGTCTGCGCCAGCGCCTGCTCGGCCTGCTCGCACAATTGTTGCGCATACTGGCGGCTTTGCGCCAGTCCCATCAAGGACACAAAGGTCGGCTTATCGTTCTGGGCGTCTTTACCAGCCGTTTTGCCCAGGGTGGCAGAGTCGGCGCTGACATCGAGCACATCGTCCACTACCTGAAACGCCAGACCCAAAGCCCGCCCAAAAATGGCCAATTGCTCCTGGGCGTGGGCGTCTGCGCCACCGCACACGGCGCCCATGCGCACGCTGCACTCCAGGAGGGCACCGGTTTTGCAGCGGTGCATATGGCGTAACGCGTCTTCGCTCAGTGCTTTGCCTACGTGATCGAGGTCGATAGCCTGGCCCCCAGCCATACCCGCACAACCCGAGGCCCTGGCCAGCAAGCCGCACAGGCGGCCCTGCACGGCGGGCGCCACGCTCCCGTCCTCGGGGGTCAAAAGCTCAAACGCCAAGGTTTGCAGCGCGTCCCCGGCGAGCAAGGCGCCCGCCTGGCCGAACTTGACGTGCACCGTGGGCTTGCCCCGGCGCAGCACGTCATCGTCCATACAGGGCATGTCGTCATGGACCAAGGAATAGGCATGGATCAACTCCACGGCGCAGGCCGCGCGGACCACCGCGCCGTCTTGGCTGCCCAGGGGGCGGCCCACCGCAGCCTCAAATGCCGCGATCACCAAGAGAGGGCGCAGCCGCTTGCCACCGTCCAGAGCCGCATAACGCATGGCATCGACCAAGTGGAGCGGGCGCACCGGGCCGGCGGCACACAAGGCTTGGGGCGACAAAAACGCGTCCAAAGCGACTTCCAAGGCGTCGGTATGGTGCGCTGTCCATGGCTCAAGATCAAAAGCGGACATGCGGCTTAGGCGCCTTTCCAGGGCTTGATAGCCCCGTTGTCGAGGACTTTGATCTGATCCTCCACCGCCTGCAGGCGATCGCGGCACAGTTGCAAAAGGACCGCGCCGCGCTGATAGCTGCTCAGTAGTTGGTCCAGCGGCATATTGCCGCTTTCCATGCTGCCCACCAGTTGCTCCAGTTCTTGCATCGCTGCCTCGTAGGCAGGGCCTTGCAGCACCGGGTCGGCGTCTGTCAAAGCGGTATCGGAACGGGGCTTGGGCATCAAAATTTCCAAAAAAGGCAGGCACGGGCTCGAAACTACAGATAATTCTATTGCACCACCCTGGGGCGGCCCCAGCAAATCGAGCATTCCCCCCACGGGTACAATACTTCACTTTCGCGACCGTGCGCCCCCACAGGTGTGCGGTCTTTCATTGATTGCGCGTCCCAAGCGCACCCTCCCTGTGGGGAGTCTTTAGGTCAGGTCCACCATGTCTGATTTAAGTCTTCAACTGCAGCAGGCCCTGAGCCAACTTCCAGTTTCAAGCTATTTTGATACGTCGCTCCATGCGCGCGAGATGGATCGGTTGTTTAAGCAGGGGCCCCGCTATATCGGGCATTCCCTGAGCGTGCCCGAGGTGGGCGACTACTTCGCCTTGCCCCAGGAACAAGAGGGTCGTGTACTGGTGCACAACGCCAGTGGCATCGAACTGGTCTCCAACGTCTGCCGCCACCGCCAGGCCATCATGCTCAAGGGGCAAGGCTCTTTGGTGCAGGGTGCGGGCACTGCCGGCGGCAATATTGTCTGCCCGCTGCACCGCTGGACCTACTCCGGGGTGGAGCCCGCAGCTTGTGCCCCGGTTGGCAAGCTCATAGGCGCCCCCCATTTCGCCAGCGATCCTTGCCTCAATCTGAACAATTACCCAGTTCAAGAGTGGAACGGACTTTTGTTCGAATCCCCTACGCTGGACATCGCCGCCCATCTGGCAGGGATGGGCCCGCGCGCCGAGCTAGATTTCGGCGGCTATGTGCGCGACCACGTCGAAATGCACGTGTGCAACTACAACTGGAAAACCTTTATCGAGGTCTACCTGGAGGACTACCATGTCGGCCCCTTCCACCCCGGTCTGGGCAATTTCGTCACCTGCGATGACTTACGCTGGGAATTTGGCAAACACTACTCGGTACAAACCGTAGGCCCCGGCGCGCGCCTGCGATCCTCGGACGCCAAAGGCGGCTCGCCCACCTATGAGCGCTGGCAAAAGGCACTGCTGGACTACCGGGGCGGCGAGCCGCCCCAGCACGGCGCCATCTGGCTGACTTTGTACCCCCACACCATGGTGGAGTGGTACCCCCACGTGCTGACGGTCTCCACCCTGCATCCGATGGGGGTGGACAAGACCATGAACATGGTCGAGTTCTTCTATCCCGAGGAAATCGCCGCCTTTGAGCGCGACTTTGTCGAGGCGCAACAAGCCGCCTACATGGAAACCTGCATAGAAGACGACGAAATCGCAGAGCGCATGGACGCCGGACGCAAAGCCCTGATGCAGCGCGGCGACAACGAGGTGGGGCCCTACCAAAGCCCGATGGAAGACGGCATGCAGCATTTCCATGAGTGGTATCGCGCCGCCATGGGCGATGCCTTAGCGCCCTGACGATGGATCCCAACCGCACCGAGGGCAGCGCCCTGTCGGCGCTGTGGATGGTGCTGGCGTCTTTTTTGTTTGCCACCATGGCCGTGGGCGTGAAGTCAGCGGCCCTCAGCTTCACCATTTTTGAGATTATTTTTTACCGGGGTCTGGTCAGCGTCGCTTTTATGGCTGTGGTGGTGCGCGCCCGGGGCGCTAGTTTGCGCACGCCGGTGCCCATAATGCACCTGACCCGCAGCGCCATCGGCGTGCTCTCGCTGAGTTCCTGGTTTTACGCCATCGCCCACTTGCCCGTAGCCACCGCCATGACGCTCAATTACATGAGTGGGGTGTGGCTCGCAGCCTTTATTTTGGGCGGCGCGCTGCTCTATGGCCAGCCCCAAAAACAAGGGCCGCTGATGCTGACGGTACTGGTGGGCTTTGTAGGCGTGGTCATGACTTTGCGCCCCACCATCGACCACGACCAATTGTTTGCCGGGCTTATCGGGCTGCTCTCTGGCGTGGGTGCGGCGCTGGCCTATATGCAGGTGACTGCACTGGGCAAAGTGGGTGAGCCAGAGGAACGCACCGTATTTTATTTTTCGGTCGGCACGAGTTTGGTCGGCGCCGTGGGTATGGTTTTTACGCCGGCCACGCCCTGGAGCGCGGTGCATTGGCAAGATGCAGCCTGGCTCATTCCGATCGGTGTGCTCGCCTCGCTGGGCCAATGGGCGATGACGCGCGCATACCGCAAAGGCGCCACTCTGGTAGTGGCCAGCATGCAGTACTGGGGCATTGTCTTTGCCAGCCTTTACAGCATTTGGCTCTTTGACGACCCTATTGCGCCTATGGCTTGGGCTGGCATTTGTTTAATCGTGGCCAGCGGCGTTGTTTCGACAATTTTGCGCACGCGGGCTATGCCCGAGGCACCGGCGCCGGGCGTGTAGAGTGCTGCGCCAAAGCCCGCACCGCTGTTTTTCAAAGGACGCCGCTATGTACACCACCTTGATTACCGCCACTCAACTGCAAAACCTGCAGCAATCGGGGCAGTCCACCTTGGTTTTTGACTGTAGTTTTGACCTGGCACGCCCAGAGGCCGGGGCGCAAATGTTTGCTGACTCGCACCTGGCCGGGGCAATTTATGCCGACCTGGACCGCCACCTCAGCGCCAAGGGCGACCCACAACAAACCGGCGCCTGCAGTGGCGGGCGCCATCCGCTGCCCTCGCGCGCTGTGTTTGCGCAGTGGCTGCAGTCCGTCGGCTTTGAGGCAGGCATGCAAGCAGTCGTCTATGACCGCCAGGGCAGCAACTTTTGTGGTCGGCTGTGGTGGATGCTGCAGTGGATGGGGCACCCCGGCGTCGCCGTGCTTGATGGCGGACTTGCCGCCTGGCAAGTAAGCGGTGGCGCGCTGGCCAGTGGGGCCGCGCACGTAGCCGCGCAGCCCTCGGGCTTTTCACCATCGGACCCGTTGCTACCCTTAGTCGATGTAGCCACGGTACTCGCCGGCCTGGGCCGCAGTGGCCAAACGGTGGTCGACGCCCGCGCCACGCCGCGTTTTCAAGGTGAAGTGGAGCCACTGGACCCGGTGGCAGGCCATATCCCAGGCGCACTGAACCGCCCTTTTGGCCAAAATCTAGATGCTCAAGGATTTTTCAAACCCGCCGAACAACTGCGCCAGGAGTGGCTGGCCTTGCTCGGCCAGCGCAGCGCCGATACCGTGGTGCACCACTGCGGCAGCGGGGTGACGGCGATTCCCAATATCTTGGCCATGCGCATTGCTGGCATCGGGCCCGGTGCTTTGTTTGCCGGCAGTTGGAGCGAATGGTGCAGCGATCCGGCGCGCCCGGTGGCCCGCGGCTAAGCGGGAAGCGTTCTAACGGGTCAGGACTACCACGTCGCTGCCCCACCACCACAGGTACACCGTATCGCCCCAGGTCATTACGGCGCTGCCACGGCGGGCGGCGTTGGTGTGCGTCACTTTGATGAGCAAACCGCTTTGTAGGCGCACATGGTAGGTGGTGAGGTTGCCCAAATAGGCAATTTCAGCAATGACACCTTGCACCTGGTTGTAGCCAATTTCAGCAGGAAATTCGCGCTCGGCATCGTCCACCGGCTGGGTTTGGATGCTAATTTTTTCCGGCCGTACCGCCACCTGCACTTGCATGCCGTGCGTGCCGGTAATTCCGTGGGTGACATAGTGCTTGCAGTCGGCCGAACCGATCACCACATGGTCGGCCTCGTCCACCTCCACCGTGCCTTCAAACATATTGACCGTGCCGATAAAGTCGGCCACGAAGCGGCAGTTGGGCGTCTCGTAAATTTCGGCGGGTTTGCCGATTTGCAAAATCTTGCCTTCACTCATCACGCCAATACGGGTAGCCATGGTCATGGCCTCCTCCTGGTTGTGGGTGACCATGACGCAGGTCACGCCCACGCGCTCAATGATGTCGACCAGCTCCAGTTGCGTGCGTTGGCGCAGCTTGGCATCCAGGGCGCCCAGGGGTTCGTCCAGCAGCAGCAACTGCGGGCGCTTGGCCAGGCTGCGCGCGAGCGCAACGCGCTGTTGTTGTCCACCTGAGAGTTGGTGCGGTTTGCGCTTGGCGTAGTTGCGCAGTTGCACAAGGTCAAGCATTTGCGTCACCCGCTCTTCGATGGCGTCTTTGGCCATGCCGTCACGCTTCAAGCCAAAGGCGATGTTGTCCCAGACCGTCAGGTGCGGAAACAGCGCGTAGCTTTGAAACATCATATTGATCGGCCGCTCGTAGGGCGCCAGGCCCACAATATCCTGACCGGCCAGCAAGATGTGCCCGGCGGTGGGCGTTTCAAAGCCCGCCAGCATGCGCAGCAGGGTCGATTTGCCGCAGCCCGAGGAACCCAGCAAAGCAAATATTTCGCCCTGCTGAATGTCCAAGCTGACATCGTCGACGGCATACACATCGTCAAATTTTTTGACGATGTTTTGGATCTGCAGAAACGGGGCCGGGGCTGGATCGTGTGCCAATGGGTATTCCTATCTCTCGTGAATATGACAAACAAGCATCGCTGGGCCTTTAACCCTGCGCCTCGGCCAAGGCAAGTTGGGCCTCGCGGGCCAGGCGCCGGCTTTGGCGGGCCACCCAGACGCTGTAGGCCACCACTGCTGTGCTGATGATGGTGATCAAGATCGTCGCGGCGGCGTAAATCGTCGGGTTAATACCCCGACGTGCATAGCCAAATATCACCTGCGGCAAGGTATTCACACCGGGACCGGACAGAAACTCCGAAATCACCACATCGTCAAAAGACAAGGTAAAGGACAGCAAAAATGCCGCCACGATGGCCTGCGCAATATTGGGCAGCGTCACCAGAAAAAAGACCTGCACGGGCTTAGCCCCCAAGTCCATGGCGGCCTCTTCCACCGAGCGGTCCACCTCCAGCAGGCGCGACTGCACCACCACCATGGCATAGGCCATGCCCAGCAGCGTGTGGCCCAAAACAATGGTGAGCAATCCGCGCTCGGGCCAACCAAACACATTCTGAATGCCCACCATCAGCAGTAACAAGGACAGTCCAATGACCACCTCGGGCATCACCAAGGGCGCATTGACCATGCCCGAAAACAAGGTCCGCCCGATAAAGCGCTGGTAGCGCACCAAAACAAACGCGGCAAAAGTTCCCAAGACCGCTGACAGCACGCCAGTGGCCAGCGCAATCTGCAAAGACAGCCAAAAGCCTTCCACAATCTTGGTATCGCGCCCCAAAGCCTCGTACCAGCGCCAGGAAAACCCGGTAAACACCGCGTCCTGGCGGCTGCTGTTAAAGGAAAACACCACCATAAACAGCAAGGGCAGGTACAAAAACAAAAATACAAGCACCATCCAGGCGCGGCCGAAGTAGTTTTGCAAAATGCGTTGCATGGCGGGCCCCTTAATGCTTTGCCAGCTCGGCCGATTGCGCGGCCGAGCGGTAATACAGCGCCAGCGGCACCACTATCAGTGCAATCATGCTCACGGCCAGGGCGCTGGCGCGCGGCCAGTTGTTGCTGGTAAACATCTCATCCCAGACCACGCGCCCCACCATGATGTTTTCCGGTCCGCCCAGCAAGGACGGAATCACAAACTCACCCACTGCCGGGATAAACACCAGCATAAATCCCGCCACAATCCCGGCCTTGGACAGCGGTACCGTCACCAGCCAAAACGCTTTAAAAGGAGATGCGCCTAGGTCATAAGCAGCCTCCAGCAGGCGCAGGTCCAGCTTGGACAAAGTAGCGTACAGGGGCAACACCATAAAGGGCAGGTAAACATAGGTCATGCCCACCAGCATGGAGACATTGGTATAGAGCATTTGCACAGGCTCAGTGATCAGCCCCAGCGCAAGCAACAAGCGGTTCACCACGCCCTGGTCGGCCAAGATGCCTTTCCAAGCGTAGACCCGTAGCAAAAAAGAGGTCCAAAACGGCAGCATCACCATCATCAACAAAGCTGGACGCACGGCCGGGGAGGCGCGAGCTATCGCGTAGGCAAACGGGTAGCCCAAAATCAAACACAAAACGGCAGTGCAGAACGCATAGGCCACGGAGCGCAGGTAGGCCTCCACATAAATCGTCTGGCCCCAGATACCCGTCTCGGTGCTGACAAAAATACTGGTGTAGTTGTCGTATTTGAGGTGCAGGACGCCGGCTTTGGCGTCCCACAGGGGCTTGAACGGGTGGATGTCCGCGCCCATGTCCACAAAGCTGATGTAGAGCAGCACCAAAAACGGCAACATGAAGAAGAACAGCAGCCAGGCCATCGGCACACTAATGACAAAGCGGCGCCCGGGCGCAGGCAGCGCGCTGTGCGTAGTGGAGTCAGTGCTCATGGTGCGGGTTATTTATGCAATGCGCGGGCAAGAAAAAAGGACTGTTCACCCGAAGCAATGAACAGTCCCCTTGCGGTTAGCGAAAGCCTTTATTTGCCCTTTTTAAAGGTGGTAAAGGCGCTGGCCATAGCCTCACGGCCCTCATTGGTGAATTTGCCGGGCGGTACCATCTTGGCAGCCACTGCGGGCTCGATAAAGATAGTCTTGTTGCCCGCCACTTCGGGCTTCATTTGGGCCAAGGCCGCTTTGTTGCCGGTGGGGTAGCTCATCTCATTGGAGACCATGGCAGCGTTCTCCGCGCGCAGATAGAAGTCGATGAAAGCGTGGGCATTGCCCGGGTGCTTGGCGTCTTTGGTGATAGCCATCGAGTCAAAGAAGATCATGGCGCCAGCGCTGGGCAGCAAGACTTCAATCACGTCTTTAGAGCCATTCTCTTTGGCGCGCGAGGCCGCGATGTTGATGTCGCCAGACCAACCCACCACCGCGCAAGCCTTGCCGCCGGCGACGTCGTCAATCATGGTCGAGCTGAAGATGCGGATGTCTTTGCGCACTTTGGCCAGCATGTCCACCGCCGCTTTGTGGTCGGCAGGGTCATTAGAGTAAGCGTCCTTGCCGATGTAGTGCAAAGCGGGCGGGATGATTTCCGTGGGCGAATCCAGGTACGCAATGCCACACGACTTGAGCTTAGAGGTGTACTCAGGCTTAAAGACCAGATCCCACACGTTTTCGGGCATGGGCGTTTTGCCCAGCGCTTTTTCCACTTTGGTACGGTTGATACCCACCGTGGTAAAGCCCCAGGCCCATGGCACCAGGTATTTGTTGCCTGGGTCGGCCTTAGTCAGGCCGGCCATGATGTCGCTGTCCAGGTTGCCATAATTCTTGAGCTTGGCGCGGTCCATCGGCTGGAAGAAGCCTGCCTCAACCTGTGCCGGGCTAAAGGCGGTGCCGGGCACCACAATGTCGTAACCCGTGTTGCCGGCCACCAGTTTGGCGTTCAGCGCCTCATTGGTTTCGAAAGTGTCGTAATTGACCTTGATGCCGGTTTCTTTCTCAAAGGCGGCAACCATTCCCTCAGGGATGTAATCGGGCCAGTTGTAAATATTGAGTACTTTTTCTTCTGCGGGCGCACTGGCGGCGGGCGCAGGCGCTTCTTCTTTTTTGCCACAAGCGGCAAGGGCCAGTGCCGCTAGGGCAACACTCAATACGTACTTTGACATGACGGGGAACCTCCAAAAATATGGTCGGTGAATAAAAAAAGGCACGCGCCGCGTCAAGCCCTGCGGGGCCTGACACTAATAAATTATAGGTTTGTAGCAGACCTGCCGGGCGCGGCCTTGGCGATTTGGCCGCACAAATAGGTCCAAACCAGGGCGGCGGCGGCGTGGCTTGTCAGCTCGGCGTGGTCATAGGCGGGCGCAACCTCCACACAATCCATCGCCACGCAGGCCAGTGGCGCCAAGCCCTCCAGCCAAGTCAAAACCTGCGTACTGCTGAGCCCGCCGGGCTCGGGCGTGCCGGTTCCGGGGGCAAAAGCCGGGTCCAGGCAGTCGATATCCAGCGTCAGATAAACCGGCTTGTCCGCCAGGCGCGCCAGCACCTGGTCGATGAGAGGCTGCAGCCCCGCGCCGTCCAGTCCCCGCATGCCCCGGGCGCTGAAAATCAGACCGCCCTGGTCGGCCACATAGTTGCGCGCAGCCCGGCTGCCCGAGGAGCGCAGGCCGATTTGCACCGTGTGCGCCGGGCTAACCAAACCCTCTTGCAAGGCCTCGTACGTCCAGGTGCCATGGCCCGAGGGCTCGCCGAAATGGTCGCTCCAGGTGTCGCAATGGGCATCAAAATGCACCAGTGCCAAGGTCCCAAAGCGCGCCTTGGCCGCACGCAAGAGCGCCAGCGTGACCGAATGGTCACCGCCTAAAAAGACGCAGTGGTGCTGCGCCATCAGCGCCTGGGCCTGGGTTTGGATATGTTCGCGCACCTGCGCCAAGCCCCCCGCATTGGGCAAGCGCATATCGCCGGCATCACCCAAAAGCCCCAAAGGCGAGACATCGAAGTGCGGGTGTATGGCGTCGCACAGCATCAGGCTGGCGCGGCGGATCTCCTGCGGTCCAAAGCGCGCGCCGGGCCGGTTGGTCACTGCGCCGTCAAAAGGAATGCCCGCCAGCGCAAAGGGCTGTGCGGCCAAGGTATCGGTGCCCAAAAACCGGTTGCCATTGCTGGCGTAGGCGAAAGTCCCCATGCTCATCGTGTAATCTCCATAGATTCAATGGTAACCACTGGCGCAGGGCCAGGGTCACCGCGCCGGACATCCTTGCCTTGAACCCTCGCTTCCAAAAACCCCTGGCCTACGCCTGCCTGGCCCTGAGCATGACCCTGGTGGGCAGTTACGTGGCCTTGTCCAAACCACTGGTGGCCGTGCTGCCGGTGCTGCTGCTGGCCTGGTTGCGCTTTGGTATCGCCGCCGTTGCCATGGCCGGCTGGCTCAAGAAACCGGCCGGCGAGGGGCCAATGGACCGGCGCACCCGGGGGTTGCTGTTTTTAGAGTCCTTTTTGGGCAATTTTTTGTTTTCTATGTGCATGCTCTTTGGCGTGAGCCTGACCAGCACCTTGTCGGCTGGGGTCATCATGTCGGCCATCCCAGCAGCGTCTGCACTCATGGGCTGGTATTTCCTGAAGGAAAAAATCGGGTGGCGCATTTGGCTGGCGGTGGTGCTGGCGATGCTGGGTATCGCCTTGCTGGCCCTGGCCCGCGCGGCGCCGGGCACCACCGATCCGGCGGCCGCGCCCTACCCCCATGCCCTGTGGGGCAATCTGCTGCTTTTTGGCGCCGTGCTGTGCGAAGCGGCCTATGTGGTCATCGGCAAGCGACTCTCCAACACCTTGAGCGCCAAGCGCATTGCCGCGCTGATCAACCTCAATGGGTTTGCGCTGTCCACCCCGGCGGGCCTGTATTTGGCGATGCAATTTGATTTTGGCGCGGTCGCGCCCCAGTGGTGGGCACTCTTGGTGCTCTATGCCCTGGCCGCCAGCGTCTGGGTGGTCTGGCTGTGGATGACCGGCCTGCGCACCGTGCCCGCCACGCAGGCCGGGGTATTTACCGTGATGCTGCCCGTCGCCACGGCCGCCATTGGCATTTTGGGCTTTCACGAAGAATTTACGCCGGTACAGGCCGTCGCCTTTGTGCTGGCGCTGATCAGCTTATTGCTCGCCACCTTGCCCGAACGGAGCCAAGGTTTGCCGCCGTCGCCATCGGCCTGATCCGGCCCCTGCGCCAGCCGCTGGGGGGCTACCAACAGGTATTTGACGAACATGGGCATGTCACGCCAACCTCTTTGGCGCTCGCACGTAGACCAAGCCATTACCGCCTTAGCGCAAAGAGGCGTCACAAAGGTCGGTGGGGGCGATGATTTTTTGCATAAAAAACATCTGTAAGGCCTCCAAAAGGGCCCGCGATCGGCCCAAAAAACGTAAAAATTGTTAGAACTAAAGCAAAAAACTGGTCTTTGTACTTGGAAAGCCCCAATTTCTCCAGTAGCATCCACCCGCCCAGCGTAAAGTTTATCGCTGGCGATCATCTAACTCCCTGAAGGACCTCGTCACAATGGCAACTGCAAAGAAAGCGCCCGCTAAAAAAGCGGCGCCCGCTAAAAAAGCAAGCATTAAAACCGCACCAGCCGCAAAGAAAGCGGCTCCTGCTAAAAAGCGCGCCGTCAATGCTGCGTTCATGAAGCCCCTGACCCCCAGCGCCGCATTGGCCGCTGTAGTCGGCGCAAAACCCCTGGCTCGTACCGAAGTGGTCAAGCAACTGTGGGTTTACATCAAGAAGCACAAGCTGCAAGACACCGCCAACAAGCGCAACATCAATGCCGATGCCAAGCTCAAGGACGTGTTTGGTAAAGCACAAGTGAGCATGTTCGAGATGGCTGGCCTGATCGGCAAGCACCTGTCGTGATCTGACGCGCAGAGCCGCCGCAAGGCGTGCTTCTACCAAAAAAAGGCCGGAACTTCCGGCCTTTTTTTATGCCCGCAAGGCCGCTTAATGCAAGCGCACCCCTTGGCGTTCTAACTCGGCCTGCACAACCGCCATGTCCACCTCGGCGGTACTTTGGCCGGTCTGCACCGACACGGCGGCGGCAACGCCAGCGCCCTGGCCCGTCACGGTGCAGGCCATCATATTGCGCATAGCCGCATGCGAGACCATGTCGCCGGCCACACAGCGCCCGGCGACCAGCAAGTTGTCCACTTCCAGCGGCACCATGCAGCCGTAGGGCACCTCAAAATACCGCCCCGTAGTGGGCAAAATCAAAATGTTGTAGCCGTCGATGAACTCTGGAAAAATGCCCACCGAATCATCAAACTTGGCCTGGTTACGCACGTCTTCGCTGCACAGGTTGTAGCGGCCGATGATTTTGCGCGAGTCGCGTACGCCCAGCGTCATCCCAAAATTGCGCAGCTTGGCGTCTTCAAAACCGGGCACTACTTTTTTCAGGGCCATCAGCGCATGAAGCGCTTCTTGGCGGCCTTGCATTTCGGCAGCGGTCAGGTCCATCACGTCGGTTGCGTCAAAGCCGTACATATGCGCGAGGTTCAGGTTGGTGGCCTCGCCCGCAGGCGTGAGCGCCGACCAGGAGCCGCCCAGATTGGTGCTGTTTTGCGGAATCACACCCAGCTCCCGGGCGGTGTCAAACTCTTTGTCCAGGTAGGGGCTGCGCAGGGCATCTTCCTTGCCGGTGGTCTCTTGGGCCCAGGTGCGGCTCCAGTCGGCGTAGGTGGCAGGCTGGCTTTCGGTGTACGCGACAAAGCGCGCGGTATCCACGCCCGAGGCGTTGAACACGGTGGTCATACCCAGCATCTTGTCTTTGGGGGTTTTGCGGTAGCTGGCACCTGCCAGGTGGGCAATGTCGGCGTCGCCCGTGCAATCGATGATGCGCTTGGCCAGCACCACCTGGCGGCCAGACTTGCTCTCGGTCACGATGCCGCGCAGGCGCTTGCCGTCGTCCTCAAAAATCACATCCACTGCCAAGCAGTGCAGGATGGGGCGCACGCCGGCCTCGGTAATCAAGCGGTCGGCCACCACCTTGAAAAAATCGGCATCCAGGCACTGGCTGTCGTTGTACGGCCATTTGATGGCGCCGCCCATCTTGGCAGCAATGCGCTCCATCTCGATGCCAATGCCCTCGCCCTCGACCGTGCCCTCGTAGCGGTACCAGGCCAGAGTTTCCATTCCGACGGTGGTGATCACCCCCCCAAAGCAGCCAAAGCGCTCCATCAGCACGGTATCGGCGCCCGCCCGGCGCGCCGCCAGTGCGGCCGAGATACCGGCCGGTCCGGCCCCCACCACCAGCACGTCGCACTGGGTGAGCACTGGCAAGGTTTTACCGGGCTCTTGGTAGGTCTGGGCGTCGGCGGCCAGCTCGCCCAAGGCGGGCGGGTTCTGGCGCAGCACCTCACCTTCGACGGTCTGGCGTCGCTGGACGGGCATGCGCTGGCCGGACCAGCGGGTCAGCATGCGCTGGGCACGGGCGACATATTTGTCTTCATCGTTCATGGCAAAACCTCGGCAGTCGGTCACAACAAGCCCCCAGCGGGCCTGGGCGCATTCTCCCGCCGCTCGCAATGGGCAATTTATTAAATTGCGCCTCTCAATGGCGCAGCACCGGCAAATCCGGGTGGGCAAAGGAGCCCCGCACCTAGAATTGCCCGCTAGTCTGAGGCCCCGCACAGCGGCAGGGCGCCAGGCCGCAAAAGCACATCCTTGCACAGTACAAAGCGGAGACTGACTACATGACAGAAGAAGCAACAGCGCCCAGCTCGCCGGCACGACGTCGCGCGGGCCGCGGCAGCGGCACCATCCGCGTTGCACCCTCGACCACCAAATACCGCAGCTTGAAGCACCGCCTGCCGCCCACGCCCATGGTGTCCGAGGACGAGCTAGAAGCGATCCACAACGCATCGCTCACCATCCTCGAAGAGATGGGCATGGACTTCATGCATCCCGGCGCCCGTGAGATTTTGAAAAAGGCTGGCGCTGATGTGCGCGAAGGCTCAGAGCGCGTGCGCTTTGACCGCAACCTGATTTTGCAAAGCATCAAGTCCTGCCCGTCCGAATTCACGCTGCATGCGCGCAACCCGGAACGCAATATCCGCATCGGCGGTAAAAACTTGGCCTTTGCGCAAGTGGCCAGTCCGCCTAATTGCTCGGACATGCAAGGCGGTCGCCGCGCCGGTAACCAACAAGACTTTCGCAATTTAGTGAAACTGGCGCAGCGCTACGACATTATTCATTGCACCGGCGGCTATCCCGTAGAGCCGGTGGATTTGCATGCCTCGGTGCGCCACCTGGATTGTTTGTCCGACATCGCCAAACTCACCGACAAAGCATTCCACGCCTATTCGCTGGGCAAAGAACGCAACCAGGACGCGCTGGAAATCGTGCGCATCGTGCGCGGCATCAGCAATGAACAGTTAGAACGCGAGCCTTCGCTGTTTTCCATCATCAACAGCTCGTCCCCACTGCGGCTGGACACACCCATGTTGCAAGGCATTTTGGAAATGTCCTCGCGCAACCAGATCATCATGCTCACGCCCTTTACGCTGGCCGGGGCCATGGCGCCGGTGACCATTGCCGGTGCGCTGGCGCAGCAAAACGCCGAGGCGCTGGCCGGTATTACGCTCACCCAATTGGTGCGCCCCGGCGCGCCGGTGGTCTATGGCGGTTTTACCTCGAATGTCGATATGAAAAGCGGCGCGCCTGCTTTCGGCACGCCCGAGTACATGAAGGCGGTTTTGGTCGGCGGGCAACTGTGCCGCAAATACGGCATTCCCTACCGCACCAGCAATGTCAACGCGGCCAATACGGTCGATGCGCAAGCGGCCTATGAATCGGTGTTCTCCTTGTGGGCGCTGACGCAAGCCGGTGGCAACTTCATCATGCACAGCGCCGGTTGGATGGAAGGCGGCCTGACCGCATCGTTTGAAAAATTTATCCTCGATTGCGACCTGTTGCAAATGGTGGCCGAGTTTCTGACGCCGCTGGACGTCAGCCCTGCCGGTTTAGCGCTGGACGCCATACGCGATGTAGGCCCCGGCGGCCACTACTTCGGCACCGCGCACACGCTAGAGCGTTTTGAGACGGCGTTTTATTCGCCCATTATTTCGGACTGGCGCAATTTCGAATCCTGGGACGAAGGCGGTCGCCCCACGGCCTACCAAAAGGCCAATACCATTTGGCAAAAAGAACTCGAAGCCTACGAGCGCCCCCCTATGGACGCGGCGATCGAAGAAGAACTCGATGCCTTTGTCAACCTGCGTAAATCGCAGGGCGGCGCACCCACCGATTTTTAATTTTTTGTTTTGCTCTGCAAAAAGGATTTACAGATATGAAAACAACAGCGCGCGTAGTCATCATCGGCGGCGGTGTCGTCGGATGTTCGGTGCTTTACCACCTGACCAAAAAGGGCTGGAGCGATGTGATGTTGCTCGAGCGCGACCAGCTCACCTCGGGTTCTACCTGGCATGCCGCAGGCGGTTTTCACACTCTCAACGGCGACCCCAATGTCGCCATGCTGCAAAGCTACACCGTGAGCCT
>CAMATX010000056.1 GCA_945861345.1 Comamonas sp. lk
TTCTTAGACGTGATGCACGAGACCGGTACCATGCCCGAGTTTGAATGCTTTGACGTGGGCATTGTGCGCTCGGTGGCTATGTTCAAAAAAGCCGGTATGACCGACCACCTGGACTACAACTTTGTGATGGGCGTCGATTCGGGCATGCCTGCGGATGCTGAATTGTTGGGCTGGCTGTGCAAGCAAATCGACCCCGGCGTGACCTGGCAAAGCACGCTGATTGGCCGCCAAGAAATTTGGCCGGTGCACCAGGCTACGGCGGATTTGGGTGGCATGCTGCGCACCGGTTTGGAAGATACGTTTTACCTGCCCGAGGGTTCACGCGCCAGTGGCACCGGCGCGTTGATAGAGGCACTGGCCAAATGTGCCCGCAATGCAGGCCGCGACATCGCCTCCCCCGCCGAGGTCCGCGCGCGCTTGGGCCTGCGCGCGGCTGCTTAATTCGCCCTGTATTTTTTGCCCTGGAGAGACCATGCAATTTACCCATGAACACCGCGAAGTCCAAAAAACCCTCAAACGCCTGATCGACGAGGAGATCAACCCGCACGTCGATGAATGGGAAGCCGCCGAGATATTCCCGGCGCACGAGGTCTTTAAAAAGCTGGGGAATTTAGGCCTTTTGGGCCTGACCAAACCCGAGGCCTATGGCGGCGCAGGCTTGGACTACAGCTTTAGCGTGGCCATGGCCGAAACGCTGGGCTACATTCAATGCGGTGGCGTGCCCATGGCCATCGGCGTGCAAACCGATATGTGCAGCCCGGCGCTGGCGCGCTTTGGCAGCCCCGAACTGTGCGCCGAGTTTTTGGCCCCGGCCATTGCGGGCGACATGGTGGGCTGCATCGGCGTGTCCGAACCCGGCGCGGGCAGCGACGTGTCCGCCGTCAAAAGCCATGCGCGCAAAGACGGCGACGACTATGTGATTACCGGCCAAAAGATGTGGATCACCAACAGCTTGCAAGCCGACTGGATGTGCATGCTGGTCAACACCGGTGAAGGCCCAGCCCATAAAAACAAAAGCCTGGTGATGGTGCCCATGCGCGAGGGGCGCGGTGGCAAGCTAACCAAGGGCATTGAGGTCGCGAAAAAAATCCGCAAGATCGGTATGAACAGCAGCGACACAGGCTTGATTTATTTTGACGAGGTGCGCGTACCCCAGCGCAACCGCATTGGCGGCGAAGGCCAAGGCTTTATCTACCAAATGCAGCAATTCCAGGAAGAGCGCCTGTGGGCGGCGGCCAGTACTTTGCAAGGACTGAACAACTGCATCGAGGACACCATAGGCTACGCCCAGGAGCGCAAACTCTTTGGTGCCACGCTGGCCGACCAGCAATGGGTGCAGTTCAAGCTGGCTGAGATGAAGACCGAGGTGGAGGCCTTGCGCGCCCTCACCTACCGCGCCTGCGAGTTGTATGTGCAAGGCCAGGACGTGACCGAACTGGCCAGCATGGCCAAGCTGATGGCCGGGCGCCTGAACCGCAGCGTGCCCGATGGCTGCCTGCAGTTTTGGGGCGGCATGGGCTACACCTGGGAAAACAAAATATCGCGTGCCTACCGCGATGGTCGCTTAGGCTCGATTGGCGGCGGCGCCGACGAGGTGATGCTGGGCATCCTCGCCAAAATCATGGGGATTGCCAAACGCCCGCCTCGGCAATAGGTAAGTCGCAAGTATCGGTAAATAGGGGCAATCACTTTCTCAGGACGCAAAGGCTATGCAATTCAAAATCAACGGCAAGGCGGTAGAGTTAGATGTTGAAACCGACATGCCACTGTTGTGGGCGCTGCGCGATGAGCTAGGCCTCACCGGCACCAAATACGGCTGCGGCGTGGCCCAATGCGGCGCGTGTACGGTGTTACTCGATGGCGAGCCGGTGCGTTCCTGCACCCTGCCTGTCAGCGCAGCCATCGGGCGCAAAGTGACCACGATCGAAGGCTTGGGAGGCAAATCGGCCCTGCAAAAAGCTTGGATTGAGAAGCAGGTTCCCCAGTGCGGCTACTGCCAGTCGGGCATGCTGATGGCGGCCACCGCCCTGCTGGCACGCAAGCCACGGCCAACGGATGCCGATATTGACGCCTCCATCACCAACCTGTGCCGATGCGGGACCTATCCGCGCATCAAGTCGGCCATCAAGGCTGCGGCCAAGCTGTAAGGAGACTGTCCCGTGCCCTCCAAAACAACTCCAGCCAACAACCCGCCAAATAGCGCTGCAGCGCATACCGACGGCGATTCGCGGCGCAGCTTTTTCAAGCGTTCAGCCCAGGCAGGCCTGGGCGCGTGGGCCAGCGGACTGAGCCTGGGCTTTTATTTGCCGCCTGCTGCTGCAGACAAATTAGCCACCGATGGCCCGCAAGCGGGCGCTGCTGATATCAACGCATGGATTCGTATCAGCCCGGACAACCGGGTTTTCTGCCAAGTCGCACGCGCCGAAATGGGCCAAGGCACCAGCACCAGCCTGCCCATGATGCTCGCCGAGGAGCTGCAATGCCGCTGGGAGGACGTGCGCATGGAGTTCGCCTCGGTCAACGAACACCTGGCGCGCAACAAGGTGTACGTCACATTCAGCACAGGCGGCAGCCGGGGCACGCGCGATTCGCAACTGGTGATGCGAAAAGCTGGTGCCACCGCGCGCGAGATGCTCAAGGCCGCCGCCGCACAGCGCTGGAGCGTGCCCATGGCAGAGCTGGTTGCCCAGCAGGGGAAAGTCAGCCATGCAGCCAGTAAACGCAGCGCCACTTACGGCGAACTTGCCACCGCAGCGGCAAAACAAGTGGTTCCCGCCGAGCTCATTCTCAAAACTCCGGAGCAATGGACCCTGATCGGTAAACCCCTGCAACGCTTTGACATACCGGCCAAATGCGATGGCAGTGCGGTGTACGGCATCGACGTCAAGGTACCCGGCATGCTGCACGCTGCCTTGGTGCAATGCCCGGTTTTTGGCGGTACCCCTAAAACAGTGGACGCAGCAGCGGCGCTGAACCGCCGTGGCGTCAAAAAAGTGGTGACAGGGCCCGACTTTGTCGCCGTGGTGGCCGATAACTGGTGGCGTGCGCAGCAAGCGCTCAAGGCGCTCAAGGTGGCATGGGACTACAAGGGCGGAGAAAAGCTCGATGACCAGGCCATCATGCAAACATTGCAAACCGGGCTGAACAGCGCACGTGCTTTGCGCAGCGAGGGCGACTTTGAAGCGGCCTGGGCCACGGCCAACAGCGCGTCTGATGGCCAATACAAGACGGTGGAGGCGCAATACTTCACGCCCTACCTGAACCACTTCACCCTGGAGCCGCAAAACTGTACCGCCTGGGTCAAAGGCGATGTGGCCGAAGTCTGGGCCCCTACGCAAAGCGCCGAAGCGACTTTGAACGAAGCGGCGAAAACGCTGGGCTTGCCTGTGGAAAACGTCACTGTGCATCGTCCCTACTTAGGCGGCGGCTACGGGCGGCGCGGTGCCTCGCAGGACTTCGTCCGCCAGGCGGTGTTCATCGCCCGTGAAATGGGCGGAACGCCAGTCAAGTTGTTGTGGTCCCGCGAGGAGGACATGCAGCACGACTTTTTTCGCCCGGTCGCCCTGTACCGGCAACGCGCCGTTGTCCATAAATCGGGCCAACTGCTGGGCTGGCAAGCCAGTATGGCCTCGCAATCAATCATCCAACAAATCCGCCCCGCTGCGCTCAAAAATGGGCAGGACTTTCAGGCCGCTGAATGCTTTCACGATATGCCTTACCGGGTGGAGCACCGTGACATTCGCCACGCGATTTGCCAGATCAATGTTCCGGTGGGCTTTTGGCGTTCGGTGTACCACTCGCAAAACCCCTTCGCGCGTGAGTGCTTTCTCGATGAAATATTGCTTGCTGCCGGAAAAGATGCCCTGGGCGGCCGCTTAGAGTTGCTGCCCCCAGGCGGGCGCGATCACAAAGTGCTGCAAGCAGCGGCCAAAGAAGCAGGCTGGGGCGCCAAGCTGGCGCCGGGCCGCTTTCAAGGGCTGGCGGTCCAAGACGCCTACGGCAGCTTTGCCGCCTGCGTGGTCGAGCTATCGGTCAGCGCACAAAAAGTGGTCAAGCTGCACCAGATCACCATCGCGGTCGATCCCGGCCACGTGGCCAATATCGACTCAGCGCGCGCCCAAATCGAGGGAAATGTCGTTTACGCGCTGTCCAGTGTTTTCTTTAACGAGATCAATATTCAGGACGGGCGCGTCACCCAAAGCAATTTGCAGGACTACCCGCTTGCGCAATTGCGCCAGGTTCCGCCCATCAAGTCTGTGCTCGTGCCCACCGGTGGCGAGGTCTGGGGCGGTTTGGGCGAACCGCCTTATGCGCCCATTACACCGGCCATTGCCAACGCCATCGCAGCGGCTACCGGGGTGCGCCTGCGCCGCACGCCCTTTAGCCACGACGGCTTTTCGCTCGCCTAAACCGGCCGGCGTCGTGGCTCCAAAGTACGGGCGCTTGCCCGCTAAGATGCCTTCATTCACGAGGAGAACACTATGGGAACCATCATCAATTTTCAGCGCCCTGACGGCGCCACCCTGCAGGGCTACCTAGCCGAACCGGCCCATGCAGCCAACGCGCCGGCCATCGTCGTCATCCAGGAATGGTGGGGGCTGAACGCGCAAATCCGTGGCGTGGCCGATCGCTTGGCCAGCGCTGGTTTTCAGGCGCTGGTACCCGACTTGTACCGGGGCAAATCAACCGTGGAGGCCGAAGAAGCGCACCACCTGATGGACGGCCTCAACTTTGGCGACGCAGCCAGCCAGGATATCCGCGGCGCCGTGCAGTTCCTCAAAGGTCGGGCCAGCAAAGTAGGCGTAACCGGGTTTTGCATGGGCGGGGCCTTGACGCTGTTGTCCCTGGCGCAATCGCCCGAGATCGACGCTGGTGTGGTCTGGTACGGCTGCCCGCCGCTCAACTACCTGGACGCCAGCAAAATCAAGGTGCCGGTCATGGGCCATTGGGCTTTGCAAGACCAGTCTTTCAAGATCGAAGTGGTGGACCAGCTGGAAGAAAAGCTGGGCGCCGCTGGGGTGCCGATGCAATTTCACCGCTACTTGGCGCAACATGGCTTTGCCAATGAAACCGCCGTGGGGCCCGGGCGCATCGGCAGCACCCAGTACGACCCGGTATGGGCCCAACAGGCCTGGGATCGCACACTGCATTTCTTTGGGCGCACGCTGGGCTAGGCCAGCCAATTCATCAAGGCAGGCAATCCATGGCTAATTTCGTCCTCGTCCATGGCGCCTGGCACGGCGCTTGGTGTTGGCGCCGGGTGATGGACTTGCTGCAGGCCCAAGGCCATCGGGTGCATGCGGTCACGCTCACTGGCGTTGGCGAGCGCGCCCATTTGCTCTCGCCAGACATCCATCTGGACACCCATATCCAAGACGTGGTAGCGGCCATCGAAAACGAAGAACTCAGCGATGTGGTCTTAGCTGTGCACTCCTACGCCGGCATGGTGGGCACCGGCGTAGCCGACCGGATCGGGCAGCGCCTGCATCACCTGGTCTATGTGGACGCGGTGGTACCCAAGCCGGGCGAGGCCTGGAGCGCCACCCGCCAAGCGCGCCTGGACGCGGCGCGCGCCAACCCGTTGCATAGCTTCCCGCCGCCCGGCCCCGAGGTGTTTGGCCTGGAAGGCGAAGACGCCGCCTGGGTAGCCCGCCGCCAGACACCGCACCCCGGCCACCCCTACACCGACGTATTGGACTTTGACCCGGCCCGGGTGGCCAGCGTAGCGCGCACCTTCATCCACTGCACGCGTCCGGCGCTGGCCACCATTGATGCCATTTGGCCGCGCGTCAACGATCCTGCCTTTTGGGGTGGACTGTGGTTGCCCGGCGCCCGTACGCTGGAGCTGGCCACTGGCCATGACCCCATGATCAGTGCGCCGCATGCACTGACGCAGGTTTTGCTGGAATGTGCGGTCTAAACCACACGTCGCCTTGCTTGGCACAGCAGTTGCTTAAAGGTATGCATACCTTGTTTCAATTGCGAATTTTTGTCTAATTTGTCGGTTCACCGACATGGCCTGCACCAATGCGGGCGGCCTTCAATCTTCAGGCGAACACAAGGTCAGGGGCGCAATCTGCAGTTCGCAGGCGTCCGATCGCAGCTTGGATGAAAGGCCCCAAGATGGCAGTGCGTTGGAGCGGATGGGGCGCATGGGCGCTTGTGGTGCTGGGTGCGCCTGCAATGGCGCAAATGGCCCAAGCACCCTTGCTGGCCGGCGGTAGCTCGGCGGCGTCCAACTTTGTTTTCACCATCGACGACTCAGGCTCGATGGCCGACGAATGCGTGCCTGAACCCCTGTGCAACAGCGCCAGCTTTTCGGTGGGCAGCGTATGGCGCATCTCCAAGGCGGGTGCACACGACCTCTTTAATATTTACCCGGTCAGTTACAACGACAGCCTCCTATTTGCAAGGCAAATGCGCTCGGCGGGCACCAACCCCATGTACTACGACCCGGCGGTCCGTTATATGCCTTGGCGAAAAGCCGACGGTAGCTTTTATCCGCAGTATCCAGCCATCCGCGCGCCCTACCACCCCTTGTTCCCCGCAGATACCTTGAATCTGTCGCTCACCCAAATGCAAACCGGGTTGTTTTGCACCAGCAATACTGCGTGCGCCAAAGGCACCGAGTCTATTTTTGTGGCCCAGTATTTCAATTTGGCAACCGGTCAAGACGGCAGTGCGCCAGAGCATTTCACCCAGGTACTGATCAACCGCTCGGGGCTGCCCAAAGGCCCTATGCGCACCGACTGCCTCAGCACCAGCACCAGCTGCAGCCTGGCCGAGGAGCTACAAAACTTCTCCAACTGGTTCACTTATGCACGCAACAAAATGCTGGCCGCTAAAAATGTGATTTCCAGCGCCTTTTACCGCCTGCCCTCCGAGTTGCGTCTGGGCTACGGGCGCATCAACCAGGACCAGTTTGTGTCGGTGGATGGCCAGCCCCAGCGCACACTGGTGCGTGGAATTCGCCCATTCAATGGCGTGGACAAGGCCACTTTCTACGACTGGCTCTTGCAACTCAATGGCGATGGCAGCACCCCTTTACGCCGGGCCATGGGCGATGTGGGGGAGTACTACCGC
Organism: Comamonas sp. lk; assembly: GCA_945861345.1. Lineage (GTDB taxonomy): Bacteria > Pseudomonadota > Gammaproteobacteria > Burkholderiales > Burkholderiaceae_C > Allorhodoferax. The sequence continues at coordinate 7,084 of CAMATX010000056.1, forward strand.
CGCAGCGACAACGCCGGCCCCTGGGGCGCCCAGCCCGGCAGCAACGATGCCAGCGCCCATGCCAGTTGCAGGCGCGCATTTCACCTCCTGGTCACCGACGGCGGCTGGGCCAATGGCGCAGCCTATGGCGCCAGCAATGCGGCGGCCACCCTGGACGCCGACAAAGATGGATTCCCCAACACCCTGGCCGATGTGGCCATGTATTACTGGCAAACCGATTTACGCCCTGATCTGGCCAACCAGGTCAAATCCATCAGCGGCGACACGGCCACTTGGCAGCATATGGTGAACTACACCATCGGCTTTGGCGTTAGCGGCAGACTCAACAATCCGGCCGACCTGCCCGCGTTGATGGCGGGCACCAAGTCCTGGGGCAACCCGGCGGCCAATAGCCTCGCCAAAATTGACGACCTATGGCATGCCGCCGTCAACAGCCGGGGGCGCTCGCTCAATGTGCGCGACCCGCTGTCCTTTGCCAATGCCCTGCGCGCAGCCATGGACGATATCGCCGCGCGCTCGGCCAGCGACGCGGGCGTGCTGCTGCGCGGCACTCTGAAGTTGGTGCCGCTGTACCAAACCAGCGACTGGAGCGGCGACCTCAAGGCGGTGACACTAGACAGCCAGGGCGGCGAAATCGCCCTTTCCTGGAGCGCGGCCAGCATGCTGCCCGAGTCGAACCTGCGGGCGATTTATACCTTCAAAGACAGCGCATCGCGCGGCGTGGCGCTGCGCTGGCCCGACCTGCAAAGCGCCGGCCTGCAAGCACTGCTGGGCGTTAGCGATGCCGACGGCCCGGCGCTGGTTAACTACTTGCGCGGCGACGGCAGCCTGGAGGGCACACGCTATCGTTTACGCAACAGAAAATTGGGCGACATCGTCAACGCCAGCCCCTCGCTGGTGCTCGACAGCCTGGACATGCAGTACGACCTGCTGCCCCCAAGCCCTGGCACTGCGGCACCAAGCTACCGCAGCTTTTTGCGCAACAAGGCGGCGCGCACCGGTCAGGTGTTTGTCGGTGCCAATGACGGTATGTTGCACGGCTTTTCACTGGCCGATGGGGTCGAGACTTTCGCCTTTATGCCGCGCTCCGTGTTGGGCGAAGTACGCAAGTTAGCACTGCCCGACTATGTGCACCAGTATTTCGTCGATGGCCCCACCGCCGAGGCCGATGTGTTTGATACCCGCCAAGGCCTATGGCGCAATCTGCTACTTGCCAGCAGCGGTGCCGGGGCCAAAAACCTGTTTGCTGTTCAGGTGCCGGTGAGCACCAGCGCCAACAATGGCGCCCCGCCCTCGGGAGCACCCCTGATGGCCCCCCAAGCGGGCGACATTCTGTGGGAGGTCAGCAACCAGATGGCGGATTACGCCGAGCTGGGTTTTGTGCTGAGCAAACCCGAGACCGGCGTGCTGCGCGATGGCACCTGGGCGGTGATCAGCGGCAATGGCTACGAGAGCAGCAGCGGCAAAGCACAATTGCTGGTCATCGACGCCATGACCGGCGCCTTGCTCAAACGCATAGACACCGGCGTGGGTGCTGGCAACGGCTTGGGCGGCGTGCGGGTGGTGCGCGATAGGCAGCGCCAGATCGTGGCCGCCTATGCCGGCGACCTCAAGGGCAATGTTTGGAAATTTGATTTTTCCAGCAACAACCCCGCGCAATGGGGCCTGGCCTTTGGCGGCAAGCCTTTGTTCGAGGCGCGCAACCGCCAAGGCCAAACAGAGCCCATCACCACCGCCCCGGGCTACCGTGCACATCCGCTCGGTGGCGTCACGGTCTTGGTGGGCAGCGGCAAATTGTTCGAATCCGCCGACGCCAGCAACACCGAAGAGCGCAGCCTTTACGGTCTGTGGGACAGCGTACCTGTGGGCAGCAACTCCGGCAGCGCGAGCGCCGCCATCGCGTCGCGCGCGCAACTGGTCGAGCAAACCTTGAGCGCCACCACCCTGGTGCAGGCCGACAGCAGCCAGCCGGCGCAGCGCTTTTTCTCCTCCAGCGCCAAGGTGGTGGACTACGCCAGCGCACGCGGCTGGGTCATGCCCCTGAGCCTGGCCGCCGGGCAGCGCCTGGTCTACGAGCCCCAGCTCAGCCTGGGCAGCGTGTATTTCAAAACCGTGGTGCCCGGTGCCGCCGCGCAGGATTGCACGGCCAGCAACGGCGGGGCCATCAGCCTTTTGTTTGACCCTTTTACCGGCGCGCCCCACCCCAAAACGTCCAGCCTGGATACCAATGGCGACGGCAAGATCAATATGGACGACCAGCCCCATTTCATCGGCTTTAACAGTGCGGCCGACGGACCCGACGCGTTCAGCCCGCGCCGGGGCAGCAGCGCCGCAGAGGCGCTCTTGGTCTCTGCCAGCGGCGCCAGGGTGGCCAGTGGCCCCAAAGCGCAGGCCCGGCGCAGCTGGCGCCAGATCGTCACGCCCCCTTGACGGTGGTGCCGTTTCGCAGCGCCCTGGCCTGATCGCGGGGCGCTAAGCGCCAAACGCTCCGTGGCGGCCCTGCCCATCGGCAAAGCGCCCAGCGCCCTCCAACCCGAGACCAATACAGGCTTTACCGCGCAGCCATTCTTGGTACAAAGCGTCGTGCAGGGGCAAATCCCATTGCTGATAGGCGCTCATGCGATCGGCGTTCATGGTGGCTTGGGGGAACTGCGCCAGCTGTTCTGCCAGCAGTAGCGCGGCATCTATGGCCTCGCCCTTGGGCACGACGCGGTTGGCCAGTCCCATGGCCAAGGCCTCGGCGGCGCCAACTTTGCGGCCCGTCAATATCAAATCCATGGCGTGGCCCATGCCCACCAGGCGGGGCAGGCGCACCGTGCCGCCATCAATCAAGGGCACGCCAAAGCGGCGGCAAAAGACGCCAAAGTAGGCATCCTCCTCCATGACGCGCATATCGCACCACAGGGCCAACTCCATGCCGCCGGCCACGGCGGCGCCGCTGACGGCGGCGATCACCGGCTTAGAAAGTAAGAGGCGCGACGGACCCATGGGCCCCAGCGGCGCTTGCGTGGGCGAGGCCTCCAACTCGGCGGGGCGCAAGGGGCTGAAGTCCTGGTCGGTCAACACGCCTGGGCCACCTTCTTCGCGGGCCATACGGGCACCGGCCTTGAGGTCCCAGCCAGCACAAAAATGGCCGTGCGCGCCGTGAAAAACCGCGACTTTGGCGTGCGTATCCTCTTCGAAGGCGATAAACGCGGCATACAGGGCGCGCGCCGTGTCGCTGTCGACCGCGTTGCGGGCATCGGGACGAGACAGCGTGACGATCGTTACCGCACCGTGCTTGCGACTGCTGACGGCCGGTACCTGCGTGAGATCGGACATAGGGCTAAACCTTTTTGGCAAAGTGATACAAGCGCCCAAACGCTAGTGCTTACGGCTTGACGGTTTCTATCAGCACCTGTCCGGCCAACCCGGCCTCGCGGTGCACATGGATGTCCGCGTAGGCCGGTGAGCCCGTGATCTCGGCCATGACTTTAAACGACGGGTACATCATGATGGCCACGCGGTCCCACTGCGCATCCCCGCCGCCCACCAAGGTGCCGCGTACTTTGCCCACATAAATCAGCTGCCCGCCTGCGGCCATGACCATCTTGGCCATGGCTTTGCCGTAGATGTCATAGGCCTGGGAGCCGGTCAGTGCGGATTCACGCCCATCGGCGTAGACCGCTTGATCCCGAAATTTGAGCAAATTGAGCATATAAATCGGCTGGCCGTCGTCGCGGGACAGGGCGTCAATTTGTTGCTGCAAAGTGGGAAGCTGGGCGTTGATGATTTGCATACTTAATCTCGGTAAAGTGGCTCCAGGCCGCTTGGCTGGCGCCGTTGTGACAGGTCGGGGACAGGCTATTTGGCAGCCCCAATGCCATAATAACGCGGCACCCAATGTAGCCAATAAAAATGCACTAACCGGGCCCTACGGTCCCACCGCGGCGCACCAGGAGACACACCATGATTAAGCGCTTCTTTTTTGTCGTATTGGCCGCGCTGGCCGCCCTCGTTGTTGCTGGCGCCGCCCTGTACGCCTCCGTGGGCAAAAGCGGCCTTTTGCTGCTTTATGTGAAATACGCCCTGCACCAGGACTACGGCCCAACCCAGCCCACGGCCTGGCAAAGCGGCCCGGACGCATCGGGCGACAAACGCCCGCCCAACGTGATTTTGATCGTCGCCGACGATTTGGGTTTTAACGATATCACCCATTACGGTGGCGGCATTGCGGATGGCAAAGTGCCTACCCCCAACATCGACAGCATTGCCGCCCAAGGGGCCGATTGCCGCAACGGCTACTCGGGCAACGCCACCTGTGCCCCCTCGCGCGCGGCCATGATGACCGGGCGCTATGCCACACGCTTTGGTTTTGAGTTCACGCCCACACCCAAGCAGTTCATGAAGGTCATCACCAACGAGACCGGGCGCGGCCTCTTGCCCCCGGGTATCTACCATGCCGACCGCGAGTCGGGCCTGATTCCTTATGAAGACATGGGCCTGCCCACCTCAGAGATCAGCATTGCCAAACTCATGCAGGGCGCGGGCTACCACACGGTGCACATCGGCAAATGGCATTTGGGCGACAGTCCGCAGTTTCGCCCCTACGCCCATGGCTTTAAGGAGTCGCTCTCGCTGTTGCACGGGGCCTCTATGTTTTTGCCGGAAAACAGCCCCGACGTGGTCAATGCCAAGCAAGATTTTGACCAAATTGACAAATTCTTGTGGGCCTCGGCACCCTGGGGCATTCGGTTTAACGCAGGCCAGCCCTTCGCGCCGCCCAAGTACATGACCGATTACCTGACCGACGAGGCCATCAAAGTGGTAGCGGCCAATAAAAACCGGCCTTTTTTTATGTACTTGGCCTATAACGCGCCGCACACCCCGCTGCAGTCCACCCGAGAGGATTACGACGCGCTGAGCTTCATCCCCGACCACACCATGCGCGTCTACGCCGCCATGATCCGCTCGTTGGACCGCAATATCGGGCGGGTGCTGCAATCGCTCAAAGACCAGGGCGTGGACGACAACACGCTGGTGATATTTACCACCGACAACGGCGGCGCCCATTACATCGGCCTGGAGGGCATCAACTCGCCCTACCGGGGCTGGAAAGCGACGTTTTTTGAAGGCGGTATCCATGTGCCCTTTTTTATGCGCTGGCCGGCAGCCATTCCCAAGGGCACGCTGTTGAGCGCACCGGTCAGCCACTTTGATATTTTTGCCACGGCAGCGGGCGCAGCAGGCGCCAAACTGCCCAGCGACCGCACCATCGACGGCGTCAATTTGCTGCCCTTTATCCAAGGCAAAGCCGCCGGGCGCCCGCACGACACCTTGTTCTGGCGCACCGACACCTACCGCGTGATACGCAGCGGCGACTGGAAGCTGCAAGTGACCGAGCGACCGAAAAAAGACTGGCTCTACAACCTGGCCGTCGACCCCACAGAGCAACACAATCTGGCCGATGCCGAGCCCGCTCGCCTCGCCACCATGAAAGCGCAACTGGCCCGGTGGGACGCCGAGCAGAAAAAGCCCATGTGGCCTTCCCTGGGCGAGGGGCCGATTGCTATCGACACCAACCTGCGCCAGCCCTATAAGCCGGGGGCGGACTACATTTATTACGCCAACTAGCACCCGGGGCAGCACCATAATGGCGCATGACCGATGCCTTGCCGCCCAACACCGCACCTGCCCAGGCCATTGACTCGCCCTACGCCTGGTTTCGCTTAGGGCTTACGCTCTTGATCATGACGCTGGGCAACGGCGGCATGTGGGTGGTGCCGGTGATCATCCCGGCGGTGCAGGCCGAATTTGGCATCGGCCGGGCCGAATCTGCCCTGCCCTACACCTTGCTCATGATCGGCTTTGGCGCAGGCGGCATTTTGATGGGCCGCATGGTGGACCGCTTTGGCCTGTTTCGGCCCCTGGTGGGCGCCGCTTTGTCGCTGGGCCTGGGCTTTGTGCTGGCGGGCATGTCCACCGGTATTGTGGGTTTTGCTTTGGCGCACGGCTTGCTGATCGGGCTTTTGGGCAGCTCGATTGCCTTTGCCCCAATGATGGCCGATACCTCCTTGTGGTTTGCCAAGCGACGGGGCGTGGCCGTGGCTATTTGCGCCAGCGGCAATTATTTGTCGGGTGCGATCTGGCCACCGGTCATGCAGCACTTCATCGAGACAGTGGGATGGCGACAGGCCTATATGGGCGTGGGTGTGGTGTGCGCGGTTTGCATGCTGGCCTTAGCGCCTTTGCTGCGCCGCAGGCCGCCGTTGCAGGTGCTGGCCCCGGTCGCTTCCGGTACGGCCGTGCAGGCCCAAGCCTCTTTTGGCTTGTCGCCCACGCATGCCACGGCCTTGCTGTGCGTGGCCGGTTTGAGCTGCTGCGTGGCCATGTCCATGCCGCAGGTGCATATCGTGGCCTATTGCACCGACCTGGGCTTTGGCGCCGCGCGCGGGGCCGAGATGCTCTCACTCATGCTCACTTGCGGCATCGTCAGCCGCCTGGTCTCGGGGGTCATTTGCGATCGCATCGGGCCGGTGCGCACTTTGCTGCTGGGCTCGGTGCTGCAGGCTACGGCGCTGTTGCTGTTTTTGCCCTTTGACGGGCTGGTTTCGCTGTACGTGGTGTCGGCCATGTTCGGGCTGTTTCAGGGGGGCATCGTGCCCTCCTACACCTTGATCGTGCGAGAGAACTTCCCGCCCGGCAATTTCGGCGCGCGCGTGGGCACAGTCATCATGTTCACCATGATCGGCATGGCGCTGGGCGGCTGGATGTCGGGCAAGGTGTTTGACCTGACCGGCTCCTACCACGCCGCATTTTTAAACGGCGTGGCCTGGAATGTGATCAATATGGCGATTGTGTTCTTTTTGCTACGCCGCCAGCACCAGCGCGCAAAGGGTAAATCTGTGTAATTCGCTGTTTCACAGGCCTTGGCGCCAACTGGCGCTCGTAGAATTCGCCTAGGATTTTTAAGGTTTCTGCCGGGCCCACCGCGCAGCCCTTGGTTTGCATTAGGAAACACATGCGGCACTCAGTTTTCACATTAGCCCTGGCCAGCGTCATCTGCGCGTCAAGCCTGGCCATCGAAGTCGGGCAAAGCGCCCCCGAGATTCAACTGCCCGGACGAACCGGCGCCATCAAACTGAGCGAGCTCAAAGGCAAAGCGGTTTATCTGGACTTTTGGGCATCGTGGTGCGGCCCCTGCAAGCAGTCCTTCCCCTGGATGAACGAGATGCAGGCCAAATACGGCGCCAAAGGGCTGCAGGTGCTGGCGGTGAACCTGGACCAAAAACCCGAAGATGCGGCCAACTTTTTGCAGCAAACCAAGGCCGACTTCCTCATTGCTCTGGACCCGACCGGCCAATCGGCCCAGAAATACAACGTCAAAGGTATGCCCAGCAGCCTGCTGATTGGGCGCGACGGTAAAGTCACGATGGTCCACGCCGGCTTTCATGCCGCCTCCAAGACCGAACTGGAGCGCGCCATCGTGGCCGCGCTGGAGGCGGGCAAATGAAAGCACTTCAACGCATGGCACTTTGGCTCGCGCTGAGCGCAGCCGCCATGGCCGCCACAGGCTGTGCGTCCATTACGCCGGTGCGTCCCTGGGAGAAAGGCATTTTGGCTAAGCCAGAAATGACTTTTGAAGGCGACACCCTGGACCTCATGTTTACCGAACACATACTGGCCAGCCGGGAAGGCGCCGCGGGCGGCACCGGTGCAGGCGGCGGTGGCTGCGGCTGCTATTGAAAGGCCGGCAGGATGAAACAAAAAACAAAATCCGCCCGCCATCGCTGCCAGGGCATTGCGCCGTCAGCTCCCCTGGGGCTGGGCATGGTGCTGGCCGCCTTGGCGCTGCCTCTGGGCAATCTCGCGCAAGCGCAAGCCCAGGCCCAACCCGAATACGCCCAAATCGGCTTCAAATACCTGGGCTACCAAGACAGCCAGCCAGGCCAAGAGCGCATCAAAGTCACCGCCCCGGCCTTTTCGCTGATGACGCCGGTGGGCAGGCAGTGGTCCGTCGCAGGCAATGTGGTGGTGGACTCGATTTCGGGCGCATCCCCGGCCTACCATACCCAGGCCCTCACCTCGATGGTGGACGAGCGCCGCGCCGTCGATATAGCCCTGACGCGCTATTTTGAAGAAGGCACCATCACACTGGGCGGCTATTTTTCGCAAGAGGCGGACTACGTCTCTCGCGGCATCACACTGGGCGGTACCTATTCCACCGAGGACAAAAACACCACCTGGAACGCCGGGCTGAACCTGTCGCACGACAGCATCAACCCTAGCAACCGCATTACCGCCGACGAGACCAAAGACACCCAGGAAATTTCGCTAGGCGTGACCCAGGTACTCACCCAGCGCGACATCATGCAGGCCATCGCCGGTCTTTCGCACGGCGTGGGCTATTACTCGGACCCCTACAAAATCTTTGATAAGCGGCCCAACCAGCGTGACCACACCACGTTTTTGCTTCGCTGGAACCACCACATCGACGCCACGGGGGGCACCAGCCGCCTGAGCTACCGCTACTACAAAGACAGCTTTGACATCCTGGCCCACACCCTCACCGCCGAATACGTGCAGCCCCTGCCCGACGGCTGGACGCTCACGCCCCAAGTGCGCCTTTACTCGCAAAGCGCAGCGCGCTTTTATGTGGACTTCAACCCCGACTGGGCGCCTTTCCCGGCCAACCCGCCCCCAGGCGCGCAGCACTACAGCGAGGACCAGCGCCTCTCGGCGTACGGCGCCCGATCGATGGGTATCAAAGTGGCCAAGCAACTGGGCGAGGGCTGGCAAGTCGACCTCAAATACGACAGCTACACCCAGAAGGCCGAATACAAGTTCGGCGGCGGTGGCAGCCCTTACCTGGACCCGCTGACCATGGTGACTTACCAGGTCGGCGTTTCTAAACGGTTTTAGGCCCTGCACCTTATGCACCCGGCACAAGCGCCCCGCGATCCCGACAGCGTGCGCATCGTGTTCCAGGCAATGGCCTCGCCCTGCGAAATCGTGCTGTCCAAAGACCCGAGTGTGGACCTGCAATCGGCTGCCCGCCAAGCCATCGCCGAAGTACAGCGCATCGAGACTAGGTATTCGCGCTACCGCAGCGACAGCGTCGTCGCACGCATCAATGCGGCCGCCGGTGGCGCGGCTGTGCATTGTGATGACGAGACCTGGTCGCTTCTGGAGTTCGCGCAGGCTTTGTACCAAAGCAGCGACGGCTTGTTTGACATCAGCTCGGGCGTGCTGCGCACCGTGTGGGACTTCAAGGCAGCCCAAGTGCCCAGCGCCGCAGCGCTGCAAGCCGTGCGCACGCTGGTCGGATGGCCGCTTGTGGAGCGGCACAACAACACCGTGCGCCTGCCCCAAGCCGGTATGCAAATTGATTTTGGCGGCTTTGGCAAAGAATATGCCGCCGACCGTGCCGGCGCCGTGCTGGAGAAAAACGGCCTGCGCCATGGGTATGTCAATTTGGGCGGCGACATCCGTGTTATCGGCCCAAGGCCCGATGGACGGCCCTGGACGTTCGGCATCCAAGACCCGCGCGACCCGGCCAAACTCGTAGCCAGCATTCCTTTGCGCAGTGGTGGCCTGGCCACCAGTGGCGACTATGTGCGCTACTTTGAGGCGGACGGCAAGCGCTACTGCCATGTGCTGCACCCGCATACCGCTATGCCTGTAACTTACTGGCATTCGGTGAGCGTAATGGCCCCGTTTGCCGTCGTGGCGGGTAATTGCGCGACCATTGCCATGCTCAAGGAAGAAAATGGGCTGGAATTTTTGAAGAAAACGGGGATGGGGTTTTTGGCTGTCAGCCATACAGGTGAGGTATTTACAAGTACTTCACATTAGCATCAACGGGAAATAACTTATTTGTCTTTGGGGAACTTAAATGCCAACTTATGCCAACGGTGCGACTGATGGTGACGACCAATGGTACGTCGCCCAGCCTGGCGCATTTACTCTTGATGGCCACGGAGGAACTGACACCCTTGATTTGGGGACGACGCTGCGCTCGAACTACTCAATCACATTGGAAACTGATGGATCCGTACACGTTGATTCAATAACAGCTGCCAGCGGGAAAGTGTTAAAGGCAGTATTGGTCAATATGGAAATATTGAAATTCGACAGTGGCCGCGACGTCGTTGATCTGCGGACTTATTTTGGCAATTCAGGTAAGTCCATATTGGGCACGAATGGTGATGACATTCTCAAATCCACCAGCGCCAATGAAACCATCGACGGGGGAGCCGGCATTGACACGGCACAATTTCAAGGCAAATTGAGTACCTACAAAGTCGTTATGACAGGGTCTAACGGCATCGTCACGGACACGGTCGCCGGTCGCGATGGAATCGATACCCTCAAAAACATAGAGCACCTGCGCTTTACCGACTTTGATATAAATACGGGCATAAAGGCACTGGCCGCCTCCATGAATACCGCCACCGTGCAGCGGGTAATGGAGCTTTATGTCGCCTTCTTTAACCGCACCCCAGATGCCGACGGCCTGACCTATTGGCTTGGACAATCTAAAGGAGGCACCAGCACCACCCAAATCGCCGAATCTTTTTACGGTGTGGGCGTTCAATACACCTCGCTGACAGGCTTTTCATCCACCATGACCACCACAGATTTCATCAATGTGGTTTACCGCAATGTGCTGGGACGGCCAGATGGAGCCGATGCTGGTGGCCTGCAGTACTGGACTGAAAAACTAAGCAGCGGCAAAGAAACCCGGGGTAGCTTGGTTTCAACCATCTTAGATGCAGCCCACACCTATAAAGGTGATGCAACCTACGGATGGGTCGCCAATTTGCTGGACAACAAAATCACCGTGGCCACCAAGGTGGCCGTTGATTGGGGCCTCAATTACCTGACTGCCGATGCCTCCGTCACTAACGGCATGGCCATTGCCAAGGCGGTAACGCCCACTGACACCACGGCAGCCATTGCTCTGGTTGGGGTGCCAGAGGGGGCGGT
>CAMATX010000057.1 GCA_945861345.1 Comamonas sp. lk
CGCAGGGCGCTAAAGGTGGTGGCCAGGTCCTGGGTGCTGGTGTTCAGGGCCATAGGCGCCTTGGAATAAAAGGGCTTGCGCCCGTCCAAAATGCCTTGCAGGTCTTGCAGCGCTTCTTTGCTGGCCGCCATCGGGCGCATATCGCCCTGGGCGGTCACGCGGCGCAAATGGTCCAGTGGCTCCGCTTGCAGCCACACGGTGCTGCACCGCGCGAGCAGCAAATTGAAGCTCGCCGGATCGGTGACCAGCCCGCCGGGGGTGGCAATGACGGCTTGTTCGTGGGTTTGCAGGCATTCTTCCAGGGCGCGGCGCTCGTAGCGGCGGTAGGCGTTGGCGCCATACAGGGCCTGGATTTCGCCCACGCTGCAGCCGGCGAAGTTCTCAATGCTGCGGCTCAGTTCGATAAAGGGGTAGCCCAGGTCTTGCGCTAGCAACTGGCCCAGCGCCGACTTGCCGGCCCCGCGCAAACCCACCAAAGCAATGCGTTGGCTGGGCGCTTGCCCGTGAGCGGGGCTGCCCAGCACCTGGGCAATGGCCAGGCGTACCCGGTGCAGGTCGGGTGGGTCGCAGTCGGCCAGCATTTGGCGGATCATCAGGGCGTCGGGCAAGGCGGAGACCTCGTCGCCCAGCAACTCCCCCAGGCTGCTTTGCAGGGCGTTGGCCACCTGCAAAAGCACCAGCACCGAGGCATTGCCCAGGCCGTATTCCATATTGGCCAGGTGCCGCTCGGAGACCTGCGCTGCCGCTGCCAGCGCCTTGCGCGTCAGCCCCCGGCGCGCGCGCAAACTGCTCACGCGCTGGCCCAAGAGGACCAAAAAGGGGTGTTTGGACTCCTCTGGGGCGGCCGCATGCGGGTTTGTCATAGGTTTGATTATGAACGAAAAGTCCCGTTTATGCACAATAATGCATTATTGAAACGACGCGCTACCGACCAAAGGAGACGGATACATGTCAGATGCCTCGGTGATGGACCCGCAGGGGGAGTTATTCAACTTTGCCGAGCATTTGCTGGCGCTCAACCGCGGCCACAGCGAGCGCCTGGCCTATGTCGATGACCACGGCACGCTCAGCTACGGCGCGCTGGCGCAGCGTGTCCGCGCCGTAGCCGGTGCCTTACAGGGCCAGGACGTGCGCCGCGAAGAGCGCGTGTTGGTGCTGATGCACGACAGCAGCGACTGGCCTTGCATTTTTCTGGGCGCTATGTACGCCGGATGCGTGCCCGTGGCGGCCAACACCTTGCTTCCCGCGCCGGAATATGCCTACATGCTGGCCAAGAGCCGGGCCCAGGTCGCGCTGGTGTCGCAGGCCTTGTTGCCGGTGTTGTTGCAGGCCATGGCCCTGGCCCCGCACAGCCTGCGCCAGGTGGTGGTGGCCCATGCCGATCAGTCCTTGCAGTCCTTGCCTGCAGGTTGCGTAGCCTTAGAGGACTGGCTGGCGGCATACCCGCCGGCGCGCCACTGCGCTGCGACGCACCCCAATGACCCGGGGTTTTGGCTGTTTTCTTCCGGCTCGACCGGTCGGCCCAAGGCCACGGTGCACACCCAGGCCAATCCGTTTTGGACGGCCAAGCGGTACGGGCAGGGCGTTTTGGGCCTCGGCCCGCAGGATGTGTGCTTTTCCGCTGCCAAGCTGTTTTTCGCCTACGGGCTGGGCAATGCGCTGAGTTTTCCACTGAGCGTGGGCGCTACCACGGTGCTGCTGGCCGAGCGCCCCACGCCGCAGGCCGTGTTTGCGCGTTTGCAAGGCGCCGCCGCAGGCGTCAAGCCGACGGCATTTTTCGGCGCGCCGACCTTGTTTGCGGCCATGCTTGCCGCGCCGGACCTGCCGGCGGCCGCGGCGCTTGCGCTGCGTTTGGTGTCTTCGGCTGGCGAGGCTTTGCCTGCCGATGTGGGGCAGCGCTTTTTGGCACATTTTGGGGTGGACATCGTGGACGGCATCGGATCGACCGAGATGCTGCATATTTACCTGTCCAACCGCCCCGGTCAGGTCCGCTACGGCACCACGGGCTGGCCGGTGCCGGGTTATGACATCGCCCTGCGCGACGAGGCGGGGCAGCCGGTGGCCGATGGCCAGACCGGCGATTTGTTCATCCGTGGCCCCAGCGCAGCACTGTTGTACTGGGGCGATCGGGCCAAGTCCGAGGAAACTTTCCAGGGTGCCTGGACGCGCAGCGGCGATAAATACGTGCGCAATACCGACGGCAGCTACACCTACAGCGGGCGCAGCGACGACATGCTCAAGGTCAGCGGCATGTACGTCTCGCCCTTTGAAGTGGAGTCCACGCTGATCGCGCACCCGGCGGTGCTCGAGGCGGCGGTGATCGGCGTGCCGGACGAGCATGGCCTGACCAAAACCAAGGCCTATGTGGTGTGCAAAGCCGGGCAGGAAGTCAGCGCGGACGAGCTCAAAGCCTTTGTGAAAGACCGGCTGGCGCCTTACAAATACCCGCGCCAGATTGAATTTATCGCCGAGCTGCCCAAAACGGCAACCGGGAAAATCCAGCGTTTCCGGTTGCGGGCGCTGTCTGCCGGGCAGGCATGAGCCAAGCGGTGCAGGCGCTCGATCTGGTCTGCGCCGCCGGCCAGGCGCGCATCGAATACCAATGGGTAGGCCCGCAGCAGGCGCACTTGCCGGTGATGGTTTTTTTGCACGAGGGCCTGGGCTCGGTGTCGATGTGGCGCGACTTTCCGGCGCAATTGTGCGAAGCCGCCCCATGCCGGGGACTGCTGTATTCCCGCCCGGGCTACGGCCAGTCGCAGGCGCTGGTGCCGTCCGATAGCTGGGGCCCGGACTTTATGCACACCCAGGCCCTGCAGGTCTTGCCGGCTTTGCTAGACGCGCTGCAATTGCATCAGCCAGTGCTGCTTTTTGGCCACAGCGACGGCGCGTCCATCGCTTTGCTTTTGGCCGCCCACGCCCCGCAGCGCGTCCGCGCACTGGTCGCCGTGGCGCCCCATGTGTTTGTGGAGGACAAAACGGTAGCGGGCATCGCACGCTTGCAGACCGAGCCGCTGCGCACGCAGTTACTGGCCTCGCTGGCGCGCCACCATGCGCATCCCACACAGCTTTTGGACCAGTGGAGCGGGGCTTGGTTGGCGCCAGAATTTAGGGCCTGGTCGATTACTGAGACAATCGCCAATGTGCGCTGCCCCCTTCTTGCAGTGCAGGGAAGCGACGATGAATATGGGACCATGGCGCAGCTGGACGATTTAGTTCAGCGCACCGAGGCCACCGAATGGATGGAAATAGATAATTGCGGGCACTGGCCGCACCGAGATCATGCCCCGCAACTGCTAGCGCGGGCCTGTGCTTTTTTACAACGTTTACAAGGAGACATGACATGCAACTGACCTGGACCCACCTGGCCCGCCAAAGCGGCGCACTGGCACTGTGCGCGATGGGCGCTTCGCTCGCACTGGCCCAAACACCGGCCAAACTCAAAGTCGGCCTGATGCTGCCCTACACCGGCACCTTTGCATCCTTGGGAACGGCGATCGAAAACGGCTTTCGCCAGCACGTCAACGAGCTAGGCGGCAAGATTGCCGGGCGCGAGGTCGAATATTTCAAGGTGGACGACGAGTCCGAACCGGCCAAGGCCACCGACAACGTCAACAAGCTGATCAAGCGCGACCAGGTCGACGTGCTTATTGGTACGGTGCATTCGGGCGTAGCCATGGCCATGGCCAAAGCGGCCAAGGAAAGCGGCACCTTGCTGATCGTGCCCAATGCCGGCGCTGACGCAGTGACCGGAGCCATGTGCGCACCCAATATTTTCCGCAGCTCATTCTCCAACTGGCAGCCCGGCTATGCCATGGGTGAAGTGATGGCCAAAAAGGGCATCAAAAAAGTCGTCACCATCACCTGGAAATACGCTGCTGGCGACGAGTCGGTCAAAGGCTTTAAAGAGAGTTTTGAAAAAGGCGGCGGCATGGTTGTCAAAGAGCTGAGTCTGCCCTTTCCTAACGTGGAGTTCCAGGGCCTGCTGACCGAGATCGCTGCTACCAAGCCGGACGCGGTGTTTACCTTCTTTGCCGGTGGCGCTGCGGTGAAGTTTGTTAAAGACTACGCGGCTGCGGGCCTGAAAACCAGCATTCCGCTGTACGGATCGGGCTTTATCACCGACGGTAATTTGGAGGCCCAGGGCGCTGCAGCCGACGGCATCATCACCGCTTTGCACTATGCCGACAGCCTGGACACCAAGCGGGACAAGGCTTTCCGTTTGGCCTACGCCAAGACGTTCAAAATGCAGCCTGATGTGTATGCAGTGCAGGGTTATGACGCGGCGCAAATGCTGGCCATCGGCCTGAACGCCACCAAAGGCGATGCCACCAAGGCGGCTGAGATTTCGGCGGCGCTGGGCAAGGCCACGATTGACAGCCCGCGCGGTCCGTTCACCATCTCGCCCTCCCACAACCCGGTGCAGGATTTCTATATCCGCCAGGCCGGCGCCAAGGAAAACAAGAAAATCGGTATTGCCAGCGCCAAGCTGGCCGACCCGGGCCGCGGCTGCAAGATGTAATTGCGGCCCGCAGGGCGTTCGTGCATGACATTGACCACTTTTCTCATTCAGTGCCTGAACGCTCTGCAGTACGGATTGCTGCTGTTTTTGGTGGCCTCCGGGTTGACGCTGATTTTCGGCATCATGGGCGTCATCAACCTCGCCCATGGCAGCTTTTACATGATCGGCGCCTACATGGCCTACGCCTTGGCGCCCTGGGTGGCGACGGTGCTGGGTGGCGGCTTTTTCACCACCTTGGCGGTGGGCGTGGTCCTGGCGGTATTGATGGGCTACGTGCTGGAGTGGGCGTTTTTTAGCTTTTTGTACACCCGAGAGCACCTACAGCAGGTGCTGATGACCTACGGGCTGATTCTGGTATTCGAAGAATTACGCAGCCTGTTGGTCGGTGACGATGTGCACGGCGTGCAGCCCCCGGATTTCCTGACCGGCAGCATCGCACTGGGTGACATGATGAGCTACCCCGTGTACCGCCTGTTTATTTCGGGCGTGTGCCTGGCGCTGGCGCTGGCCATGTATTTTGTGTTTGCTAAAACCCGTTTGGGCATGATGATCCGCGCGGGCAGCACCAACCGCGAGATGGTGCAGTCGCTGGGTATTGACATCAAATTTTTGTACCGCGTGGTCTTTGCCGCCGGCATGGCCATAGCCGTGCTGGCTGGCATGGTGGCCGCGCCTGTCTCCTCGGTGTACCCGGGCATGGGCAGTCTGGTGCTGATTATTTGCTTTGTGGTGGTGGTCATCGGCGGTATTGGCTCGATCCGGGGAGCGCTGCTGGCCTCTTTGCTCATTGGCGTGGTGGACACTTTCGGTAAGGTGCTGGTGCCGCAGGCCTCGGGCGTGTTGGTCTATGTGCTGATGGCCGTCATCTTGGTCTACAAGCCCGACGGGCTTTTCAAGGCGGGCTAGGTCTGATGCGCGCATCGAAATGGATTTTTGTGCTGGCCTGCTTTGCCGCGCTGGCGGTGTTTGGGCAGGTGGGTAGCCGCTTTGGCGTGGACTTGGCAACCAAGATCATGGTCTTGGCGGTGTTTGCGCTGAGCCTGGAGTTGCTGGTGGGCATGACCGGCCTGGTGTGCTTTGGGCAGGCGGCGTTTTTCGGCATCGGCGCCTATGCCACCGTACTGCTTTCGCCGCCCGATGGGCCGGCCTCTATTTTGGTTTTGTTGCCCTTGTGCATGCTTTTGGCAGGCGCCTATGCCCTGGTGGTAGGCGCTTTGTCTTTGCGCACCCAGGGCGTGTATTTCATTATGGTTACCTTGGCGTTCGCGCAAATGGCGTATTACGTGGTGCATGACACGCCCTTGGGCGGTGGCACCGATGGTATTTACCTCATGGTCAAGCCCAGTCTAGGCAGCTGGCTGGACCTGGACAACGCGCAGACGCTCTACCGCTTTACGCTGGCCTGCCTGATCGGCTGTTTTGGCTTTTTGGCGCTTTTGGGGCGCTCCAAATTTGGCCGGGCGCTGGCGGGCATACGCGTCAATGAGCAGCGCATGCGCGCCACTGGGTTTTCCACCTATCCCTATAAATTGGCTGCCTTTGTGATTTCGGGCGCCTTGGCCGGATTGGCCGGGTTTTTGTTTGCCGTTAAAGACGGGTTTGTCAACCCGGAGATGATGAGCTGGCACATGTCGGGCGAGGTCTTGATTATGATTATTTTGGGTGGTCTGGGGCATTTGCGTGGTGCCCTGATCGGCGCGTTTGCCTTTGTTTTGTTGCAAGAGTTTTTTAAGTCCGAGGCGGTGTTTGGCGAGTTCGCCAAGCACTGGCACTTGGGGCTGGGCCTGGCCATCATCGCCAGCGTTGCGGTGTTGCCGCGCGGCTTGGTGGGCATTCCGGGGCAGATTGCGGAGCGTCTGCGCGGCGCACGGGCAGGCAGTTTGCGCACGGCACCGGGCAGGGGTGGTCATGGCGCAGGCTGATATCTTGCTTAGCGGCCAGGGCATTTCACGGCGCTGGGGTGGTCTGAGCGCGCTGGACGACGTATCCATCGACGTGGCGCGCGGCAGTGTGCATGCGGTGATCGGCACCAACGGGGCGGGCAAGTCCACCTTGGTCAATATTTTGTCGGGCGAGCTGGCACCAAGCAGCGGCCGGGTGCTTTTGCGCGGGCAGGACGTGAGCCACTGGAGCCAACCGCGCCGTGCGCGCGCCGGCGTGGGGCGCAGTTACCAACGCAACACGATTTATCCGAGCTTTAGCGTGCAAGAAAACTGCCGCCTGGCCGCCCAAGCCATGCACCAGCAAGCCTGGGCGTGGTGGCGCGCCGCCATCCGCTGCCCGGTTACCACGCAAGCGGCCGATGCGGCCCTCGAAAAAAGCGGCTTGCAAGCTCTGGCGCAGCGCCAGGCCGGTTTGCTCTCGCACGGGCAAAAGCGCCAACTCGAAATTGCCATGTGCCTGGCCACAAGGCCCGATGTGCTCTTGCTGGACGAGCCTCTGGCCGGCATGGGCGCCGAGGAGACCGAGCGCATGCTCGCTTTGCTGCAGGCGCTCAAAGCCGAGCACGCCATGCTGCTGATTGAGCACGATATGGACGCTGTGTTTAGGGTCGCCGATGTCATTACCGTGCTGGTCAACGGCCAGGTCATCGCCTGCGACAAGCCGCAGGCCGTGCGTAACAACGCGCAGGTGCGCGTGGCCTACCTGGGGGAGCATTGATGTCCGAGGCCATCCTGGAAGGCCGCATGCTGCACGCCTGGTATGGCTCCAGCCATGTGCTGCACGGCGTGGACATCCGCATCGAGCGCGGGCAAACCGTGGGTCTGTTGGGGCGCAACGGCATGGGCAAAAGCACGCTGATTCGCACGCTGCTGGGCCATGTGACCCAGCGCAGCGGCGAGATCCGCGTCTTTGGCGAGGACGTCTCGCGCAGCCGCCCGCACCAGGTGGCGCGCCTGGGCGTGGCCTATGTGCCCGAGGGACGTGGCGTGTTCCCTAACCTGACGGTGCGCGAAAACCTGCTCATGGCCGCGCGGCCCGGTTGGGATGGGCGCATGGATTGGCCTTTTGCCCGCGTCATGGAGACTTTCCCGCGCCTGGCCGAGCGTCTGGGAAACCGGGGAGCGGAGTTGTCGGGCGGCGAGCAGCAAATGCTCTCGATCGGCCGCGCCTTGATGACACATCCCGAGCTGATCATCCTGGACGAGGCCACTGAGGGCTTGGCCCCACTGATCGTGGCAGACATTTGGCGCGTGATCGAGGGCATACGCGCCAGCGGCATCGCCACGCTGATTGTGGACCGCGACTACCGCAAAGTGCTCGAGCGCGCTGACAGCGCTATCGTGTTGCAAAAAGGCCAGGTCGTCCTGCAGGGCGCCGCCAAGGCGCTGCTGGACGACCCGGCGTTGGCGGGCTTCCTGGGCGTTTAGCGCTGCGCCTTCACCTTCAAGCGCCAGGCGTGCAGCAGCGGCTCGGTGTACCCGCTGGGTTGCGCCAGGCCTTTGAACACCAAGTCGGTGGCGGCTTTGTAGGCTTTGGACGTCTTGAAGTTACCGGCCATGGGCTTGTACAGCGGGTCACCCGCGTTTTGCCCGTCCACCACCGCAGCCATACGTTCGAAAGTGGCTTGCACTTGCTTTTTGGTGACGATGCGGTGCAGCAGCCAGTTGGCAATATGCTGGCTGGAAATACGCAGCGTGGCGCGGTCTTCCATCAGGCCCACGTTGTGGATGTCGGGCACTTTGGAGCAGCCCACGCCCTGGTCAATCCAGCGCACCACATAGCCCAAAATGCCTTGCACATTGTTGTCCAGCTCTTGCTGTTTTTCTTGCTCGCTCCAGCCGGTGTTGGTGGCCACAGGAATAGTCAACAAGTCATTCAACAAGGGGGCGCGTACTTTGCGCAAGTCGATGGTTTCGAGTTGCTTTTGCACCTCGCTGACCAGCACCTGGTGGTAGTGCAGCGCATGCAGCGTGGCGGCGGTGGGGCTGGGCACCCAGGCGGTGTTGGCACCGGCTTTTGGGTGTACGATTTTTTGCTCCAGCATGGCCTTCATCAGGTCGGGCATGGCCCACATGCCTTTGCCGATTTGCGCTTTGCCGCGTAGGCCGCCGGCCAGGCCGGCTAGCACATTGCTTCGCTCGTAGGCGGCGATCCAGGGCGTGGCTTTCATCCCGGCTTTGCGGATCATGGGGCCGGCGTGCATAGCAGTGTGCATCTCGTCGCCGGTGCGGTCTAAAAAGCCGGTGTTGATAAAGGCTACGCGGCTGCGCGCGGCGGCGATACAAGCTTGCAGGTTGACGCTGGTGCGGCGCTCTTCGTCCATGATGCCCAGCTTGACGGTGCTCTCGGGCAGGCCCAGCAAGGCCTCTACGCGGCCAAACAATTCATCGGCAAAAGCGACTTCAGCCGGGCCGTGCATTTTGGGCTTGACGATATACACCGAGCCCTTGCGCGAGTTGCGCACCATGCCCGCTTGGGCGTCTGCCTTGGTGCGCTGCAGGTCGTGGATGGCAATGGCGGTGGTGACCACGGCGTCCAAAATGCCTTCGGGTATCTCCTGCGTGCTGCCATCTTTGGCGGTGTAGGTGACGGCCGGGTTGCTCATCAAATGGCCCACATTGCGCACAAACAGCAGCGAGCGGCCATGCAGCACCACGGGCTTGCCTTCCGCGCCGGTATAGACGCGGTCGGCGTTCAGGCCACGTACAAATGTTTTGCCGCCTTTGCTTATCGTCTCGGTGAGCGTGCCTTGCAAAATACCCAACCAGTTGCGGTAGGCCAGCACTTTGTCCGCTGCGTCCACCACCGCGACCGAATCTTCCAGGTCAAGAATGGTGGACAGCGCCGCTTCCATCACCACGTCATACACGCCAGCGGCGTCGGTTTTGCCAATCGGCGTGGTGCGGTCGATCAGAATGTCCAGGTGCAAGCCGTTGTGTTCTAACAGCACGGAGGACGGCGCTTTGGCCGCGCCTTGAAAACCCTTGAACTGGGCGGGCGTGGCCAAGCTGGTGTTGCTGCCATCTTTCAGGGCCACGGCCAGCTTGCCGTTTTTCACGCTGTAGGCCACGCTGTCTTTGTGCGAGCCTTTGCGAAGCGGGGCCACTTCGTCGAGCAGCCGGCGCGCATAGGCAATGACTTTTTTGCCGCGCTTGGCGTTGTAGGGCCTGCCGCTGGGGCTGAGCTTGGTGGCGCCGCCGTCTTCGGCGATGACGTCGGTGCCGTACAGCGCGTCATACAAGCTGCCCCAGCGCGCATTGGCGGCGTTGAGGGCGTAGCGCGCGTTAAGCACGGGCACCACCAATTGGGGGCCTGCTTGGATCGCCAATTCGGAGTCCACGTTTTTCGTAGTGATGCGCGATTTAGCCGGCAGGGGCACCAGGTAGCCAATCTCTTTGAGAAAAGACTGGTAGGCCTTCATGTCCGCGATGGGGCCAGGGTGGGCTTGGTGCCAGCCGTCCAGGGCGCTTTGCAAGCGGTCGCGCTCGGCGAGCAGGGCGGCGTTTTTGGGTGCCAGATCGGCCACGATGGCGTTAAAGCCCTTCCAGAATTTGGCCGGTTTGACGCCGGTGCCGGGCAGGACCTCGGCATCGATGAATTGTTGCAAGACGGTGGCGACTTGCAGTCGGCCGATAGAGGTGCGGGCGGTGGCCATAGGGGCTCCTTAGGAATCAAGCAGGGACGACGAAGCACGCGCACGTGCGCGGCGCGCAGGCCGTCACTGTATTCGATACTTCAATAGGTACTATGATGTTAAAAAGCAATCCATTGATGACAAAAATGACTGTACCGAAAACACTCCCCCTCTGCGGCATCCGCGTCCTAGAGTTCACGCACATGGTGATGGGCCCCACCTGCGGGATGGTGCTGGGCGATATGGGCGCCGATGTCATCAAGGTCGAACCCTTGGCGGGCGACAGCACGCGCAAACTGCTGGGCGTGGGCGCAGGCTTTTACCCCCTGTTTAACCGCAACAAAAAAAGCATTGCGCTAGACCTGCACAGCGACACTGGCCGCGAGGTGGTGGCGCGCCTGCTAGCGCGGGCCGACATCCTGAGCCATAACTTCAAGCCCGCCACCATGCATAAGCTGGGGCTTGACCACGCCACGGTCGCTGCGCTGCACCCGGCGCTCATTTACGTCAGCCACACCGGTTTTCTGCCCGGCCCCTACGAGCACCGCACCGCGCTGGACGAGGTGGTGCAGATGATGGGCGGCCTAGCCTACATGACCGGCCGTCCTGGCGATCCGCTGCGCGCCGGCTCTAGCGTCAACGACATCATGGGGGGCATTTTTGGCGCCATGGGAGCGATGGCCGCCTTGATGCAGCGCGCCCAGACCGGTAAGGGCCAGGAGGTGCAGGCCGCGTTGTTTGAAAACAATGTTTTTCTGGTGGCCCAGCATATGCTGCAGTTTGCCGTCACCGGCCAGGCGCCGGCGCCCATGCCTGAGCGCATTTCGCCCTGGGGCATTTACGACATCTTCACCGTTCAGGGGGGTGCGCAGATATTTTTGGCGGTGGTGGGCGACACGCAATGGCGGGTGTTTTGCGAGGCTTTTGGCTTTACCGACCTGTATGCCGACACCCGCCTGGCCACCAATAACGACCGTGTGCGTGCCCGTGCCTGGCTCTTGCCGGCATTGCGCGAGCGCCTGGCCGGCCAAAGCCGCGAGGAGCTGGCCGTCGTCTTTGAGCGTGAAGGCCTGCCCTTTGCGCCGATCACCGACCCGCAGCATTTGTTTGACGACCCGCACCTGCTGCAAACCGGCGGCTTGGCGCCCATGACGCTGCCCGATGGCCGCGCTACCAAGGTACCGCTGCTGCCCTTGATGCTGGACGGCGAGCGCCTGGGTCTGCGCCGCGATCCGCCGCGCCTAGGCCAGCACGGGCGCGAGGTGCTGCTTGAGGTTGGTTACACCGAGGCCGACATCGTCGCTATGGTGCAGGCGGGCGTCCTGGCGCTGCCGGAGTAAGTGCATGGACAAGCTCAAGCAAATGGAATCTTTCGTGTCGGTGGCGCAGCGCGGCAGCCTGACGGCGGCGGCCAAGGCCGAGGGCGTGGCGCCGGCCATCATCGGGCGCCGCCTGGACGGGCTGGAGCAGCGCCTGGGCGTCAAGCTTCTGGTGCGTACCACCCGGCGCATGACGCTTACACAGGAGGGCACCGCCTTTTTGGAGGACTGCCAGCGCCTCTTAGCCGACTTGGACAATGCCGAGGCCAGCGTGAGCGCGGGCGGTATCCAGGCCAGCGGGCATCTGCGCCTGACGGCGCCGGCCGGTTTTGGGCGGCGCCATGTGGCGCCATTGGTGCCGCGGTTTCGGGACTTGCATCCCGAGGTGACGGTCTCACTCAATCTGAGCGACCGCGTGATCAACCTGGCCAGCGAAGGTTTTGACTGCGCGGTGCGGGTGGGCGACTTGCCCGACTCGTCCTTGGTCAGCGTGCGCCTGGCCGACAACCGGCGCATGTGCGTGGCCACGCCCGCCTACCTGGCGCGCCATGGGCGCCCCCAGGCGCCTGCCGATTTGCTGCGACTGGACTGCCTGACCCTGTCCAGCGACGCCTCGCAAACCCGGGGCTGGGCTTTTTGCATGCCCAAAGCCGAAGGCGCTGAGGTGGTGTACCTCAAACCCAGCGGCCCGCTCGATTGCTCGGACGGCCAGGTGCTGCACGACTGGTGCTTGGGCGGCTGGGGTATTGCCTGGCGCAGCAGCTGGGAGGTGGAGGCCGACATTGCCGCTGGCACGCTGGTGGCGGTGCTCGAGGAGTTTGCTGCTCCGCCCAATGGCATTTATGCGATTTTCCCAGAGCGCAAACACATGGCGCTGCGCCTGCGCCTGTGGATCGACTTCCTAAAAATGCACTACAGCAGCCCCGGTTTTTGGACGCCGGGGGCCCGCCGCTAAAGCACGCTAAAGCGGACTAGGGCCGTGCGCCAAAGGCATCGCCCAGTTCCTGGGCGCGCTGACGCGCCGCCTGCATGGCCGCGATAAAGGCCGGTTTGATGCCGGCTTGTTCCATCGCGCTGAGGGCTGCAAACGTGGTGCCGCCTTTGGAGGTGACGCGCTCGCGCAGCACCTCGGGCGCATCGCTGGAGGCGGCGGCCAGCGCGCTGGCGCCGCCAAACGTGGCGATGGCCAGCTGGTAGGACTGCGCCGGCGTCAGGCCCATGGCGCTGCCAGCCTCGCGCATGGCCTCCAAAAAGTAAAAAACATACGCCGGGCCCGAGCCCGAGAGCGCGGTGACGGCGTCGATTTGCGCCTCGGTCTGGAGCCACATAAAGCTGCCGGTGCAGCCCATGACTTGTTCGATTTGGGCTTTGTCAGCCTCATTCACGCCTGCGCGGGCGTACAGCCCGCTGATGCCTTGGCCAATGAGCGCGGGCGTGTTGGGCATGGCGCGCACGATGCGTTCGCTGTGCAGCCACTGCGCCAGCGTGTCGCTGCGAATGCCAGCGGCCACACTCAGGTGCAGCGCGGCTCGCGTGTGGGCCTGTGCCGCTTGGGCGGCTTGCGCAAAAGTTTGCGGCTTGATGGCCCAGACCACCAGCGCGGCCTCCTGCAAAAAGGCACCCGCGGCACTGTGCGCCTGCACGCCGTAGCGCTTAAGCAAGTCGGCACGCGCGCCCTCAAAGGGTTCGACCACCGCGATCTGGCTGGCGGCATTACCGCGTTGGATCAGGCCGCCGATCAGGGCGCTGGCCATCTGGCCGCCACCAATAAATGCGATGAGATGTGTCATGGCGGGCAGTCTAACTGGCGCTCTGTTGGAGCCCGGCGGTTAGGGCGCACAGGCTTGGCGCACCGCATGTTCCCACTGCTGCATTTGCGCCTGCGCCTGCGCCGGGCTAATGCGTGGCTCAAAGCGCCGCTCGGCTTGCCACAAGTCGGAGAGCGCCGCCGTGTTGGGGTACAGGCCCGATGACAAGCCAGCCAAATAGGCCGCACCCAGGGCGGTGGTCTCAGTCACCGCCGGGCGCACCACACTGATGCCCAGCAGATCGGCTTGCAGTTGCATGAGCAAGTCGTTGACGCAGGCGCCGCCGTCCACGCGCAGCTCGGTCAGCGCAGCGGCGCCGGCTTGGGCGGCATCGCGCGCCATGGCCTGGAGCAAGGCGGCGCTCTGAAAGGCAATACTTTCCAGCGCCGCGCGGGCGATATGGGCCAGCGTGCTGCCCCGGGTCAGGCCGGTCATGGTGCCGCGCGCCTGCGGGTTCCAGTAGGGCGCGCCCAGGCCGGTAAAGGCCGGCACGAGCATGACGCCGCCGCTGTCGGGCACGGTGTCGGCCAGGGCCTGCACCTCGGCGCTGCTGCGAATGGCGCCCAGGCCGTCGCGCAACCATTGCACCACCGCGCCGCCGACAAACACGCTGCCTTCGAGCGCGAAGGCGGGCTGCGCGTCGGTTTGGGCGGCGCTGGTAGTGAGCAGACCGTTGCGCGAGGTCTGAAACTGCGCGCCGGTGTGCATGAGCATGAAGCAGCCCGTGCCATAGGTGTTTTTGGCCATGCCGGCGCTAAAACAGGCCTGGCCGAACAGGGCGCTTTGCTGGTCGCCGGCCATAGCGCCGATGGTGATGCTGCCGCCCAGCAGCGCCGGCTCCGTCTGGCCAAAATGCGCCGCCGAGGGCAGCACCTGGGGCAGCAAGTTGGCCGCAATGTCCATGGCCTGCAGCAACTGGGGGTCCCACTGGTTGGTGTGGACGTTAAATAGCATGGTGCGCGCAGCGTTGCTGACGTCGGTGGCGTGCACCCGCCCGCCGGTCAGTTGCCACAGCAGCCAGCTGTCGACGGTGCCAAAGGCGAGCTCACCCTGTGCCGCCATGGCGCGCGCGTCGGGCACCTGGTCTAGGATCCATTGCAGCTTGGTGCCTGAAAAATAGGCGTCCACGAGCAAACCGGTTTTTTCTTGAATGGTCTGGGCCAGCCCACGCTCGCGCAGGGCCTGACAGGCCGGTTCGGCGCGGCGGTCCTGCCAGACGATGGCCTTATGAATCGGCTGGCCGGTTGTGCGGTTCCAAACGACCGTGGTTTCCCGCTGGTTGGTAATGCCGATGGCGCGCACCTGGGACGCGCCAATGCCCGCTTTGGTCAGCGCCTCGCGCGCCGTGGCCAGTTGGGTGCGCCAGATTTCCAGCGGATCGTGCTCGACCCAGCCGGGTTGGGGGTAGTACTGGGTAAGTTCTTGCTGCGCCATCGCAACCATGCGGCCCCGCACATCAAAAACGATGCTGCGCGAGCTGGAGGTGCCTTGGTCAAGTGCGAGCAGGTAAGTCATGGTGTGAGCTGAGAAGTTATGGGCCATGCGCGACCCCGACCGTTGAATATGCGCACTTTAAGGGCAAAGCGCGGCGGCGGGCACCCGACGTGCGTCGCCAGCGCCGGACAATGGCGGCTATGTCAGTTGCACCCCCACCGCTGCCTACGCGGCGCTTAGAAATTCTTGCGCGCTTAGGGCGGGCGCAGGCGTTTGATATCGCGGTGGTGGGTGGTGGGGCCACAGGTTTGGGTATTGCCTTGGATGCAGCGCAGCGTGGACTGCGCGTGGTGTTGGTCGAATCCCATGACTTTGCCAAGGGCACGTCCTCGCGCTCGACCAAATTGGTTCATGGTGGCGTGCGCTACTTGGCCCAGGGGAATGTGGCGCTGGTGCGCGAGGCCTTGCACGAGCGGCGCACTTTGCTGGACAACGCGCCGCACATTGCGCAGCCCTTGGATTTTGTCGTGCCGGCCTACCGGTGGTGGGAAAAGCCTTTTTATGGCCTGGGGCTTAAGGCCTACGACCAACTGGCCGGGACGGCAGGATTGGGAAACACTGAATTCCTGACCAGCGCGCAGGCGCTGAACCTGGTCCCCGCAGCGCGGACTCAGGGGCTGCGCGGTGCTGTGCGGTATTGGGACGGTCAATTCAACGACGCGCGCCTGGCCATTGCGATTGCCCGGACGGCGGCACAAGAGGGCGCCTTACTGGTTAATTACTGCCGCGCCGAGCGCCTGCTGTACGAAGGTACAAAGGTAGCGGGATTGCACTGCGTGGACGCGCGGACTGGCCAGTCTTACCCGATACGCAGTCGGTGCGTGGTCAATGCCACCGGCGTGTGGGTGGACGCGTTGCGCGAAAGCGACTCCGAGCACGAGGCTGCAACTGCATTTGAGCCATTGGTCTCACCCAGCCAAGGGGTGCATTTGGTCGTGGACCCGGCGTTTTTGGGTGGGAACACCGCCCTGATGGTGCCCAAAACCTCGGATGGACGGGTTTTATTTGCCGTGCCCTGGCTGGGCAAAGTGATCTTAGGAACCACCGATACACCCAGGCAAGATCTGCCGCGCGAACCCCGTGCCTTGAAAGCGGAGGTGGATTTCATATTGCGAGAGGCTGGCAACTATTTGCGTCGTGCGCCGACGCGGGCGGATGTGCGCAGCCTGTGGGTGGGGCTGCGGCCTTTGGTGAAGCACCATGAAGCGCGGGACACCAAGACCTTGAGCCGTGAGCACGTCGTGGCCATTAGCCGCTCAGGCCTGGTGACCGTGACGGGGGGCAAGTGGACCATCTACCGCGCGATGGCGCAGGACGTCCTGTCAGCGTGTCAGCATGCCCAATTACTGGCACGCTTGGCGCCATGCCAGACGCAAGACGCGCACCTTCTGGGTGCGCAAAAGGCCCAAAGCCGGGTGACAAGTCTGAGCGCCCCTGAGGGCATGCACTCTTATGGTGACGAACAGGCGGCAGTGGCAGCCATGCCCGGTGCCCAGCGCTGGATCAGCCCGGGATTGTCGGAGGCGATGGTGCGCTTTGCGGTGCGCTACGAGTACGCGCTGACGGTGGAGGATGTGCTGGCGCGCCGTTCGCGCCTCCTCTTTCTAGACGCCCATGAGGCCGCCAAAGCGGCTTCTGAAGTTGCAGAGGTGATGCGCCAGGAGCATGTCCAGGACCCTAAAGAGGGTGAATTTGCCCAATTGGCCTCACATTTTTTTACCGTCCCGTGAGTTTTCCCCAATGGATTTCGAAAAATGAGGTGAAAAATAGTGCATAATCGCGGGCTTCGCTTGTAAAAGCTGAAGATTCTGCCCACATGAAATCACTCTGAACGGTTCGGACTGAGGACAGCGGGCCCAAGACTGACTGGTCGGGTGCTTCTAGCGCCCTCCCGGTGCAAGTTGGGAAGAAAACTGAAATGATCCAAACTGAATCACGACTGGAAGTCGCCGATAACACCGGCGCGAAATCGGTCCTTTGCATTAAGGTGCTTGGCGGCTCACGTCGTCGCTACGCCAGCGTAGGGGACATCATCAAAGTGAGCATCAAAGAAGCTGCTCCGCGCTCCCGCGTCAAAAAAGGCGAGGTCTACAGCGCGGTGGTGGTTCGCACCGCTAAGGGTATTCGTCGCAGTGACGGCTCTTTGGTGAAGTTTGATGGCAATGCAGCAGTTTTGCTCAACGCCAAGCTCGAGCCCATTGGAACCCGCATCTTTGGACCGGTGACGCGCGAATTGCGTACCGAAAAGTTCATGAAGATCGTGTCCTTGGCGCCAGAAGTTTTGTAAGGACAGGTTATGAACAAGATTCGCAAGGGCGATCAGGTGATCGTCATCGCAGGACGGGATAAAGGCAAGCGTGGCGTGGTAACGCTGCGCTCCGATGACTCGCATGTCGTCGTCGAAGGTGTCAACCAAGTTAAAAAGCACACCAAGCCCAACCCCATGAAGGGCACAACCGGCGGCATCGTGGAAAAGACAATGCCTATCCACCAAAGCAATGTGGCAATTTTCAATGCCACATCAGGCAAGGCGGACCGTGTTGGTATCAAGCTACAGGCCGATGGAAAACGCGTTCGCGTTTACAAGTCCAGCGGTGAAGAAATCAAGGCGGCATAAACATGGCACGTTTACAACAACACTATCGCGAGAAAGTTGCTCCCGAATTGATGACCAAGTTTGGTTTCAAATCGCCCATGCAAGTTCCCCGCATCACCAAAATCACCCTCAATATGGGTGTGAGTGAAGCGGTGGCGGACAAGAAAGTTATGGACAGCGCGGTGGCGGATCTGACCAAGATCGCCGGCCAAAAGCCTGTGGTAACGAAGTCCAAAAAAGCCATTGCCGGTTTCAAAATTCGCGAAGGCCAAGCGATTGGCTGCATGGTCACGC
This sequence comes from Comamonas sp. lk, assembly GCA_945861345.1. Taxonomy (GTDB): domain Bacteria; phylum Pseudomonadota; class Gammaproteobacteria; order Burkholderiales; family Burkholderiaceae_C; genus Allorhodoferax. Next base: position 17,609 of record CAMATX010000057.1, read on the forward strand.
TGCGTGGCGTGCAAATGTATGAATTCCTGGACCGCTTTGTCACCGTGGCGCTGCCCCGAGTGCGCGACTTCCGTGGTATCTCCGGGCGCGCGTTTGATGGCCGTGGAAACTACAACATCGGCGTGAAAGAGCAAATTATTTTCCCTGAGATTGAGTATGACAAGGTTGACGCTTTGCGCGGCCTCAATATCAGTATCACCACGACCGCAAAGTCCGACGAAGAGTGCAAGGCACTGTTGTCGGGCTTTCGTTTCCCGTTCAAGAATTGAGGTGACCAGTGGCAAAAATGGCTTTAATCGAGCGTGAGCTCAAGCGCGACAAACTGGTCGCTAAATAC
>CAMATX010000058.1 GCA_945861345.1 Comamonas sp. lk
GCAGTCCCTGTCACGGTGGTGGACGTGTCAAACAACCGTGTGACGCAGGTGAAAACCCAAGCCCATGATGGCTACGTTGCCTTGCAGGTAACGTTCGGTTCGCGCAAAGCATCGCGCGTGACCAAGCCGGTTGCAGGCCACCTCGCCAAGGCAGGTGTTGAGGCCGGCGAAATCATCCAAGAATTTCGCACTACCGCCGATGTTGCTGCCCAGTATCAGGCGGGATCGGTGATTGCTGTGAACGGTCTTTTCACTGTTGGCCAAAAGGTCGACGTGCAGGGAACCAGTATCGGTAAGGGATTCGCAGGAACCATTAAGCGCCACAACATGAAGTCGCAGCGTGCTTCGCACGGCAATAGCCGTTCGCACAATGTCCCCGGCTCTATCGGCATGGCGCAAGATCCGGGACGTGTGTTCCCTGGTAAGCGCATGACTGGTCACATGGGCGACGAGACCGTCACCACCCAGAACCTGGATGTGATCCGTGTGGACGAAGCCCGTCAATTGCTTATGATCAAAGGTGCTATCCCCGGTTCGGCCGGTGGATTTGTCACTGTGCGCCCGGCTGTTAAAGCCCAGAGCGCGGCCAAGAAAGGGGCGAACTGATGCAGCTCGAACTCCTCAACGAACAAGGCCTGCCGACCGCTAAGTACGATGCCCCCGAAACCGTTTTTGGCCGCGCCTACAACGAAGATCTGGTACACCAGGTAGTCGTCGCATTCCAGGCCAATGCGCGTCAAGGTACCCGTGCCCAGAAAGACCGCCAACAGGTCAAGCACTCGACCAAGAAGCCATTTAAGCAAAAGGGAACCGGTCGCGCGCGCGCTGGTATGACCTCTTCTCCCCTGTGGCGTGGAGGCGGTCGGATATTCCCGAACATGCCTGACGAGAACTTCAGCCACAAAATCAACAAAAAGATGTACCGCGCCGGTATGGCCGCTATCCTTTCGCAGCTGGCCCGTGAAGGTCGTCTGGCGGTCGTGGACTCGCTGACGGTGGATTCGCCCAAAACCAAACCGCTTGCAGCTCGCTTTAAAGAGATGAATCTGCAATCTGTGCTGGTGATTGCTGATCAGGTCGATGAGAACCTGTACCTCGCTTCGCGCAACTTAGTCAATATTCTGGTGGTGGAGCCCCGTTACGCCGATCCGGTGTCGCTGGTGCATTACCGCAAAGTATTGGTGACCCGGGCGGCGATGGACCAACTCAAGGAGATGTTTGCATGAGCCACGGTTCGCATCCAACCAAATTTGATGAAGGCCGCTTGATGCAGGTTCTTATCGCTCCGATCGTGTCTGAAAAAGCCACTATGGTTGCCGAGAAGAACAACGTCGCCACCTTCAAAGTGCTGCAAGACTCGACCAAATACGAAATCAAGGCCGCTGTGGAGTTGATGTTCAAAGTCGAAGTCCAAGGCGTTACCGTAGTGAACACCAAGGGCAAGTCCAAGCGTTTTGGCAAATCCATGGGCCGCCGTGACAACGTGCGCAAGGCCTATGTGATGCTCAAGCCGGGGCAAGAGCTCAACCTGGGCGGGGAGGCTGCTTAATCATGGCTGTCATTAAGATGAAACCCACCTCACCAGGCCGTCGTGGCGTGGTGAAGATCTCACGCGATCACCTGCACAAGGGCGCGCCCCATGCGCCGTTGCTGGAGCCGCAATTCCAGCATGCCGGTCGTAATAACAACGGTCACATCACTGTGCGCCACAAGGGCGGTGGGCACAAGCACCATTACCGTGTGGTGGACTTCCGTCGTATCAAGGATGGTATTCCCGGTAAGGTCGAGCGCATCGAGTACGACCCCAACCGGTCTGCTCATCTGGCACTGATTTGCTACGCCGATGGCGAGCGCACTTACATCATCGCCCCGCGCGGTTTGGAAGTGGGCAGCACCATCATGAGCGGCGCCGAAGCGCCTATCCGTGTTGGTAACACCTTGCCGGTGCGCAATATTCCGGTGGGCTCCATCATCCACTGCGTGGAATTGCAAGTAGGACGCGGTGCGCAAATCATCCGCTCGGCGGGCACCTCTGCCACTTTGCTGGCACGTGAAGGCACTTACGCCCAGGTGCGTTTGCGCTCGGGTGAAGTGCGCAAGATCCACATTGACTGTCGCGCCACGATCGGCCAGGTCGCCAATGAAGAGCACAGCCTGCGCCGTCTCGGCAAGGCAGGCGTCAAGCGTTGGATGGGCATCCGCCCGACCGTGCGCGGGACCGTGATGAACCCGATCGACCACCCGCACGGCGGCGGCGAGGGCAAGACCGGCGAAGGTCGTCACCCTGTCGATCCATGGGGCAATCTGACCAAGGGTTACCGTACCCGCGCTAACAAGCGTACGCAGGTCATGATCGTCTCGCGTCGCAAGAAATAAGGGGTAGGTAAATGACTCGTTCTCTCAAAAAAGGTCCTTTTGTGGATCACCACTTGGTCGCTAAAACGGAAAAAGCCGTGGCCACCAAGGATAAAAAGCCTATCAAGACCTGGTCGCGCCGCTCCATGATCCTGCCCGATTTCATCGGCCTGACCATCGCCGTGCACAACGGCAAGCAGCACGTTCCTGTGTATATCACTGACCAAATGGTCGGCCATAAGTTGGGCGAGTTCGCACTCACCCGCACTTTCAAGGGCCACCCTGCGGACAAAAAAGTCCAGAAGAAATAGGAGGCGACCATGGAAACTCGTGCAACCCTTCGTGGCGTGCGTTTGTCGGTGGACAAAGGCCGTCTGGTCGCGGACCTGATCCGTGGCAAAAAAGTGGACCAGGCGCTCAACATTCTGACCTTTACGCAGAAAAAAGCGGCCGGCATCATTAAAAAAGTGCTGGAGTCCGCCATTGCCAACGCAGAACATAACGACGGTGCAGATATCGACGAATTAAAGGTGAAAACCATTTACGTCGAGCAAGGTGCATCGCTGCGTCGCTTTACCGCCCGCGCCAAAGGTCGCGGCAACCAAATCCGCAAGCCCACGTGCCATGTGTACGTGACGGTCGGTAACTGATAAAGGCCTGGAAGATATGGGACAAAAAATCCACCCCACCGGTTTTCGGCTTTCGGTGAGCCGTAACTGGTCCTCTCGTTGGTATGCCAACAACCGCGATTTTGCGGGTATGTTGGCCGAAGACATCAAGGTACGTGAGTACCTCAAAGTCAAGTTGAAAAACGCTTCAGTTTCGCGCATCCTGATCGAGCGTCCCGCCAAGAACGCCCGCATCACGATTTACTCCTCACGCCCCGGCGTGGTGATCGGTAAAAAAGGCGAGGACATCGAAAACCTCAAGCGCGATCTGGGCAAGCAACTTGGCGTGCCGGTGGCTGTCAACATCGAAGAAGTGCGCAAGCCTGAAATCGATGCCAAGCTGATCGCTGACAGCATTACGCAGCAGCTGGAAAAACGCATCATGTTCCGCCGCGCCATGAAGCGCGCCATGCAAAACGCCATGCGTCTGGGTGCCTTGGGCATCAAGATCATGTCGGCTGGCCGCTTGAACGGTATCGAGATTGCCCGTACTGAGTGGTACCGCGAAGGCCGTGTGCCATTGCATACCCTGCGTGCGGACATCGACTACGGTGTTTCCGAGGCCAAGACCACGTACGGCATTATTGGCGTGAAGGTCTGGGTCTACAAAGGTGACACCCTGGGCCGCAACGATCTGCCTGCAGCCGCAGAGCCGCGCACTGAAGAAGAGCGCCGTCCACGTGGACCCCGTCGTGACGATCGTGGAGCAGGCCGTCCTGCTGCCGACCGTCCCGCACCACGCGGTGCACGCCGTCCTATGGGCACCAATGCCGCGCCGTCTGACGGCAGCGACAAGCCGGCAGAAGCCGGTGGTGCTGAAGCCACTAAACCCGCCGTTAAGCGCGTTCGCACAGTCGCCGCGCCAGCTGCAACAGCTGACGGCAAAGGAGAATAATTATGTTGCAACCCGCTCGTCGCAAATACCGCAAAGAGCAAAAAGGCCGTAACACCGGCATCGCTACCCGGGGCAGCTCGGTGGCGTTTGGTGATTTCGGTCTGAAGTGCACGGACCGTGGCCGCCTGACGGCCCGCCAAATCGAAGCCGCACGCCGTGCGATTTCGCGTCACGTCAAACGCGGCGGACGCATCTGGATCCGCGTTTTCCCGGACAAGCCAATTTCCCAAAAGCCCGCAGAGGTGCGTATGGGTAACGGTAAGGGCAATCCTGAGTACTACGTTGCCGAGATCCAACCCGGCAAGATCGTGTTCGAGATTCTTGGGGTGTCCGAGACGCTGGCACGCGAGGCCTTCCGTTTGGCTGGCGCCAAGCTGCCATTGCGCACCACCTTTGTCAGCCGCATGGTTGGCCAGTAAGCAGGAGTATGAGCACCATGAAATCAACTGAACTGCGCAAAAAAGACATCGCTGGCCTGCAAACTGAAGTCAAGGAGCTGCAACGCGCCCATTTCGGTCTGCGTATGCAAAAGGCGACCCAGCAAATTACCAACACCGCAACGCTGCGCACCGCGCGCCGTGACATCGCCCGTGCTAAGACCATTTTGGTTGAAAAGCAGAGCGCTGATAAATCCGCCACCTAAGGAGTAAGCCATGACGGAAGCTAAAAAATCCCTCAAGCGCACCTTGATTGGCAAGGTGGTCAGCGACAAGCGGTCCAAAACCGTGACGGTCCTGATTGAGCGCCGCGTGAAGCACGAACTCTACGGAAAAATCGTGGGCAAGTCCAGCAAGTACCACGCCCATGACGAAAAGGGCGAGTACAAATTGGGCGACGTGATTGAAATCACCGAAAGCCGCCCGATTTCCAAAACCAAGAACTGGGTTGCGACCCGCTTGGTGGAAAAGGCAGCAGTGGTGTAAGCCATTGCGGCCCTGCGCTGCGAAAATCTTGAAAACGGCCCACAATTGTCGGGCCGTTTTCATTTTTTAACCTTAAACATGTAGGAGACACCATGATTCAAGTTGGAGACACACTGCCCGCAACCACTTTGATGGAATTCCACGAAGTCGAAGCCGAGGGCTGCAGCATTGGCCCCAATCCAGTGGATGTGGCCAAAGCCACCGCTGGCAAAACTATTGCGCTGTTTGCACTGCCTGGTGCGTTTACCCCCACCTGCTCGGCTAAACACGTTCCCGGATATGTGGAGCATCATGACGCGTTCAAGGCCGCGGGCGTCGATGAAATCTGGTGCCTTAGCGTAAACGATGCTTTTGTAATGGGTGCCTGGGCGCGAGACCAAAAAACTGGTGTCAAAGTGCGCATGCTTGCCGACGGTAGCGGTGATTTCGCCCAAGCCACAGGCCTGATCTTGGACCTCACCAGCCGTGGCATGGGCGTGCGCAGCAACCGCTATTCCATGCTGGTCAAGGACGGGAAAGTTGCCAGCCTCAATATCGAAGGCCCCGGTAAGTTCGAGGTAAGCGACGCAGCCACCTTGTTGGCCCAGGCCAAAGCCTAAACCCCTAGCGGCACCCACGGCCGATGCGGCCGGGGTGCTGCGCAATGAAAACCGCCTTACAACACGGCCTTCAGGTAATGGGCGCCAGCCATAGGGTTGAAGTAGTAGGGCGGAATTTCTTCAAAGCCCAGGTCTTCATACAGCGCGCGGGCCGCCTCCATGCTGGACAGCGCATCCAAAAGCATGCAGCTGTAGCCTTGCATGCGCGCGAAATCCATCTGCGCCTCGGCCAGGCGACGCCCGAGGCCCATCCCCCGAACGCGGGGGGGCACATAACGGCGGCGCATTTCGCAGGCATTGCTGTAATCGACGGTGTCCAAAGGAAGCACGCCACAGCAGGCCAGCACACGGCCTTGTGCGATGGCCAGCAGGATTTGGCCGCGTGGTGCCGCATAGACGCCCGGCAACGTAGCCAATTCGGCGTCGAAATCGGTCAGATAGTGAGGCGTCGCGATTGACTGCGCATACTCGATGAGGATGTCGCGAGCGGCCTGAAGTTCGCTCACCGTTGCGGGGCACAACAGCGAAATCGTAGGCTCATGCGCAGAGGAGGGCATTGTCATCATGCAGGTTGAGAGTGGGTTGGGGCGCTCTGTCGCCACAGCGTCCGCAGGCAATAAGCATAACGCCAACGCGCCCCAAGCTCCTGGCGTTACCATCGCACTTCGGGCGCGGAGCACTTTCAAAGGCAACAAAGGAATTCATGGAACCACAGGCGGGGCAGGCGGTAAACCCATTGGCCGCCCGGCGACTGAGGCGCCATTGTTGGCGCACACTGCCCGCGCTGGTACTCGCTTTGGCGGGGTGCAGCCCCAGCCTGAACTGGCGTAATGCCACACTGGACAGCCTGCGCTTTGCCCTGCCATGCAAGCCCGACACCGCCGAGCGCCCCTTTCTGCTGGACGGCCTGACCCTGACCATCGCCATGGCCGGTTGCCAGGCCGACGGAGCGTTGTTTGCTGTAAGCCGTATTTCATTGCCGTCTGGAGCCGCCGCAGGGCCCCTATTGGCACAGTGGCAGCAAGCCACACTGGCACGCATGCAGGCTGGCCCAGTGACCCAACGCTCGGTGCCAGCGTCTACCCTGGGTAGTCCGGCCATGGTTATCTATGCCGCCAGCGGTCGGAATCCGCAGGGCGAACCCGTGCAAGCGCAGCTGGTGTGGCTGCAAAGCGGCACCACCCTTTTTCACCTGGCCTTGTACGCGCCGCGCATCAGCGCAGAGATGCAAGAGCCGTTTTTGAGCGCCGTCCAATTACCATGAGCCCACCTGCCTTCGAGTCCTTGCCGACCCGGCGCGCCGTCAGCCTGTTTTTGGCTTTTGCGCTGGCCTACTTCCTCTCGACCCTCATTCGCGCTATCACCGCGACCTTGGCACCCACGCTAGTGCAGGAGTTTTCGCTGGGTGCGGGCGACTTGGGGCTGTTGGCCGGTGGCTACTTCTTTGGTTTTGCCCTGACCCAGCTACCCCTGGGCCGTTGGCTGGATCGTCTGGGCCCCAAGCGGGTGCTTTTGGCATTTTTGGCGGTGGCAGTGCTCGCATGCCTGGGCTTTGCAGCGGCCACCAGTTTCAGCGGGCTATTGGCTGCCCGCACCCTGTGCGGCGTGGGCGTCAGCGCCTGCTTGATGGCGCCTCTCACCAGCTACCGGCGCTGGTACGCACCGGCCATGCAAATGCGCGCCAACTCCTGGATGCTCATGACCGGCGCGCTGGGCATGGTCGCCTCGACGCTGCCCGTGCAGTGGATCATGCCCTTGACCGGCTGGCGCCCACTGTTTGTTGGACTGGGCCTCTTGCTCTTGCTGTCTATGGTGCTGATCGCTTGGGCCGTACCCGAGTCGTCAGCGCAGACGCAAACGCGGCCGCAGAGCGATGCACAGGGGGAGCCAGCACCAGTGGCTGACACCGGTTACGCCCAGGTCTGGCGCGATCCGTTTTTTCGCAGCCTGGCACCCTCGGGCTTCGTGTGCTATGGCGGCTTGGTAGCGGTGCAAACGTTGTGGGCATCGCCTTGGATGGTCAAGGTTGCTGGCTACACGCAGGGCGAGGCAGCACAAGGCATGTTTTGGCTCAACCTGGCCATGATGCTGTCTTACCTAGCCTGGGGTAGCGTCATGCCGGTATTTGCTCGCCGGGGCTATAGCGCCATGTTTTTGATGCGCTGGTACACGCCCCTGAGCCTACTGGCGCTCGCCGCCATCGCCTGGGCTGGCCCAGCGCTGGGCGCTTACAGCGCTTTGGCATGGACGCTGTACTGCGTCAGTTGCACCGTGGGCACTTTGGCGCAGCCGGCTATTGGCATGGCATTTCCCGCGCACTTGGCCGGGCGGGCCTTGTCGGCCTTTAATCTGCTGATCTTCAGCGGTGTTTTCGCGGTGCAATGGGGTGTGGGCCTGGCCATCGACGCTTTGCAAGCCCAAGGCTGGACGCAGGTGGCTGCTTATCAGGGTGCTATGGGCCTTTACGGCCTGTGCTGCCTGGCCGCGTACGTGCATATGTTGCGGGCGAGGCCGCATAATTGATGCCTTCGTGCCCGTCCCACCGCATTTATGCCCAGCAGTATTTTGATCATCGCCCACGCGCCCTTGGCCGGGGCCCTGCGCGCCTGTGTGCTGCACGTCTTTCCCGAAGTGGAAAGCTACTTGCACGCCTTGGATGTGCAGGCCAATGAGTCGCCCGAGGCCACGGTGGCTAGCGCGCGCATCCTGATGGGCCTGTGCCCGGACGCGTCCGTGCTGGTATTGACCGACGTATTTGGTGCCACGCCGTGCAATGTGGCGCAAAAGGTCGTGGATGGCCTTTCCTCCAAACTCGTCGCCGGGGTCAATTTGCCCATGCTGCTGCGCACCGTCAACTACCGCCACGAAGGCCTCGATGCGCTGGTGGCCCGGGCATTGGCCGGGGCGTCGCAGTCCATCATGCAGGTGGCCGTGGCGCCTCCTTTGAACCAAAATAAACGCAACCATGATCCAAGCGACCACGACCATCAGCAATAAATTGGGCCTGCACGCCCGCGCCTCGGCCAAGTTGACGAAACTGGCGGGTAGCTTTGCCTGCGACGTGTGGATCAGCAAAGGCGAGCGGCGTGTAAACGCCAAAAGCATCATGGGCGTCATGATGTTGGCCGCCGGCATCGGCTCGCAGGTCAGCCTGGAGACGGAGGGCGAGCGTGCGCAAGAGGCCATGGACGCTTTGCTCGCGCTGATCGCCGACCGCTTCGGCGAAGGCGAATAGGCGCCAAGGGCTACGCAGCATGACTTTTTCCATCCACGGTCTGGCAGTTTCACGCGGCGTAGCTATTGGCCGCGCCGTGCTGGTGGCCTCTAGCCGCATGGATGTGGCGCACTATTTTGTGCAGCCCGAGCAGGTGCAAACCGAAATCGAGCGCGTGCGCGCCGGGCGCAACCAGGTGGTACACGAACTGCAGCAAATGCAGCACAGCATCGCCAATATGAGTCCCAAAGACGCGCCCCAAGAGCTCAGTGCGCTGTTGGATGTGCACCTGATGCTGCTGGACGACGCCGAGCTGGAGGCCGGCGTCAAGCGTTGGATTGTCGAGCGCATGTACAACGCCGAATGGGCGCTGACAGCACAGCTCGAAGTCATCGCGCGCAATTTTGATGAGATGCAAGACCCCTACTTGCGCGAGCGCAAGGCCGACCTGGAGCAAATCGTCGAGCGCATCTTGCGTGCTATGCGCGGAGTCGCCTCGCCAGTGGCGGCTCCGCCGCGCAAAGCGGTCAAACCGGCACAGCAAGATGTGCTGCTGGGCGACACGGTGGATGTGCCTTTGGTGCTGGTAGCACACGACCTCTCGCCGGCCGACATGTTGCAATTTAAGCAAAGCGTGTTTGTCGGCTTTATCACCGACGTGGGCGGTAAAACGTCGCACACCGCCATCGTCGCGCGCAGCATGGACATTCCGGCCGTGGTGGGCGCACGCACCTGCAGCCAGTTGGTACGCCAGGACGACTGGGTCATTATTGACGGCGATGCCGGCGTGGTCATCGTCGACCCTTCGCCCATCATCCTGGCGGAATACAGCTTTAAAAAGCGCCAACATGAGCTCGAACGCGGCCGTCTGGCGCGCTTACTGAACACCCCGGCGATCACCCTCGATGGCGAAAGTGTCCAGCTCCTGGCCAATATTGAAATGCCCGAAGACGCGCACAGCGCTCTGGCCGCAGGCGCTCTTGGTGTGGGCCTGTTTCGCAGTGAGTTTTTGTTCATGGGCCGGCGCGGCCACTTGCCCGACGAAGAGGAGCAATTTGAGGCGTACAAGCGCGCCGTCCAAGACATGCACGGCCTGCCGGTGACCATCCGTACTGTCGACGTGGGCGCTGACAAACCTCTGGACGACAGCGTGCACGACTCGGCCCACCTTAACCCGGCGCTGGGCCTGCGCGCTATTCGTTGGAGCCTGGCCGATCCGGCGATGTTTTTAACGCAGCTGCGCGCCATTTTGCGCGCCGCCGCATTTGGGCAGGTGCATTTGCTGATCCCCATGCTGGCGCACCAATCGGAGATAGAGCAAACCTTTGCCCACATCGCTCAGGCGCGCGCCATGCTTGATAGGCGCGGCCAGGCCTACGGGCCGATCCAGGTGGGCGCCATGATAGAAATTCCGGCCGCTGCGCTCATGCTCAAGCGGTTTTTGAAGTACTTTGACTTTTTGTCCATCGGCACCAATGACTTGATTCAGTACACCCTGGCCATCGACCGGGCGGACGAATTGGTCGCCCATTTGTACGACCCGCTGCATCCAGCGGTCTTGCAATTGGTGGCCAGCACCATTGCGGAGTGCCGCAAGCAAGGCAAAGGCGTGAGTATTTGCGGCGAAATGGCCGGCGATATCGGCTTAACGCGTTTGCTCTTAGGCCTGGGTTTGCGCAGTTTTTCCATGCATCCGGCGCAGATCCTGGCCGTCAAACAAGAAATACTGCGCTCCGATACCAAGCGCCTCGCACCCTGGGCGCAAAGCGTGCTCGAGGCAGACAACCCCGCTTTGCTGGTCGGTAGCGGCGCGGTTTAAAACGGGGCTTAGCCCGGTCGCTGGTCGGTACCAGGTCGCTGCCAAAGATTGATACCGCCTTCAAGCGCGTGGCGGTCTATCGCAGCTAACTCACCAGGCGTAAATTCCAACCGTTTGACACTTTCGACCAGCTCCATAATTTGCGCCGGCTTGCTCGCCCCCACCAGCGCACTGGTCACACGGCCTCCGCGCAGCACCCAGGCCAGGGCCATTTGCGCCAGGCTTTGCCCGCGCTGCTGCGCAATGCCTTGCAAGGCGCGTACATGCGCCAGGTTGCGCTCGTTCAGATGCTCGGGGCGCAGCGACGCGCCGCCGGGGCGGTTGATGCGTGCATCTGCCGGAATACCACCGAGGTATTTACCCGTCAGCACCCCCTGGGCCAGCGGGCTAAAGGCGATGCAGCCCAGGCCCAGGTCGTCCAGCGTGTCTAACAAGTCCTCTTCGACCCAGCGGTTGAGTAGGCTGTACGAGGGCTGGTGGATCAGCGTGCGCACGCCCATGGCAGTCAGCAGCGCCACGGCTTCACGGGTCTTTTTGGCCGAGTAACTGCTTATGCCGATGTACAGCGCCTTGCCTTGTTGCACCGCACTGGCCAGTGCGCCGCAGGTTTCTTCTAAAGGCGTATCCGGGTCAAAGCGGTGGCTGTAAAAAATATCAACGTAGTCCAAACCCATACGTCGAAGGCTTTGGTCCAGGCTGGCCAGCACGTACTTGCGCGAGCCGCCGCCCTGTCCGTAGGGCCCGGGCCACATGTCCCAGCCCGCTTTGGTCGAAATGAGCAGCTCATCGCGGTACGGCCGAAAGTCGCGCCGCAGGTGCTCACCGAAGTTGGTTTCGGCGCTGCCAAAGGGCGGGCCGTAGTTGTTGGCCAGGTCAAAGTGCGTGATGCCCAGATCAAAGGCCGTGCGCAGCATCACACGCTGGGTTTGGAAGGCGGTGGTGTCGCCAAAGTTATGCCACAGACCCAATGCAATGGCGGGCAGCTTGAGCCCGCTGCGCCCGCAAGTGCGGTAGGGCATGCGCCCATCGTAGCGCTCGGCGTCGGCCTGGTAAGTCATGCGGCGCGGCCCGCTTAGTTGGAAAACGCAGCAATGCCGGTCATAGCCCGCCCCAGAATCAAGGCGTGGATGTCGTGCGTGCCTTCGTAGGTGTTGACCACTTCCAGATTCACCAGGTGGCGCACCACACCGAATTCGTCGCTGATGCCGTTGCCGCCCATCATGTCGCGCGCCAGGCGGGCGATGTCCAGTGCCTTGCCGCAGGAATTGCGCTTAAGGATGGAGGTCACTTCCACGCTGGCCGTGCCCTCGTCTTTCATGCGCCCCAGGCGCAGGCAGCCTTGCAGGCCCAGCGCGATTTCGGTTTGCATATCGGCCAGTTTTTTCTGGATCAGCTGGTTGGCAGCTAGTGGGCGGCCAAACTGCTGGCGGTCTAAGGTGTATTGGCGTGCGCGGTGCCAGCAGTCTTCGGCCGCGCCCAAAGCGCCCCAGGCGATGCCGTAGCGTGCGCTGTTCAGGCAAGTGAACGGGCCTTTGAGGCCGCGCACTTCAGGGAAGGCGTTTTCCTCAGGGCAGAACACGCCGTCCATTACGATTTCGCCGGTGATGCTGGCGCGCAAACCCACTTTGCCGTGGATGGCCGGGGCGGAGAGTCCGGCCATGCCTTTTTCCAAAACAAAGCCGCGAATCGGGCCTACGGCACCGCTTTCACTAACTTCCTTCGCCCAGACCACGAACACATCAGCGATAGGGCTGTTGCTGATCCACATCTTGGCGCCGCTGAGTTTGTAGCCACCGGCCACTTTTTGCGCGCGCGTCACCATGCTTTGCGGGTCCGAGCCATGGTTGGGTTCGGTCAGGCCAAAGCAGCCAACGGTCTTTCCGCTGGCCAGCGCCGGCAGGAATTTTTGGCGCTGCGCCTCGGTGCCAAACTCATAAATGGGCAGCATCACCAGCGAGCTTTGCACACTCATCATGGAGCGGTAGCCGCTGTCCACGCGCTCCACCTCGCGAGCGATCAGACCGTAAGCCACGTAATTGAGAGCCGGACCGCCATACGCCTCGGGGATGGTGGGGCCCAGTAGGCCCAACTCGCCCATTTCCCGGAAGATGGCCGGGTCTGTGGTTTCATGTCGAAAAGCCTGGGTCACGCGGCTTTGCAATTTGTCCTGGCAGTAGGCGGCAGCAGCGTCACGCACCATGCGCTCTTCATCGCTTAGTTGGGCGTCCAGTAAAAAAGGGTCCTGCCAAATAAAAGTGGCATGTGCCATAGCAACTCCAAGAATGAATCCCCGATTATCCGTTGCGCGCTTAGTTCAGGCTGATCTTGCCGTACCAGGCGGTAGCCTGGCTGTGCGTGTTGTCGCTGTCAGTCATGATGCCGATGCCTACCAAGGCGCCGGGTTCTTGCCCGAAGGCAGCGCGGTAGTCAGCCCGCACGTCGCGCAAGTAATGGCGCCATTGCTTGAGGCCCAGTGGGCCGGACTCCACCACGATTTTGCGAATCCGATCGGTGCGGGCGTTGTGGATCACGCTCCCGATAGGGCGCTTGTTGCACCAGACGTACATCAGCGTGGCGTAGGGCATTTCCTCGCCCGTTACCAGGCGCGTGAGCTCGCTCAGCGCGCTGTCTTTGGCCGAAAACTGGCTGCGGTCGCCCTCAAAGGCCAGCACCAAGCGCACGGGGGAATCGTCTGCATTGCGGGTTGCCATATCGGCGCCGTCGATGAGCGCTGGCACATGCCAAGAAAACTGGAGGTGGCCGAGGTCTTTGCCGGCGATTTGCACCGGCGTACGAACCATGCTGGCCGAATCGTCAGAGCGCGCCCGCAAAGCCAGGCGTGCGCCGTGCTGGTCCGCTGGCGCCTGGCGGTCAAGCTGGTAGTGCGTGGCCATTTTTCCGGGAAGAGGCAGCGCCTGCCATTGGCTGAGGTCCAGCACGCTCCAGGTGGGCATGACACTGCTTGTGGCTGTCGGGACAGGCGCAGTCGCGCAAGCGCTCAGAAACGCGGTAAGCAATGCGCCCGCCCCCCAAGCAAGCAGCCGCCGCAGCGCAGGCCGTGCGAACAGGTGGGTGTGATCGAATTGCAAGGCCTTGTGCACGTGCGGGCAGTTCGGTTGTAGGTGGGGCCAACAGGGAAACTGCGTGCATTGTGCCTGAGCCCCGTGACGCCCTAAGACCAGGGCAGGCGCGGACTTAGGCCCGCGTCGGCAGCCAACTTCCCAATGCAAACACCGAGTTGGGCGCGTTGGGGGCAGGCAGCGTTGGCGCCGTCTTTTTGACCAGGCTTTTCTTGGGCGTGCTGCGTTCTTGCACCACAAAGCCTTTGGTCTTTTGCTGTAAGGCCAGACTGTGCAGGCTGATGTTTTTCATGTGCTCCAGCAGTGCGCAGTGCAGTTGCTCCCACAGTGCCTCGGTCATGTCTTCCTGGCCACGCTGGGCGCGCGATGGACCTTCTTCGATGGCCAGCACGATGTCGGCCACCGAGATCGTGTCCCCTCGAAAGCCCAGCGCATAGCCACCACCGGGCCCGCGTGTGCTCTCGACCAAGCCATGCTGGCGCAGCTTGGCAAATACCTGCTCCAGGTAGGACAGAGAAATGCCATGGCGCAGTGCCAAGTCGCTCAGCGGCACCGGTTGCCCGGGTGTGCGCAGAGCCAAGTCCACCATGGCGTTGATGGCAAAACGGCCGCGGGTACTTAATCGCATAACAACTCCTTAAGACAAAGCACCAAGGGTGCACAACGCGCTGCGCACTGGTCGCGCGCTTACGCGATGGTGAATGTAGATACTTAAATACATCGTGTAAATTCGTATTTTCCCAATTTTTACTTCGAATAAACTGAAGCAAATGACACGCAGCATCTCTGTAGCCCCATCCAACGAGGAAAATTTCCTATGAATTTCAAGCACTTGTATTACTTTTGGGTGACCGCCAAGTCCGGCGGCGTCATGCGCGCGGGCGAGCAACTGCACACCACGCCGCAAACCCTTTCCGGCCAGATCCACCTTTTGGAGGACTGGTTGGGCCGCAAACTTTTCAAGAAAAGCGGGCGTTCGTTGGAGCTGACCGAGCACGGGCGCCTCGCTCTGGGCTATGCCGATCAAATTTTCACCTTGGGCAATGAGCTAGAGACGGCGGTGCGCCAGGCCCACGGCGGCACGCAGGTGCTGGAGTTTCGGGTGGGCGTGGCCGATTCGGTGAATAAATCGGTGGCCTACCGGCTCTTGGAGCCGGCTTTGTCCCTGGCTACGCCAGTGCGCATGGTGTGTAGCGAGGGGAAGTTTCCCGATCTGTTATCGCAACTGGCCCTGAACCGCTTGGACCTGGTCATTGCCGACGCGCCCATGTCACGGCGCATCAATGTGCGTGCCTTTAACCACGCCCTGGGACGAAGCAGCATGTCGTTTTTGTGTACTCCTGCGCTGGCGGCCCAGTTGCAAGGCGTATTTCCGGCATGCTTGAACGGCGCTCCCCTGCTAATTCAGGGCACCCAGGCCTCGGTGCGCCCGCAGCTAGAGGCCTGGCTGACGCGCCACAACATCGCCCCGCGCATCGTCGGCGAGTTTGATGACGGCGCACTAATGACCGCCTTTGGCCGCGAAGGCCGGGGTGTGTTCATTGTCCCGCGCGTGATGGAGCAAGAAACCATGGACCAGTGCGCCGTCCAATGCGTTGGTCGCAGTGAGGAGCTGGTCGAGGAGTTTTATGCGGTGTCCGTGGAGCGACGCATCAGCCACCCCTGCGTGCTAGCCATCACTGACGCGGCGCGCGGGCAGCTCTTTGGCTAAATCGGGGCACGGGCAGCAAGGGTGGCAGGCCTATACTCAAAGCGTGACTGTCACCCTCCTTCGATTGCGCCCTTGACTGCGCTTTTGCGTCAAACCCGCGCAGCGGCTACCCTCTTGCGCCGACACCTGGCGCTGCGCTCGCGCCGCCTGCCGCCGGTGTGGCGCGGCATGTTGTGGATTGCGGCCAGCGGCATTGTCTTTTCGCTGCTCAACACCATCGTACGCAGTATCACCCTGACCCTGGACCCGTTTGAGGCGCAGTTTTTACGCTACCTTTTTGGCACCCTGGCGGTGTTGCCGCTGGTGCTGCGCGAAGGACTGGCTGCTTACCGCCCCGTGAATATGGCGGGCCAGTGGTGGCGTGGTGCCTTGCACACCGTGGGCCTGATGTTTTGGTTTACCGCTTTGCCGCGCATCGGCCTGGCCGATATGACGGCTATTGGCTTTACCGGCCCGATTTTCATCATGCTAGGGGCCGCCTGGTTTTTGGGTGAAAAAATGCACGCCGACCGCTGGATTGCCGCCTTGGTCGGCTTTGCCGGGGTAATGGTGGTGGTCGGTCCCAATTTATCCACCGATGGGGGTTGGTATTTCCTGATCATGCTGGCGTCCTCACCGCTGTTTGCCGCATCGTTTTTGGTAACCAAAAGTCTCACCCGCACTGAAACCTCCGGCGTCATTGTGCTGTGGCAAGCCATCTCGGTTACTGCACTCAGCCTGCCCTTGGGTCTTTTGCATTGGAGCGACCCTACGCCGATGCAGTGGTTCGGGTTTGTGATTGCCGGGATTCTGGGCTCCACCGCGCATTACATGCTGGCTCGCGCTTTTCGGGTGGCCGATATTTCGGCGACCCAGTCACTGCGTTTTTTGGACTTGCTCTGGGCCTCGCTCATGGGCTGGCTCGCCTTTGGCGATGTACCGAGCCACTCCACCATAGTGGGCGCCACCGTCATCCTGGCCTCGACGGTCTGGATTGCGCAGCGTGAGCGCGGTCGATAAGACGCCCCTAGCCCACCACCTGGTAATACAAATTTTGTGGATGCTTAGCCTGCGCGAAAAACACCCAGCGCTCGGCAATTAGCGCGGGGGCCTGCAGCAAGGCTGCCCAAGCCCAGGGCCACGCGGTGCCGCCGCGCAGGGCAAAGAGCTCCAGAACCAATGGCAGAACGAACAAGCCCAAGATAAAAGCCCAGCGCACATTGCGCAAAGCGAATTGGCTGGCACCATGAAAAAACTCACGGGTGTTAAAGGCACCAGCGGACATGCCCATGGATTTTTGTACCAGGCGCTTGGCCTGGATGCCGGTGGCCGATTGCAGTGTGGAAGCAGGGCGCAAACTTTTGTTGCGATGCAGACTGCTCCAGCGCACTATGGCCGCTACGAACGTAGCCGCAGTGGCCCAGGGGGCCAAGGCGTCCAGCAAGTCAGCTTGCCCGCTCGAGGCCGCCAGCGCACAGGCCAGCACGCTACCAGAGGCCAAGCCGATGAGGATGAAGTTAGCCACCGTGCTCCAGTGCGCCCATTCCTGGATAAAGCGCAGGCAGGCGTAAATCATGGCGGTGCAATACCACAGCAGCAGCGCGCCAAGCACGACCAGCCAAGGCAGTGCATGTGCCAGTGCGCCGTCCGCACCTGTGTAGAGCGACAGCCACCAAAGCGCTGCCAATGCGATATACGCTGGCAACACAATCACCTCGCGCGACATCCAGGAGGTGCGCCACATCAGCACCGCGCGCCAGGCGCGCATCTTGTGGCCGAGGTGCAAAAACGAGGAGGCCAAACCCGCCACCAACAGCACCAAGCCCAGCGCAATTGCTTGCAGCAAAAAGCTGCTGTCCATCGCCACGCCAGCGATCTGCGCCAGCGCCAGCGCGACCAGCAGCCCTTGTGCAGCACCAGCAAGCGTAGTGAAAAACAAAATAGAAAAAGCCGGATGCATGGCGCTTACTCCTTGCCCGTAGGCAATGTGGGCGACGAAGCTGCAGCCGTAATGCGGCGCGGCAAATAGTGGTTCGCCGGTTGCGTATCCCACTCAGGCATCAGTTGGTAGCCGCCGCGCTCGGCAATGGCTTTGCTCACCACGCTCTCGGGGTCTTTAATGTCTCCAAACAAACGCGCATTGGTCGGGCAGGCTTGCACGCACGCGGGCTGCCGGTCCGCCTCGGGAAGCAGGGGGTCGTACACCCGGTCTACGCACAGCGTGCATTTGGTCATGACCTGGCGTTCTTTATCCAACTCCCGTGCGCCATAAGGACAAGCCCAGGCGCAGTATTTGCAGCCTATGCATTTGTCGTAATCCACCAGCACGATGCCGTCCTCTGCGCGCTTGTAGCTCGCGCCCGTGGGACAGACCGGCACGCACGGCGGGTCTTCGCAATGCAAACAACTTTTGGGAAAGTGGATCGTGTCGGTGGCGGGAAATTCACCGGCCTCATAGGTCTGCACGCGGTTGAAAAACGTACCTGTCGGGTTAGCACCATAGGCGTTCAAATCGCCCAGCGGCCCCGCACTGCCCGAGGTAT
>CAMATX010000059.1 GCA_945861345.1 Comamonas sp. lk
CAACGGCATGGCTATCGCCAAGGCCGTGACATCCACTGACATCACCGCAGCCATTGTCTTGGTAGGGGTGCCTGCGGGGGCTGTGGTGTTGGGGTGAGCAAGGAAACTCAATGAGTTCAGGGGCGGTAGATAGCCGGCTTTCCATACGCATCGCGCAGGTGCGCGTGGGCGCGTCTTGGGGTTTTCAGGCAGATCCATCTTTCAAACCGATGGCCGTACTTTAGAAGCCTTCCCCGATTGGACAGGTCAACAAGCTGATTTTGGCGCGGCTACTGGGCGGCGAGACCGTCGCTGCGCTGGCGAGGGAGTTTGGCACTAGCGGTCAGTCCATCATGCGCATCAGTCACGCCGATATGTCTGAAGCACGGAGCGAAAAAACAGATGCTCAATGAAAACACGCTAATTTTTTTAAACTTTACCACTTACTCAGGAGGTGGGGCGTATCAGACCGAATACCGGGGAACAAAACGGGGAACAAAAGCAATTTGAAAAATTTGAAACCTTTTATTTATGCGGGTTTCAAGGCATCTTTCAATTCACGCCAGCACCATTTTCATCATCGCACGACGTTGCTTGGTCGGTGCGAACTTGCATTTGTCTGGCGACCCTAACCAAGGCTGGCAAGACCACCATCCAAATGACTGCAAGCGACAAGATGTGCGCTGTGGAATAGTCAAAATCGGCAGCGCCTAGCTTTGCGCCGGCGATATAGCTTACTGGGCCAAAGATCAAGCCCATCGCAGCCGAGACTTTCCACGAGAAGGTTTGAAGAAAGCCAAGCGAACTATTTAAGGTCGTGGCAAATAGAACCCAGAGCATCCATAACCACAGTGGGCTCAAGCCTGCCACAGATAGTCCGAGAAAACGGATTACCGAAAAATACTGCAACGTCGAATCCACCGCAATGCCCACGGCCATGGCGAGAACGGCCAATTGCATCTCTTTAGCCGGCGAGGCGCAATGCCGAAGATGCGCTGCCACGAGTGCGGCGCAAAATGCCAGCGCCTCGGCTTGCCGGTCAAAGCCCACGCTGGCGACGCAGGCCCACCAGCCTGCTTGAAATCCGAGTGCGTTGACAAAGCGATACATAGGCGAGCTATCCTAGCGCAAGCAAGCTTCCCCCTTTACCCAAACAGCGATCACCCTAGTACTACCGGTCAGCCCAACGATCCCGCATGGAGCCGCGAGTCCATCAGCCGGGAAATCTCCTCCCGCATCGAGGTGATGGCAATGGGTTTGGCCAGGTACGCATCCGCGCCGGCGGCAAGCATGTTTTCGCGGTCGCCGAGCATGGCGTGCGCGCTCAAGATCATGATGGGCGTATGGGTTGTGCCCGTTCGGGCTTGGCGACTGCGAATGTGCTGCAAGGCGGTGATGCCGTCCATCACGGGCATCATGACGTCCAACAAAATCAGGTCAAAGTCCTCGCGCGCCAAGGCGTCCAGGGCTTGCTGGCCGTCTGCGACGATTCGCACTTGGTGGCCTAAGCGGTCCAGCATCAAGGACGCTACTTTTTGGTTCACGGGGTGATCTTCGGCAAGCAAAATGCGCAAACCTTGCTTGTGTAATGATGTCTGGGAAAGCAGCGGGTTTGGTAGGGGCTGGTCGGCGGCCACCGTGCAGACGATTTCAGCGAAAAATTCTGCTCCAGCGCCCGCCAGGTTGCTGGCCGATATGTCGCCCCCTAGGCTGTGCGCGAGTTTGCGGCTGATCGCCAAGCCCAATCCGCTGCCACCATGTTTGCGTGTCGAGGAGTTATCGCCTTGCACAAACGGTGAAAACAAAGACTCGAGTTTTTCCGGGTCAAATCCAATGCCTGTATCGCGTACTGCTATTCGAAGGCGCAAGCCTGCGTCGGGCAGTGTTTGCGCGCTCAATCGGACCTCGATCCCGCCTTGATCGGTGAATTTGATGGCATTGCCCGTGAGATTGAGCAATATTTGCCGCACTTTGACGGGATCGGTTTGAACCTGGCGGGGCACATCGTTTGCGATATGAAGGTTCAGCGTTAAGCCTTTTTGTTGCGCCAAGGGCATGACCGATCGAATGGTTTGCTCGACGGTGTCATGCAAAGGCATGACCAAATGGGCGACTTCAATGACGCCAGCCTCGATTTTGGAAAGATCCAGGATGTTGTCAATCAAGCCAAGCAAATGGTCTCCTGACTGCTGGGCCAGTTGCAGATATTCGTGCCGCCGGGCGGCATTGGACTCGCCTTCCATCAGTTGCAGCAATCCAAGCACCCCATTCATGGGGGTACGAATCTCATGGCTCATATTGGCCAGGATTTCACTTTTCAGGCGGTTGGCGACCTCGGCTTGCTCTTTGGCATTGACCAGTTCGAGCTCGTTGATTTGCAAGCGCGCGATGGTGCGCAATTGCTCCACGCCGTCACGCCGCAACCAAATCGAAAGGTAGCCCATCATGCTGACAAAAGGCAAAAAGTAGGCAACATGGACGGCAAATTTGAACCAAAAGGCGTCCGAATCAAAGACATAGATGGGGACACCCAGAGTTTGCGCATAGCCAGCCACTAGGTGCTGCATGTAGATAAAGACCGTGGCGGCAAAAATGGTACGCCAGTCCCGGTAATACAACAAAACCCCTATGAGCCCGAAGGCGGCAAAGTGGCCTTCAATCGCGCCCCCGCTTTGGTGAATGACCAGGCTGGTGTAGGCCATAAATGCGCAGGCCATCGTGATCCTGCTGAGCAATTGTCCCGGGAATTGGCGGGCCACGTAGTAGCTAAGCCCCAAGGTGGGCAAGCCAATCAACAGGGCGGCAAGCCAGGTTTCCCTTGCGGGTGCAATAGCAAAGCACACCAGGGTCAAGAATACATTCATCGTGACCATGATCCCATCGGCCCGCACACGATAGGCGTGCAAGATGCCGTTGAAGTCGCCTTCGCGGGCAAAGGCCTGCCAAACGGCTAGCGCAGGGTTTGGCATATCCAGCTATTCAATGTGGTTTCATGGGACAGCCAAGCCAAAACGGCAAATACATAGGCAACCCAAGCGGCGACAAGCATCCAACCTCGGCCTGAAATCGGGGTGGCGTGGTAAAGCGCAGCAACCGTTGCTGCGAAAGAGGGCTTTGGTTCGGTCAAAATATGTATAAATTGGTTTATTGTAATTATTAAACTAAAAATTTTAATTATCAAATAATTTCAACAATTTTCTCTGATTTTTAACCCTGCGCCATCACCGTTTGACATGGCATCGGCCCCATGGATGTCGACGTTTCAACCAAAAACTCCGATGGGATAAGATCCCGAAGTCACTTTGACAGGACGGTTTTTCGGGCGAACCTGCCACCCAAAGTCCACCCATTTATGCCTACTGCCCTCCATCATCCCTGTGCGCAGCTTCAATCCTAAAATCGTTAAATTTGCCAAATATTTGGCGCCCTTGTGGGCGTTGCTGGGTTTTTTCGGGTCCATGCGCGGGCGGGGGCCACCCCAGGATCCTCCAAGGTCGATTTTGGTGTTTGATTTCCATCTGATTGGCGACATTGTTTTGCTCACGCCTTTGCTCAAGGCCTTGCGCAAGCGATATCCCGACGCGCATCTATGTTTGGTAGCCGGTCCCTGGGCGGCAGAACTCCTTGCTGGGACTGATTGGGTGTCAGTCTTGGAACCCTTTGAGGCGCCGTGGGTCAAATATGGACAAGGTTGGCGCGGCCTTTGGCGCTGCTCGCGGCTGCTGTGGACGCTGCGCAAAACGCATTGGGATTGGGGAATTGAAGTACGTGGCGACGTACGCCAGATTGCATTGATGTTTTTTTCCGGTGCAAAGCGTCGCATTGGCTATGCATTTACAGGCGGCCAGCAACTCTTGACCGATGTCGTGCCGGACGATGTGCAGCAGCCCCATTTGCTGGACCATAACCGCCGCATAGCGCGTTATCTTGCACTTGTGCCCGACCAAACGCCGTTTACGCCAAGTTTGCAATTGCTGGCACCTGAACGCGGGCAAGCGACGCAGATTGCGCCCTATGTGGGCTTTCATTTCGATGCCTCCTTGCCAATGCGTCGCTTTCCCCTTGATGAGGTGGACCGCTTACTCGGCCGGTTTGCCAGCTCAGCGCTGCCTTTGCTGGTTTTCATGCCGCCAAGCGGTGCTGTCGAGTTAGCGCAGCACCTTGCACAGCATGCTTTGTTTCGCCAAGGCCGTCTGCGTATGTGGCATGGCAGTCTTCGGGAGATGGTGGTTTATTTGAGTCGTGCACGTCATTTTTTTGGCATGGACAGCGGCCCCGCGCATATTGCCGCCAGTTTGGGAGTCCCGGTCACCGTCTTCTTTGGGCCGGCCTGGCCTGACCGCGTCAAGCCAATTGGCAGCCGAGTGGAAGTGGCCATGCGCTTGGATGTGCCGTGCCGTCCTTGCGACCAAGTCCATTGTGTTCACCAGACTCCACAGTATTGTTTGCGCGGGTTGACCGACCAAGCTGGGGATGTGGACCGAACCGTTGTGCACTCATGAGGTTATCGAATTGACAATTATTGTGCTAGGCTCAAGCCTATGGCACACCTTACATTCACTCGCTTATTTGTTGTATCGCTGCTGTGTTTTTTTACACAGCCCATCCCAGCCCAGCAGTCTATAGACCTCGGCAGTGCACATTTTGCGGCCGAGGCGCAGCTCAATGACAGCAAATTGCTTCTCCACGGGGCGGGCATCCGCCAACGTTTTGGCTTCAAGGTCTACGCTGCGGGCTTGTATACCGCCAGCAAGTTCAATAGCATCGACGCGTTACTGGCAGACCCCCGTGCCAAGCGCTTGCAATTGATTTTTTACCGCGAAGTGGAGGGCAATGAATTGGGGAGTTTGTTTATCCGCGGGATTCAAAACAATGCGCCGGCCAATGAGGAAATGAGCAAAATCATCCAAGGCGCATCGCAAATGGGCGACGCGATGGGCGTATTTTTCTCTGGAGGAAAAAAGCTGCTCCCTGGCGATGTGCTGCACATCGATTACGCACCCAATGTAGGCACCACCATCACCCACAACGGCAAACCCATCGGAAGTCTGATCCGCGAGCCCCGCTTTTTCGCAGCCTTGCTGAGAATTTGGCTGGGACCCGACCCGGCGGATGCGCAACTCAAGCAAGCGCTGATGGGCATAGCGCCCCCGGTTGAGGCGGCGCCCCGGTCCAAGTCCCGCTCCTAGGCACTTTGGCGCGTCAAGGGCCGGCCCCAGGCGCAGACCAGGCCGCTTTAGAATCCAGCCATGTCCTATATCGTCCTGGCTCGCAAATACCGTCCGCGCAATTTCGCGCAAATGGTTGGCCAGGACCACGTGGTTCAGGCCCTGAGCAATGCCCTGCGCAGCCAGCGCCTGCACCATGCTTATCTGTTTACCGGGACGCGCGGCGTGGGAAAGACAACGGTTTCGCGCATTTTGGCCAAATCGCTCAACTGCCAGGGCCCTGACGGCACAGGAGGCATCACGGCAACGCCTTGCGGCCTCTGCCAAGCCTGTGTGGACATCGATTCTGGCCGGTTTGTGGATTACACCGAGCTCGACGCTGCCTCCAACCGGGGCGTGGACGAGGTGCAAGCCCTGCTAGAGCAGGCGGTGTACAAGCCGGTGCAAGGCCGCTTTAAGGTGTTCATGGTCGACGAGGTACACATGCTTACCGGGCACGCATTTAACGCCATGCTTAAAACTCTGGAGGAGCCGCCGGACTACCTCAAGTTTGTTTTGGCGACGACTGACCCCCAAAAAGTGCCGGTCACGGTGCTCTCGCGCTGCCTGCAGTTCAATTTGCGCCCCATGGCGCCCGAGACCATCCGCGACCACTTGGCGCAGGTTTTGGGCCAAGAGTCGGTGAGCGCCGACGCCCAGTCATTGCGCCTGTTGGCGCGGGCAGCGCGAGGCTCCATGCGTGATGCGCTCAGTCTGACGGACCAGGCCATCGCCTTTGGCGGCGGCGCTCTGGCCGAGACGGCCGTGCGCCAAATGTTGGGCAGCGTGGACCGCTCTTATGTGTTTAGCTTGTTGCAGGCGCTGGCCGCCGGCGATGGCCGTACCGTGGTGCAAACGGTTGACACCTTGCGCCTACACGGCCTGAGCGCCGCCTCGACCTTGGAAGAAATGGCCACCGCGCTGCACCGCATTGCAGTCTTGCAGTCCTTGGGACCTGCCGCAGCCCAGGAGGATGCCGCCGACCCCGAGGCCGCTGACATCGCCCAAATCGCGCAACTGATGCCTGCCGACGAAACCCAGCTTTTGTACAGTATTTGCCTTCATGGGCGTGCAGACCTGGGCTTGGCGCCTGATGAATATGCGGCCTTGACCATGGTGCTGCTGCGCTTATTAGCCTTCAAACCTACAAACGCAACGACTGCGGCTAGGCCACCATCGCCTGGCAGCGCGCAGGAAAAAAAAACTCTGAATGATGCCGGTCTCGGCGCACCCATAGCGGCTTTAACGGCCGTTTTGGTGCCGCAAGCGGCCAAGGCTGCGTCGGCAACAGCCCCTGACCTCGCGCTAGCGGTGACCCGCCCGCCGGGTCAGAATCTTGCGGTGCATGAGCCAGATCAGGGCTCGCGGCCAATGGTGTCTGAACGCGACCATGACGCTCCAGCCGAACTCCAAGCGCAGCACCCTGCCGCAGCCCAGCGCTTGGTCAGCGTGCCGGTGCGCGTGACCCAGGAAAGCCGACACGACACCCCCGCGCTGGACAAGCCCCCGGGCTTTGTCGCCAGCCCAGAGGGCGATTTTTGGTACGACACCGTACAAAAATTGGTGCAGGCCCAGGCCATCAATGCGCTGGTGCGCGAACTGGCGCTGCAATCGCAATTGGTGGCGCGCGACGAAGACCAATGGCTGTTGCGCGTGGAGCGCGAATCGCTCAACCAAGCGGGCAACCGCGAGCGCCTGTGTCTGGCCCTCAAAGAGGCGGGATTTGCCGTCAGCCTGGCCGTGGAAGTCGGGCGGGTGAACGACAGCCCGGCCCGGCGCAATGCCAGCGCCAGTGCCGAGCGCCAGGCAGCGGCGGAACATCGCATATTGGACAACCCCATGGTACAGACCTGGATGCGTGACTTTGGCGCGAAAATCGTACCTGGCAGCATCCGCCCGCTCTAGCGTTTGCGCGCTGCGGGGGCAAGTTTGCAAATTGAAATACACACAAGGAAATTGACATGTTCAACAAAGGACAACTCGCCGGCCTGATGAAACAGGCGCAGGCCATGCAAGACAACGTCAAAAAGGCACAGGACGAACTTGGCCTGATCGAGGTGAGCGGCGAATCAGGCTCCGGCCTGGTCAAAGTCACCATGACCTGCAAGCACGAGGTCAAGCGCGTGGTGATCGACCCCAGCCTCCTGGCCGACGATAAAGACATGCTCGAAGACTTGGTGGCTGCCGCTTTCAATGCTGCATTGCGCGTGGCAGAAGAAACCTCAGCGCAAAAAATGGCCAAGATCACCGCCGGCCTACCGCCCGGCATGAAGCTGCCTTTCTGATCGGGATGTCCGATACCCATTCTCTTGACGCCCTGATCCAGGCGCTGCGGCGTTTGCCGGGCGTGGGCATCAAATCAGCGCAGCGCATGGCCTTTCACCTGCTGCAGCGCGATCGGCCCGCCGCCCAGGCGCTGGCCCGCGCGCTGACGGAGGCGACAGATAACATCCAGCACTGCAAGCTGTGCAACACCTTTACCCAGGCCGAGGTCTGCGCCAATTGCCTGGATGCCCGACGCGACCATACGCAGTTGTGC
The DNA here is from genome assembly GCA_945861345.1 of Comamonas sp. lk. GTDB lineage: Bacteria > Pseudomonadota > Gammaproteobacteria > Burkholderiales > Burkholderiaceae_C > Allorhodoferax. Next base: position 7,726 of record CAMATX010000059.1, read on the forward strand.
GTGGTGGAAACCCCTGCCGACCAGGCCGCCATGGACCGGACCGGCGCCTACCAAGGCCTGTATTTCGTGCTAATGGGCAAGCTCAGCCCCTTGGATGGCATCGGCCCGCATGAGCTGGGCTTGGACAAGCTCTTTGCCCGCGCATGCGACGGTATCGTGCGCGAGGTGATTTTGGCCACCAACTTCACCGCCGAAGGCGAGGCCACAGCCCATGTGATCGCCGAAGGCCTGCGTGCCAAGGGTTTGCAGCCCACGCGCTTGGCCCGTGGCGTGCCGGTCGGCAGTGAACTCGAATACGTCGATCTGGGCACCATCGCCCACGCTTTGGTGGACCGGCGTTAGGGCGATTCAGGCTTTTTTGCGGGCAGCCACTTTCTTGCTGGTCACCTTCTTGCCGCCGCCTTTGGACTTAGGCGCGGGCTTTTTGGCTGCCACGGTCTTGGCTTGGCCACCCGCAGGTAAGGTGACAAATAGAGCTACGCTTTGGCCTGGCTTGAGTTTGGCGTTGGCCGCCACCTTATTCCATTGCGCCACGTTGGCTGCACTCACGTTAAAGCGCTTGGCCAAGGTGGCCACCGTGTCTGCCTTGCCGGCGCGCACGGTTTTGCGCACCGTTACCATTTCGGGCGAGAGGCTGACTTGCCCCCGATCGGCAATGGACTCCGTGACGTCATGCTGCGCGGTATGGCTGCGGGGCACCAGCAGGGTGGAGCCTGCCTTGATCAGCATACGCGCTGGAATGTTGTTAACCGCCCGCAGTTGCTCCTCACTCATCCCGACTTTTTTGGCTGCTTCGGCCGCTTTGAGCGTGGAGGGCGCCACCCAAACGGTCCAGCTCGCCAACTGCGGTCCCTTGAAGTCTTGCAGGTTTTGCTGGAAATCATCGGCGCTGTCCCAGGGCAAAAGCACCTGAGGCGTACCGGCAGCCAAAATCACCGGCTTATTGACCGACGGGTTGAGCGACCTGAAGTCTTCCAGCCCTATCCCGGCCAATTTGGCGGCCAGCGCCACATCAATATCGCGCACGATGCTGACCGACTTGAAATAGGGGTGGTTGCCGATTTCGGGCAGCTGCGCACCAAATTGCTCGGGCTGTCCGACGATGTTTTTGATGGCCTGCAGTTTGGGCACGTAGTATTGCGTTTCCTGCGGCATAGTCAGATCGGTGTAGCCGGTGGCAAGGCCCAGTTTTTGGTTTTTCAGGATCGCCCGGCCCACGCTGCCTTCGCCCCAGTTATAGGCGGCCAAGGCCAAATGCCAGTCGCCAAACATGCCGTAGAGCTTTTGCAAATAGTCCAGCGCCGCCCGGGTGGAGGCCAGCACGTCGCGCCGGTCATCGCGAAACACGTTTTGTTTGAGCTCAAAGCTCTTACCGGTGGCCGGCATAAATTGCCACATGCCAGCCGCTTTGGCGCTGCTGACAGCCTGGGGATTGAATGCACTCTCTACAAAGGGCAGCAGCGCCAGTTCGGTGGGCATATTGCGCCGTTCCAGTTCCTCGACGATATGGAACATGTATTTGCGCGAGCGCTCGGTCATGCGAAAGATGTAGTCCGGCCGGTTGGTGTACCACTGCTCGCGGTCGCGCACCAGGTTGCTTTCCAAGTTGGGCATCGCGTAGCCGCGTCGGATACGCTCCCACAAATCGGTGGTAGTGGCGGTCGCCGTTACCTGTTGGGGGCGGATTTCTTGTATTTCGAGGGGCTGCAGGCTGGGTGGCAGCTCGGAGGCATGAACTTGGATGCCTATGATGGCAGGCAATGCCAGGGCCAAAGCGGCCCTTAGAAGTGTTGAAGTCATCAAAAAGTGTTTTTCCAGGCGCGCAGGGTGGCAAAGACACCTTCGCGCGCAGCCATGTCTGCGTCGTGGGCCCTGGCGCTGGCCACTATCTCGGGCTCTGTGCTGCGAAAAAAGGGGTTGATGGCCCATTCCATTGCCATCGTGGAGGGCAGCGTAGGCTCACCTTGGGCGCGCACCACTTCGCAGTGCGCTTGGTAATTTTGCAGCGCCAGGTTGGCGGGCTCCACGGCCCGCGCAAAGCGCAGGTTGCTCAAGGTGTATTCATGCGTGCAGCAGACACGCGTATTGCCTGGTAAAGCGGCCAGTTTGCTGAGCGAGTCGAGCATTTGCGCCGGTGTGCCTTCAAACAAGCGCCCACAACCTCCGCTAAAAAGGGTGTCGCCACAAAACAGCACAGGCGCGCCATCGACATCTGCGCAGTAAAACGCGATATGACCCGCAGTGTGGCCAGGCACATCGATCACTTCCCATTGCAAACCCAGCGCTTGCACACGGTCACCTTGCTGCAGACGCTGAAGCGGCTCTGGCACGCTTTCACGCGCGGGGCCGAAGACGGCAGCGCCGGTGTACTCGCGCAAAAGGTCGACGCCGCCCGTGTGGTCTGGGTGGTGGTGGGTGACTAGAATACCCTGCAAGCGCAGGCCCCCGGTTTTCAGCGCGTCCAGCACAGGTTGTGCATCGCCTGGGTCCACCACCCAGGCGGCCTGCCCGTCGTGCAGCATCCAGATGTAGTTGTCAGAGAAGGCAGGCAGCGGTGTTAAAGTCATGAGTGCGCCAATTATAGATTTCCAAGGCTGGCCCCATACCCCCGCAGGCCAATACCTGCTGGGCTGGGAGGCTGCGCAATTGGATGCGCTGGTGGCCGATATGTTTGGCTACCATGCGATTCAGCTGGGGCTTCCCGCGTTGCCTACCCTGCAACACAACCGTATTCCACACCGGTGGCTGGCAGAGCAGGATAGTGCTGTCACTCCCGCTGTGCCCGCAGTGCAAAACGAGGCATCAGAAGCCGCGCTACCACCGCCCGCGCCCGCCAGCCCAACCAAGCCGGACTTGGTGACCGACTTTGCTGCTTTACCTTTTCCAGCAGCAAGCTTGGATTTGGTGGTTTTGCCCCATACCCTGGAGGTCAGCGCCGATGCGCATGCCACGCTGCGTGAGGTCGAGCGCGTGCTGGTGGCCCAAGGCAGGGTGGTCATTTGTGGATTCAACCCGGTGGGCCTGTGGGCCTTGCGCGAAGCGCGCACGCGTCTTTGGACTCACCTGGCCGGCGGACGCTGGCCGGGCCGGGCTTACCTTCCTCAGGCAGGCGAGTACCTGGGCTATTGGAGGCTGCGCGATTGGCTGCGATTGCTTGATTTTGAGGTGGAGGTTGTGCGCTTTGGATGCTATGTTCCGGCCGTACGCAGCCCCAAGTGGCTAGGGCGTTTCGCCTGGATGGAAACCATGGGCCCTCGCTGGTGGCCGATTTTCGGCTCGGCCTATGTGGTGGTGGCCGTCAAGCGGGTGCGCGGGGTGCGCCTGATGGGCGCTTTATGGAAAAACACCTTAGCGCGCGCCGCCCGACCGGTGCCTGCTGCCCATAGCAACCAAGATGCCATGCACAAGGAGCAAACTGAGTGAATACGGTGGTGATTTATACCGACGGGGCCTGCAAAGGCAACCCCGGGCCGGGTGGCTGGGGCGCCATTTTGCGATCTGAAGATGGACAGGAAAAAGAGTTGTGGGGCGGCGAGCGCGAAACCACCAACAACCGCATGGAAATGATGGCGGTGATCTCGGCCCTCAGTGCGCTCAAACGCCCCTGCCAAGTCATTTTGCATGTCGACAGCCAGTATGTGCTCAAGGGCATGACCGAGTGGTTGGTGGGGTGGAAAGCCAAAGGCTGGCGTACGGCCTCCAAGCAGCCCGTGAAAAACGTGGACTTGTGGCAGCAACTGGACGCGCTGGTCAATACCGCCGGCCACCGCGTCCAGTGGCGCTGGGTCAAAGGCCATGCCGGCGATCTAGGCAACGAGCGGGCCGATAGTTTGGCCAATCGCGGTGTGGAACAGATAGGCTTGGCCTAGCGCTTTGATTCTAGAGCAGGCCCGCGAACATCATCACTTGCACGGTGTCGCCCACCGCGACGTCACCGCGCTCGTGCTCTAGGACCATCAGACCGTTGGCTTGGACCATAGAACTGAGAACCCCCGAGCCTTGCTGGCCAGTGGTTTGTACTTGCAAGCGGCCATCGCTGGCCAGACTGACGCGTACTCTTTGGTACTCGGTGCGGCCCGCTTTTTTGCGAATCGCCTCGCTGCTGCGTGCTTGTAGAAGAGGTGTTTGCAGGTGCGGGTCATCGTCCCTCGCCCCCGCCATGCGCCACAGGGCAGGGCGGACAAAGGCGAGAAAGGTGACCATCACCGCTACGGGATTGCCGGGCAGCCCAAAAAGCGGGACTGGGCCCATGCGGCCTACCGCCATCGGCCGCCCCGGACGCATGGCAATGCGCCAAAACGCCACCCCGCCTTCGCCTGGCGTCTCGCTGTGGGCCAAGTTACGCATCATGGCTTTAGTGTGGTCGGCTTCGCCCACACTAACGCCGCCGCTGGTGATGATGGCATCGGCGCACGCGGCCGCGTTGCGAAAGGCCGCTTGCAGCGCCTGCGGGTCGTCAGGAACCACGCCCAGGTCGATGCAGTCCATACCCATGTTTTGGAGCATGCCGCGCACGGTGTAGCGGTTGCTGTCGTAGACCGCGCCTTCGCGTGGTGCGTCGCCCAAACTCAAAATTTCGTCGCCGGTCGAAAAATAGGCTACGCGCAGGCGACGCACCACGTTCACTTGGGCCAGGCCCAAGCTGGCGATCAGGCCCACGCAAGCGGGCGTGAGCGCGCGCCCGGCCTGCAGCGCGACGCTGCCTTGGGCGACATCCTCGCCGCGCAGGCGCCGGTTATCGCCTTGGCGAACGCAATTGGCGGGAATATGGATTTGCCCGCCGTCTGCGCGTACCAGTTCCTGCGGCACAACGGTGTCCAGGCCGGCCGGTAGTACCGCCCCGGTCATGACCTTGAGGCATTGGCCCGCTGCCAAAGGCTGTGCACCAGCTTGACCAGCGAGCGCCGTGCCCGCCAGGTGCAGTGTCAGAGTTTGGCCAGCGTGTAAGGCCTGTCCAGAAAAGGCATAGCCATCCATGGCCGAGTTGTCGTGCGCGGGTACATCCAGCGGGCTAACGATGGCCTCTGCCAGCACCCGCCCTAAAGCCTCGACCAAGGGCACCGATTCGGTGGTTTGCAGCGGTTGGACCATCGCGCGCAAGAACGAATGCACGCCTTCTACCGAAAGCGCTTGCGGGTCGTAGCCCTGCAGTTGCGCGGCAATATCGTCCAGCGATTGCATAGCGCTTGCCTGCTTTAGCCGCCGATGTAGCTCATCTCGACGCGGCGTTCGCCTTGCGATGGGGCGCCCGGCTCCGAGGTGGTGCGCAGCATGGAGTAGCGGTCCTCGCGTTGGCCCCAGATCGCGGAAATCGCGCCTGCAAGCGCCGTATCGTCAGCGCCGGCGCGAACCAGGCTGCGCAAGTCGTGGCCCGTGCTGGCAAAAAGGCATAAGTACAGCTGCCCTTCAGTCGACAGCCGGGCCCGGTTGCAGTCACCGCAAAAGGCCTGGGTCACGCTGCTAATGACCCCAATTTCGCCAGCGCCTGCGTCTGGATGCCCGCCAGCGTCGAGGTAGGTCCACCGCTGGGCCGTCTCGCCGGGTGCAGATGCCTCCAAGGGCGCCAGCGCAAACGCGCTTTGCAGGCGCTCGATCACTTGCGCCGAGGGCAGTACCTGGTCCATGCGCCAGCCGTTGGTGGCGCCCACGTCCATGTACTCGATAAAGCGCAAGACCACGCCGCTGCCCCTGAAATGGCGCGCCATGGGAATGATTTCATGGTCATTGACGCCGCGTTGCACCACCATATTGACTTTGATTGGCCCTAACCCTGCTGCCTTGGCCGCCTCGATGCCGTTCAGTACGTCAGCCACTGGGAAGTCCACGTCATTCATGCGCTTAAACACCTGGTCATCCAGACCGTCCAAGCTGACCGTGACGCGATGCAGGCCTGCATCGCGTAAGGCTTGTGCTTTTTTTTGTAACAGGGAGCCGTTGGTGGTGAGCGTTAGGTCCAAGGCACGGCCGTCGGGGGTACGCAAGCGCGCCAATTGGGCGATCAGCAGCTCAATGTTCTTGCGCAGCAGCGGCTCGCCGCCGGTAAGGCGTATTTTTTCCACACCCAAGGCTACAAACTGGCGTGCTACGCGCTCTATTTCCTCGAAGGACAGTAGCGCCGGCTGAGGAAGGTAGCGGTAGTCTTTGTCAAAAACTTCTTTGGGCATGCAGTAGCTGCAGCGAAAGTTGCAGCGGTCAGTGACGCTGATGCGTAAATCGCGCAAGGGGCGAGCTAGGCGGTCTCGCAACGTCCCGGGCAGCGGCAGGCGCCCATGGATGGGCAAGGCCACCGGCTCGGCGCGCGCGATGGTGCGCTGGTCGAGCAGGGGAATAAGGCGGTGCGAACGAGGCGCGGTCATGGGCCGCTATTATCAGCGCCCTATGAAAGCCCGTACGCTGGACCCCGATCCCGGCCCCTTGACCTGGTTCGGTGCCTTGCGCAGGGTCCTGGGCCGCTTGGGGCGGTATGCCCATCCGGCGGTGGCGCAGCCTTTGCAAACTGCGCCTGTCGCGGATGCCCCGAATTCGCCGACAACCGGGACCATGCAGGCGCTTGCACCGCCGCCCATGGAGCGGCCTTCATTGCAGGATGCGCTGGCGCAGCGTGCGGCGTTTTGGTCCGCTGCCACCCACGATTTATGCCAACCGGCGCAAGCTTTGGCATTGTTTGTCGACCGCTTACAGGGTTTGCCCGCCGACCCCAAGGCGCAGCAAGTGCATGCCTACCTCGATTCGTCCATGCAGGACCTGACCCGCCTACTCAACGGGTTGCTGGAAGTCGCCCGGCTCGACGCGGGCCAGGTGCTCCCGGCGTTTGCGCCGGTGTCGGTAGAGGCCCTGCTGGCGCGCGTAGCCCAAGAAATTGCCCCCCAGGCCGAGCAAAAGGGGTTGCGGTTTCGGGTGCGCAGCGCGGGCCAGTGGGTACACGCTGATGGCGCGATTTTGGAACTTGTCGTGCTGGCATTGGCCCACAACGCCGTTCGCTTTACCGACGACGGCACGGTTTTCCTAAGCGCCCGAAGTTGTGCGCAGGGCCGTAGCTTGCGCATCGATATCAGCGACAGCGGCGTTGGAATCGCGCAGCGCGATCATGCCAAGGTGTTTGAGCCCTTTGCACAGCGCAACTTGGCGCGCCAAAGTCAGGCGCTGCGTCCATCGCTGGGTCTGTATATAGCCCGTCGCCATGCCGCATTGCTCGGTAGCAGCATTCAGTTGCGCTCGGCTTTGGGGCGGGGGAGCCGGTTTTCTTTGGTTTTGCCGCAGGTGTTGGGCATGGAGTCCGCGCAAGCTGATGGCGGTGGGGCAGAGTCCACGCGTCTGCGGGGATTGCAATTGGTCTTGCTTGACACCCAGGATGCGCGCCGCGCTGCGATGCAAAGCCTGCTGGCCTCATGGGGATGTAGCGTACACGGGGGAGAGTGGGGTGCTCAGCCCGACGGTATCGTGCTGGCCTGGGACGAGGCGCAAGGCCTGGCCTCGTTACAGTCCTTACCGGCTTGGGGTGCGGTGCGGGTGCCCGTCTGTGTTGTGTACGCCGAGGCGCTGGTGCAAACGGCGCAATCTTCTGGTCAGCAGGCCGTCGTTTATTTGGCAGATCCATTGCAGCCTGCGCAATTGCGCGCCTGGCTGCGGCGCCTGCCCCGTTCGCAGGCTGGGGTTTGACCGGTACTTAGGCGGAGGTGCTGTAGGCGTAATTGACGGCGGCGCGCACTGCCTGGGTCCGGTTTTCTGCGTCGAAATAACGCAGGATCGCGCTGACATGCGTCTTTATCGTTTCTTCCGAGACAAACAGTGCTTTGGCAATTTCCCGGTTGGTCTGTCCGTCCATCAAAAGACGCAACACTTGTTCTTGTTTTTTGGACAGAGGTGCCGTTGTGGCAATGGCCGCCGTCTTGGCCTGGCTGCGCACCTCCTGCGGGATATAGATTTCGCCCGCCAGCACCTGGGCAATGGCCTGGCGCAAATCGTCGGTATTGCCCGACTTAGTGACAAACCCGGCGGCGCCCGCATTGAGAGACTGGGAAATAAGCTGCAGCGTCGTGCTCCCGGAAATCATCAGTACCACCAAGGAGGGCTGAATGCGCCCCATTTGGCGCAAGACTTCCAGTCCATTGATATCAGGCAGATGGTAGTCCAGTAGGACCAGGTCAATGTCGCGGTGAGGGAGCAACAAGTCAATGGCAATCGCCCCGCTTCCTGCGTGCAGCAACTCCAACGCAGGATACATACTTAAAAGTACCTGCCCAAGTCCTTCGCGCAGTAGCGCGTGATCATCAACTATCAATATTTTCAAAATATTTTTGCTAAATGTTTTATTTGCCAACTAGGCGAATATTACACCTGTAAAAAATATTTTATTTTATTTTATAAAAATAATTTCCACAAAAAAACCTGCAGGATGCGCTAGCATGCTGCAGGTTGGCAAGGAGAGGCGCCTTGTTGGGCGCCACCCACAAAAGCGCTTTATCCGCCGTGGATTTTCATCATGACAGGCACGATCAGCAGCGCCACGATGTTGATGATCTTGATCAGAGGGTTGACGGCTGGGCCGGCTGTGTCTTTGTAGGGGTCGCCCACAGTGTCACCGGTCACGGCCGCTTTGTGCGTTTCCGAGCCTTTGCCGCCGTGGTGGCCGTCTTCGATGTATTTCTTGGCGTTGTCCCAGGCGCCGCCGCCGGTACACATAGAAATAGCCACGAACAAACCTGTGACGATGGTACCCATCAGCAACCCGCCCAAAGCCGCCGGGCCGAGGACCAGGCCAACCACGATCGGCGCGATCACTGGCAACAAGCTGGGGATCATCATTTCTTTGATGGCCGCTGTGGTCAACATGTCCACCGCAGTGTCGTACTCGGGCTTGCCGGTGCCGTCCATGATGCCTTTGATTTCCTTGAACTGGCGGCGCACTTCCACCACCACCGCACCGGCAGCGCGGCCCACGGCCTCCATCGCCATCGCGGCGAACAAGTAGGGAATCAAGCCGCCGATGAATAAGCCAATGATGACGTTCGGGTCGCTCAAGTCAAATTTGATGTGCGCGCCCCGGCCTTCAAGCTTGTGGGTGTAATCGGCAAACAGCACGAGCGCAGCCAGACCGGCAGAACCGATGGCGTAGCCTTTGGTGACCGCTTTGGTGGTATTACCCACCGCATCCAGCGGGTCGGTGATGTCGCGCACGCTGGCAGGCAATTCGGCCATTTCGGCAATGCCACCAGCGTTGTCGGTGATGGGGCCATAGGCGTCCAAGGCAACCACGATACCGGCCATGCTCAGCATGGAGGTGGCCGCGATGGCAATGCCGTATAAGCCGCCCAGGTCAAAGGCGCTGTAAATCGCAGCGCATACAAACAACACGGGCCAAGCCGTAGACCGCATGGACACGCCCAAGCCGGCAATGATGTTGGTGCCGTGGCCGGTGGTCGATGCTTGCGCAATATGCTGCACTGGCGCGTACTGGGTGCCGGTGTAGTACTCGGTGATCCAGACCAGCGCACCGGTCAGGATCAGGCCAATGGCACAGGTGCCAAACAGTCCGCTGGCGCTCAGCACGCTGCCGTCGGGCAGAGGTACG
>CAMATX010000060.1 GCA_945861345.1 Comamonas sp. lk
CCAAGCGCCCTGGTGCCGCGCCAAGGCACAATAGGCGCCATGCTGATTCATCCCCTCATTGACCCCGTCGCGCTGCAAATCGGCCCTGTGGCCGTGCGCTGGTATGGCCTGACCTACCTGGTTGCCTTTGGCCTGTTCATGGCCTTAGGCGCGCGGCGCTTGCGCCATGCCCCGTATGCGCACAGCGGCCGCTGGAACTTCCAGGACGTGGAGGACATCCTTTTTCTGGGTGTTTTGGGCGTGGTGCTGGGCGGGCGCTTGGGTTATTGCCTGTTTTACAACCCGGCTTACTACGCAGCCCACCCGCTGGAAATTTTGTATGCCTGGCGCGGCGGCATGAGTTTTCATGGCGGCATGCTGGGCGTCATCGCCGCAATGGCCTGGTTTGCCTACGACCGCCAGCGCGGCTTTTGGGAAGTTGCCGATTTCGTGGCGCCTTGCGTGCCCACGGGGCTGGCCTCGGGGCGCATTGGCAACTTTATCAACGGCGAGTTGTGGGGCAGGGTGGCTGATCCCACCCTGCCTTGGGGCATGGTGTTTCGCGGGGCGGGCGATGCGCCGCGCCATCCTTCGCAGATGTACCAGTTTTTGCTAGAAGGCCTGCTGTTGTTTGTAATTTTGTGGCTGTACGCCCGCACCGGGCCGCGTCCTGGGCGGGTGGCTGCGCTGTTTCTGGTCGGCTACGGGGTATTGCGCTTCGTGGTGGAGTTTTTCCGTGAACCCGACGCACATTTGGGACTTCTTCAAATGGGCCTGAGCATGGGCCAGTGGCTGTGCGTGCCCATGGTGGCGCTGGGCGTCTTGCTCTGGCTGTGGGCCGGCCGCCGGGGGCCGAGCGCCCAGGCATGAGGACGCGATGAGCCACATCGGGTCCATTGATTGCCAGCGCGAGGGCAAGATGAACGCCATGTGGCGCAACAAACAAAACTTGCGTTTGCCGCCCCTTGCCAACCCCGGGCCGCAGGCCTACGCTTACGCCGACCACCGCGAACACCAAGAAGGCGTCATGGCCTTTCTGGAAAAACGCCCCGCCGCTTTCTAAACCGGAACTGCCCCGCATGCAATCCGTTCTTTTGCTAGACGACGATCCCCTCAATTTGCAATGGCTGCAAATACTGGTGGGCCGCCTCAGCGGCGTGCAGGCGCTGGCTTTTCAGGACCCGCAAGAGGCTTTGGCCTGCGCGCGCGCCCAGCCCCTGGATTTGGTGGTGGTCGATTACCTGATGCCGGAGATGAACGGACTGCAATTTATTGCAGCCCTGGGCGCAATCGACGCCATGGCTGATGTCCCGGTGCTGATGATCACCGCCCACGACGAGAAAGAAGTGCGCTACCGCGCGCTGGAGGCTGGCGTCTATGACTTTTTGCCCAAGCCGGTGGACGCGCTGGAGTTTGCCGCCCGCGCACGCAATATGCTGCGCCTGCGCCAGGCCCAGGTGCGCCTAAACGCCCATGCGGCTACCTTGGAAAACGAGGTGGCCGCTGCCACCGCCGAGCTGCGCGAGCGCGAGCGCGAGACCATCATGGCGCTGGTCAAAGCCGCCGGTTACCGGGACTACGAAACCGGCGCCCACATCTCGCGCGTGGGCCTGTACGCCGACGTAATTGCCCAAGGGCTGGGTTTGCCGCTGGAGCAACAAGCTGTTTTGCGCGAGGCGGCGGCCATGCACGACATCGGCAAAGTCGGCATTCCTGACTATATTTTGTGCAAACCGGGCCGCTTGGATGATGCCGAGATGGCCATCATGCGCACCCACCCCCAGCTTGGCCACGACTTGCTAAAAGAAAGTAGCTCGCGCCTCTTGCAGGCCGGCGCCACGATTGCGCTCACCCACCACGAGAAATTTGACGGCAGCGGCTACCCCCACGGGCTGGCCGGTGAGGCCATCCCGCTCTTGGGGCGCATCGTCGCGGTGGCCGACGTGTTTGACGCGCTGACCTCGCAGCGCCCCTACAAAAAACCTTGGCCCATGGAGGATGCCGCGCAGTACATGCGCGAGCAAAGCGGCCTGCACTTTGACCCGGCGTGCGTGCAGGCTTTGCTGGCCGCTTGGCCCCAAGTGCAGGCCATCGGCGAGCGCCTGGCCGACGCACCGGCCGCGCCAACCACCCCGCTTTAGCGCAGCACCAAGACCGGCAGGCTGCCGTGGGTCAGCACATGCTGGGTCTCACTGCCCAGCAACAGTCGCTTGATACCCTTGCGACCGTGCGATGCCATGACAATCAGGTCGCAAGCCCCTTTTTCGGCCGCCCGGATGATGGCGCCCGACACGCTGTCGGACTTGCTCACCATGGTTTTGGCCTGTACGCCCTTGGCTGCAGCGGCTTTTTTGACCGACTCCAAGCTTGCCATGGCCTTGGCCGCCCATTGCGCTTCCACCCGTTTGACTTCGGCGGCGTCCACGGCCATGCCGCCCTCGAAATAGCTGATCGGGTAGGGCGCCACCACCTGGATGGCCACCAACTCTGCGCCGCAGGCAGCGGCCAGACTGATGGCGCTGGTGACGGCGGTTTTGGAGAGTTTGGAGCCGTCGGTGGCGACCAAAATGCGCTTGTACATGGTTTTTCCTTGAAGTTTGAGGGCACTGGCCCAAGCCTAGTGGCGCTGCGCGGGCGCGCATTGATTTGGATCAAGAGCCTGTGGCGGTCGTTTTGGCACACTCGTGGCATGACACCTGCGCCGCTTTTGGATACGCCTGTGGTTGCGCCTGGCGCAGCCATGTCTGCGGCCGCGCCGCTGTGGGCTGCTTTGGACGATCCGCTGGAGTGGCCGGCCTTTGGCCGTGCGCTCGATGCCGCCGGCGGGCTCTGGCAATCGCACATGGTGGTGCAAGGCATGCACTGCGCCGCCTGTGCGCTGACCGTGGAGCAGGCTTTGCAGGCTTTGCCCGGCGTGCACAGCGCGCGGGTGAGCGCGGCGTCCCAGCGTGTTAGCTTGCGCTGGGAGCCCGCCCGGGTATTACCCTCGGCCTGGTTGGCCGCGGTGCAGCGCGCTGGTTACACCCTGGTGCCCGCCAACGATGTTTTTGCCGCCCAGCAGCGCCGCCTGGAGCAGCGCGCGGCGCTGTGGCGCTGGGCCGTGGCCGGCCTGTGCATGATGCAGGTCATGATGTACGCCTACCCGGCCTACACCGCCGCGCCGGGCGACATCAGTGCCGAGGCTGCGCAACTGCTGCGCTGGGCCTCCTGGGTGCTCAGCCTGCCGGTGCTCTTGTTCTCCTGCCAGCCGTTTTTCGCCAGCGCCTGGCGCGATCTGCGCCAAGGCCGCATCGGCATGGATTTGCCCGTGGCTTTGGGCATTGGCGCCACTTTTGCCCTCAGCACTGTGGCTACCTTGGAGCCCGCCGGCCCCTTTGGCCGCGAGGTGTATTTCGACTCGCTCACCATGTTTGTGTTCTTTTTGCTGAGCGGGCGCTGGCTGGAGCTGCGCCTGCGCGCGCGCACTGCCAGTGCGCTGGACGCGGTGTTCAACCGCTTGCCTGACAGCGTGCAGCGCCAGTGCGCCGATGGCAGCTACGCGCACATCGCGGCGCGCCGGGTGCGCGCAGGTGACGTGCTGCGCGTCCAAGTGGGCGAGGCTTTTGTAGCCGACGCCCAGGTGCTCGAAGGCGCCAGCGCGGTCGACGAGGCTTTGCTCACCGGCGAGTCGCAACCCCTGGCGCGCGGTATAGGCGACACCGTGCTGGCCGGCAGCCACAACCTGGGCGCCACGCTGCGCGTGCGCGTCACGCAAGTAGGCCCGGATACGCGCTATGCGCAGATACTGACTCTGATGGCCAGCGCTGCCACCGACAAACCGCAGATGGCGCGCGTGGCGGACCGCCTGGCCAAGCCCTTTTTGTGGGGCGTCATGCTGGCCGCTGGGGCTGCTGCTGCCTGGTGGTGGCCTACCGACCCCGGACACGCACTCATGGTGGCCGTAGCGGTTTTGGTGGTGACCTGCCCCTGTGCTTTGTCGCTGGCCACCCCGGCGGCCATGTTGGCTGCGGCCGGACGTTTGGCCGGCGCCGGCGTGTTGGTGCGCCGCTTGCAGGCCCTGGAAACTCTGGCCCGCGTCGATACGGTGGTCTTTGATAAAACCGGCACGCTGAGCAGCGACAGCTTGCGCGTGCAGCAAATCCAGACCCGTGACGGCCTGGCGCCCAGCGAGGCCTTGGCCTGGGCGGATGCCTTGGCTGCCCATTCGCGCCACCCGGCGGCCAGTGCTTTGCATCGGACTGCCCGTGAGCCGGCGCACGGCGCTCTGGCCACGCACTGGCGCTGCGATGCCGTCCAGGAAACGCCCGGCCATGGCATGCAGGGTAGCGTGCAAGGCCTGCACGGGCAGGGCACCAAGCTATTGCATCTGGGTTCGGCCTCATTTTGTGATTTGCCCGCGCACCAGAGCGACACCAGCCACGTGCTGCTGCGCGATGAACAGGGTTGGGCGGCCACGTTCACATTCACCGAAGTGTTGCGCCCCGACGCCCACGCCTGCGTGCGGGCGCTTAGCGACCTGGGCGTGCAGGTGCACATGCTCTCGGGCGACGCGCCGGTGGCGGTGGCGCGCGCCGCCGCGCAGTTGGGAATTGGCAGCGCCCAGGCGCGCTGCACGCCGCAGGACAAGCTGGCCGCTTTGCGCCAAATGCAGGCGCAAGGCCGCACCGTGGCCATGGTCGGCGATGGCCTGAACGACGCGCCGGTGCTGGCCGGCGCCCATGTCTCTTTCGCCTTTGGGCAAGCCACCGCGATGGCGCAGTCCCAAGCCGATTTTGTCGTGCTGGGCGAGCGATTGTTGGCTGTGAGCGAGACGGTGGCTCTGGCGCGCAAAACCATGCGTGTGGTCTGGCAAAACCTGGCCTGGGCGCTGGCCTACAACGCCGCCTGCGTGCCCTTGGCTGTGGCCGGCCTCTTGCCCGCGTGGCTGGCGGGCCTGGGCATGGCGGGCAGTTCTTTGCTCGTGGTGGCGAACGCCGCGCGCCTGGCGGGCCGGGCACGTGCAACGCCATCTGCCCAAGCGCAAGACTCCCTGACCGCAGCGCCAGCCCCTAAGTTCCCACTTTCAAACAATGCACAGATTGCATGAGGCAGGCCATGGATATTCTTTTTTTACTCATTCCCTTGTCGGTCAGCCTGGTGTTTTTCATCCTGGGGGGGCTGTGGTGGGCGATTGACCAGGGGCAATTCGAGGACATCGAGGCCGAAGGCCGTCGGATTCTTGATGAATCCTGACAGTTTCGTGCTTTGCGGTCGCGCTAATTACCGCTGACTTGATTTGTGTCAAAACGCGCAGCGTGTCCGAGCGAGACACTGCGCCTAACGCACATTTTGAGAGGGGTATTTATGGCATTTGCAAACCAGCAGGCGGCAACGTACAACGACACCGTCGTACGCCAGTTTGCGATCATGACGGTCGTTTGGGGCGTGGTGGGCATGTTGGTGGGCGTCATCATCGCCGCCCAGCTGACTTGGCCTGAGCTCAACTTTGGCATTTCTTGGCTGAGCTACGGGCGCTTGCGGCCGCTGCACACCAACGCGGTCATTTTTGCGTTTGGAGGCTGCGGCCTCTTCGCCTCCTCGTATTACGTGGTGCAGCGCACCTGCCAGGTGCGTATTTTTTCGGATCGCTTGGCTGCTTTTACTTTTTGGGGTTGGCAGCTGGTGATTTTGGCAGCGGCTATTTCGCTGCCCCTGGGTTACACGCAGGGCAAGGAATATGCGGAGCTGGAGTGGCCTATTGACATCCTGATTACCCTGGTCTGGGTGAGCTATGCCGTGGTGTTTTTCGGCACCTTGGGTACCCGCAAGGTCAAGCATATTTATGTGGCCAATTGGTTTTTTGGCGCCTTCATCCTGGCGGTGGCCATCTTGCACCTGGTCAATAGCGCGGCGGTCCCTGCTGGTTGGATGAAGTCGTACTCGGCCTACGCCGGCGTGCAAGACGCCATGGTGCAGTGGTGGTACGGCCATAACGCGGTGGGCTTTTTCTTGACAGCGGGCTTTTTGGGCATGATGTATTACTTCATCCCCAAGCAGGCCGAGCGGCCGGTGTACAGCTACCGCTTGTCCATCGTGCACTTTTGGGCGCTGATCTTTACCTATATGTGGGCCGGCCCGCACCACCTGCACTACACGGCTTTGCCTGATTGGACACAGTCTTTGGGCATGGTGTTCTCGCTGATTTTGCTGGCACCTAGCTGGGGCGGCATGATTAACGGCGTGATGACTTTGTCCGGCGCTTGGCACAAATTGCGCGACGACCCGATTTTGCGTTTCCTGATCGTCTCACTGTCTTTCTACGGCATGAGCACCTTTGAAGGCCCGATGATGGCCATCAAAACCGTCAACGCACTGAGCCACTACACCGACTGGACCGTAGGCCATGTGCACTCAGGCGCCTTGGGCTGGGTCGGCTTGGTCACCATGGGCACCATGTACTACCTGATTCCGCGTTTGTTCGGGCAAAAGCAGATGTACAGCGTCAAAGCCATTGAGCTGCATTTCTGGATCGCGACGGTGGGCATCGTGGTCTACATCGCCGCCATGTGGATTGCCGGTGTGATGCAAGGCCTGATGTGGCGCGCTGTCAACGCCGACGGCACCCTGACCTACACCTTTGTCGAATCGGTCAAGGCCACCTATCCCTTCTATGTGTTGCGCTTCATTGGCGGACTGCTCTATCTCAGCGGCATGCTGATCATGCTCTGGAACACCCTCAAAACCGCCGCCGCCGGTAATGCCGTTGCAGTGCAAGTGCCCGCCGTGGCGGCGCACGCCTAAGTTAGGAGTCCACTATGGCAAACCCAAAACCCTCCAGTGGCTTTAGCCACGAAAAAATCGAGACCAACAACTTTTTGATGATTGTGTTGATTTTGCTGGTGCTATTGGCCGGCGGCATGGTCGAGATCGTGCCTCTGTTTTTCCAGAAATCAACCACCCAGGCCATTCCCGGTGTGCAGCCGTACACCGCTTTGCAATTGGCTGGCCGCGATGTGTATGTGCGCGAAGGCTGCTACAACTGCCACTCGCAAATGATTCGGCCCCTGCGCGCCGAGACCCTGCGCTATGGCCACTACTCGGTGGCGGGCGAGTCGGTGTATGACCACCCCTTCCAGTGGGGCAGCAAACGTACCGGGCCCGACTTGGCCCGCGTGGGCGGACGCTACAGCAATGAATGGCACAGCATTCACCTGAACAACCCGCGCGATTTGGTGCCCGAGTCCAATATGCCCGCTTACCCCTGGCTGGCGAGCACCCCCGTCGACGCCCAGAGCATGCCCGCCCATCTGCGTGCGCTGCGCCGCGTCGGTGTGCCTTACACCGATGAACAAATCGCTAATGCAAGCCAAGAGCTGCAAGGCAAAACCGAGCTGGACGCCACCATCGCCTACTTGCAGATGCTGGGCCTGGCTTTGAAATAAGTAGCAAGGAGAGATGCACCATGGATATCACCACACTGCGTGTTTCAGTAACCGTGATCAGCTTTGTCGTTTTCATTGGCATTGTTTGGTGGACTTTTTCCGGCAAACGCGATGACGATTTTGCGCAAGCGGCGCAGCTTCCCTTTGAACAGGATTGAGCGCATAGGCGCATCGACAGGAATTTGATATGAGCGACTTCACCAGTGGTTTTTGGTCTATTTACATCAGCGCCATCACGCTAATTGGCATTGCAGCCTGCATGCTGCTTTTGTGGCGCACCGGCAAGGGACGGGTCCATGGCTCGGGTGACGAGTCCACCGGCCATGTCTGGGACGGCGACTTGCGCGAAATGAACAACCCGCTGCCACGCTGGTGGGTCTGGATGTTTGTGATTTCGGTGGTATTTAGCCTGGCCTACCTGGTTCTTTACCCCGGCCTAGGCTCGTTTGCCGGTCAACTGGCGTGGTCCTCCAGCGGCCAATACGAGGACGAAGTGGCCAAAGCGCAGGCGGCCGAGGCGCCTTTGTACGCGAAATTTTCAGCCATGACGCCTGAGCAACTCTCACGCGATCCGCAGGCCAATCAAATTGGCGAGCGCCTGTTCATGAACAACTGCGCCCAGTGCCATGGCTCGGATGCACGCGGCTCCAAGGGATTCCCCAATCTGACCGATAGCGACTGGCTGTATGGCGGCACCACCGACAAAATTAAAGAGACCATTACGCTGGGCCGCATCGGGCAGATGCCTCCGATGGCGGCAGCGGTGGGTACTGCCGATGATGTCAAAAACGTGACCAACTATGTGCTCAGCCTCTCGGGCAGTCCGCACGACTCGCTGCGCGCTGCGCTGGGCAAACCCAAGTTCAGCACCTGCGCCGCATGCCACGGTGCCCATGGCGCGGGCACCCAGGCGCTGGGCGCGCCCAACCTGAGCGACAACATTTGGCTGCATGGCTACGGCGAGAACGCCATCCTGGCGATGGTCAACCAGGGCAAGGTCAACCAGATGCCAGCGCAGACGGGCAAGCTGACGGAGGCACAAATCCATGTTCTGACCGGATACGTGTGGGGCTTTTCTAATAAGTAAGCGGGCCGCTTGGCCCTAGTATTGATTGTTGAGTTCGTCCTTTGAAGCCTCCTGAGCGCCCGGCGCGTCCTGTCATCCCCATCGCGCCATCCACTGACACCAGCCCGATCGCGCCCCCCCCGGGTGCCAGCGCCGCGTTGGTCTCGCTGTATGCAGCGCACCAAAAAATTTACCCGCGCAGCGTGAGTGGCTTGTTTTCCAGGCTGCGTTGGTACATGGTTTTCTTCACGCAATTGCTGTTTTACGGGCTGCCTTGGCTGCATTGGGGCGAACGGCAAGCGGTTTTGTTTGATCTGGCGGCACGGCGTTTTTACATCTTCAAGCTGGTGCTCTACCCGCAGGACTTTATTTATCTTGCCGGCTTGTTGGTGATTTGCGCGCTGTCGCTGTTCCTGTTTACGGCAGTGGCTGGGCGCCTGTGGTGCGGCTATGCCTGCCCGCAAACCGTGTACACCGAAATCTTCATGTGGATAGAGCGTCATACCGAAGGCGACCGCTCGGCCCATATGCGCCGTGACCAGGCGTCTTGGACGGTGGAAAAATTTGGCCGCAAAGCGGCCAAGCAGGCCTTGTGGATTGCGGTGGGTTGGTGGACAGGCTTTACTTTTGTCGGCTATTTCACGCCGATTCATGTGCTTGCGGGTGAAATTGCGCAGTTTTCATTGGGTTCCTGGGAGGTGTTTTGGGTGTTTTTCTACGGCTTTGCCACCTACGGCAACGCCGGCTATATGCGCGAGCAGGTTTGCAAGCACATGTGTCCTTATGCGCGTTTTCAAAGCGCCATGTTCGACAAGGACACCCTGATCGTCAGCTACGACGCAGCGCGTGGCGAGCCCCGGGGCGCGCGTTCCAAGAAAGTGGATCTGGCCAGCTCCGAGTTGGGTGCCTGCGTGGACTGCAGCTTGTGTGTGCAGGTCTGTCCCACCGGCATTGATATCCGCAATGGTTTGCAGTACGAGTGCATCGGCTGCGGCGCCTGCGCCGATGTCTGTGATGAGGTGATGGACAAAATGCACTACCCGCGTGGTCTGGTGAAGTATTCCACCGAAAACGCCATGCACAACCAATGGGGCGCCGCTGAGATCGTGCACCATGTTTTCCGTCCCCGCGTGATGCTCTACACCACGGTTGTATGGACCATCATCGCCATAGTGGGCATCAGTCTGTTGGCGCGCGCGCCCTTCAAGGTCGACGTGGAGCGCGACCGCAAGTCGCTGGCCCGCGAGTTGGCCGGTGGCGTGATCGAGAACGTGTTTCGCCTGCAAATTATGAATGTCACCGAAGCCGAACTGCGCGTGCATGTACAGGTCGATGGCCTGCCGGGCCTCAAAGTGGTGACCGACGAGGACCTGACCGTGGCGCCTGCGCAGTCACGCTGGTTTGTGCTGCGCCTGCAGTTACCGCCGGGCCAGGCAACCCCGGGCTCGCACCCCATCCATTTTGAGATTGACGGCCAGGACGACACCACCGTTCTCAAAGAAAAAGCCGTATTTGTGGTTCCACATTAAGGAGTAGTCATGTCCAACAACCCAACCCCTGCAGCGCCCTGGTGGCAGTTTGGCCATGTATGGCTGGTAGTCTCTGGGCCACTCGCGGTGGTGCTGGCCAGTTTTTTTACTTTTTATCTGGCCTATGCCGGCATGGATGTGGTCGTGACCGAGGCTGATTTCCGCCCCGGCGCTCAGGCCGGTCAAATTCGGGGCAACGCAGCGCCGAACTTGGCGCCTGCGCTAATGGCGCGCAACCATGCAGCCACGGGCGTACAAAACGCCCCTAAACCTTAAGCCCTAAGCATGCGCTAATCGCAGTCGGGGCGGTTGACCAGGTCGCGCAGCGCCTCGCTGTTGAGGATATGCACATGGCGTTGCTTGACCTCGATCAGCCCGTCTTCGGCAAACTTGGAGAATGCGCGGCTCACGGTTTCGAGTTTGAGGCCCAGGTAGCTGCCAATTTCTTCGCGCGTCATGCGCAGCACCAGCTCGGTTTGTGAAAACCCCCGGGCGTGCAGGCGCTGCACCAGGTTGAGTAAAAAGGCGGCCAGTCGCTCCTCGGCGCGCATGCTGCCTAGCAGCAGCATCACGCCGTTTTCCCGCACGATTTCGCGGCTCATGATTTTGTGCACATGGCGCTGCATAGACGGAATGTCATGCGAGAGTTCCTCAATGCGATCAAACGGAAGCACACAGACCTCCGCGTCCTCCAGCGCCACCGCGTCGCAGGTGTGCCGGTCGTTGACGATGCCGTCTAGGCCCATAACCTCGCCGGCCATTTGAAAACCCGTCACCTGGTCGCGCCCGTCTTCTGTGGCCACGCAGGTTTTGAAAAAGCCGGTGCGGATGGCATACAGGCTGGTGAATTTATCGCCGTTATGAAAGAGTGCCCCGCCTTTTTTAATTTTGCGTCGGGTATCGACCAGGGTGTCTACCTTGTCCAACTCGTCCTTGCTCAGGCCCATGGGCATGCACAGTTCGCGCAGATTGCAGCTCGAGCAGGCTATTTTGATGCTTTGCGAGTTGATCGCAATCACCTGGCCGCGCAGTGCCTGGCTGGCGCCTGTGGGGGTGGGTCCACTGGGGGTCGGATTGCGGGGGTCAAACATAGTTAGCTTTCACAACGAATCTGAATTTTGCCTTCGATGCGCATCGGTTGACGCACGTCAAATGCTCTTGTGCCGGTTCAGGCGACATTGAGGCCATATTACTGCCTGATCGCCTGCCATGATTGCTAGCCCCCCGGTTTCAGAAGACTTATTACGCCGTTTTGACGTGGCGGGCCCGCGGTACACCTCTTATCCTACTGCCGATCGCTTTATCGAAGCTTTCACCGACGCCGACTACGGCCAGGCCTTGGAACAGCGGTTTGGGGCCGGCAGCCGGGTGGCGCCGATGTCGGTGTATGTGCACATCCCGTTTTGCGAGTCGCTGTGCTACTACTGCGCCTGCAACAAGGTCATTACCAAGCACCACGCGCGCGGCGCGCAGTACCTCGCCTACCTGGAGCGCGAGATGGCGCTGCACATCGAGCGCATCGGAAAAGGCCAGCCGGTGGGCCAGTTGCACCTGGGCGGGGGCAGCCCCACCTTCCTGAACGACGCCGAGCTAGGCGGCCTCATGGCACTGCTCCAAGCCAACTTTCGCTTCACGCCAGAGGCCGAAATCTCCATCGAAGTGGACCCCCGCACCGTGGATGCCAAGCGGATCGAGGCCATCGCCGCCATGGGCTTTAACCGCCTGAGCTTTGGCGTCCAGGACTTCGAGCCTGCCGTCCAAAAAGCCGTGCACCGGGTGCAGGACACCGAACAAGTGTTTTCCTTGGTCGCTGCGGCCCGGGCGCAGGGCATGCAATCGGTCAATGTGGACTTGATTTACGGTCTGCCGCTGCAAACCCCGTCCTCTTTTGACCGCACCTTGGCCGAGCTGGCCCGCCTGCGGCCCGACCGTGTGGCACTGTACGCCTACGCCCACTTGCCCACGCGCTTTAAGCCCCAGCGGCGCATCGACGCGTTGCAGCTGCCCGGTGCCGGCCAGAAAGTGACGATGCTCGCGCGCTCCTTGCAGGCGATGCAGGAGGCCGGTTATGTGTATGTCGGCATGGACCATTTCGCCCTGCCGCAAGACGCACTGGCCGTGGCCAAGCGCCAGGGCCGGCTGCACCGCAATTTCCAGGGCTACAGCACCCAGCCCGATTGCGATTTGATCGCCTTGGGCGTCTCCTCGATTGGCAGCGTGGGGCCGACCTACAGCCAAAACGCCAAAACCCTGGACGAGTACTACGACCTGATCGACCACGGCCGCCTGCCGGTGGTGCGCGGCCTGGCGCTCAGCCGTGACGACATCTTGCGCCGCGCCGTCATCATGGCGCTGATGTGCCAGGGCGCGGTGCACTTTGAGGCCATTTCCCACGCCTATTTGATCGATTTCCCACGTTACTTTGCAACGGAGATGGTGGCACTGGCCACTTTGCAGGCGCAGGGCATGGTGGATATCGACCAGGCCGGTATCCAAGTCACGGCCATGGGCTGGTACTTCGTTCGTGCCGTGGCCATGGTGTTTGACCGCAATTTGCAATCAGATATCAACCGCACCCGTTTTTCCAAGATCCTTTGAAAGGCACTAGCATCGGCTGATGCCCTCCGTCTTTGTATCGCTGGCACCAACCGCTCTGTTGATGGGCTTGGTTGGCGGCCCCCACTGTGTTGCCATGTGCGGTACTGCTTGCGCTGGCTTGGGCGCGGGCGCTGGTAGCAGCGTGCGCGCCGTGCTGGCTTTCCAGGGCGGGCGGATTGCCGGCTACGCCGCTGCCGGTGCTTTGGCGGCCGCCTCCATGCAGGGCTTGGGCTGGCTGACCGTGCAGTCGGCCGCGCTGCGCCCGCTGTGGACGTTTTTGCATCTGGGGGCCATGGCCTTGGGCCTGGTGTTGATGTGGCGGGCGCAGCAGCCGCTGTGGCTCGAAGGTCTGGGGCGCTGGCTGTGGAAGGGCGCGCAGCGCCTGGGCCTGCGCAGCGGCGCCGCACCTTGGCTGATTGGCATCTTGTGGACTTTGCTGCCTTGCGGACTTTTGTATTCGGCGCTGATGGTGGCGGCATTGGCCGGCAGCGTGGCGGGTGGGGCTGCCCTGATGGCTTTGTTTGCTTTGGGTACCAGCGTCAGCATGGTGCTAGGGCCGTGGGCTTGGCTGCGTTTGGCCAGGCGCAAAGTGCCGGGCGCCGTCGAATTTGTCGGCCAACCCGGACGCACATCGGGCGACTGGGGCGTGCGTCTGGCGGGGCTGGCGCTCTTTGCCAGCGCAGCCTGGGCGCTCTGGATGGGCCTGGTCCACAACACCGCGCCCTGGTGTGTGCCGGGCGCCTAAGCGCGGGCGCGGGCGATAATTGGCCATGGATTTCACACACACCGGCGGCGCGGGCGCGGCCTCGCAAACCGCGGCTGCATCGCCTTGGCGCCTGTCCGTTGCACCAATGATGGACTGGACCGACCGCCATTGCCGCTACCTGCACCGCCTGCTGACCCGCCATACGCGCCTGTATACCGAAATGGTCACCACCGGCGCGCTTTTGCACGGCGATGTGGCGCGGCATTTGCGCTTTAACGCCGAAGAACACCCCCTGGCGCTGCAGTTGGGCGGTAGCGAGCCGGCCGACCTGGCCGTCGCCGCCCGCCTGGGCGCGCAATGGGGCTACGACGAGATCAATCTGAACTGTGGCTGCCCGAGCGAGCGCGTGCAGCGCGGCGCTTTTGGCGCCTGCCTGATGAATGAGCCCGTGCTGGTGGCCGACTGTGTCAAAGCCATGGTCGATGTGGTGGACCTGCCCGTCACCGTCAAGCACCGCATCGGCATCGACAAAAACGAGGATTACGGCTTCGTGCGCGACTTTGTTGGCACGGTGGCGCAAGCGGGCTGCGGCGTGTTCATCGTGCATGCGCGCAACGCCTGGCTGCAGGGACTGTCTCCGAAAGAGAACCGCGAAATCCCGCCACTGCGTTACGACATGGCTTACCAACTCAAGCAAGACTTTCCGGCGCTGCAGATTGTCGTCAACGGCGGCATCACCGACGCGGCGCAAATGCAAAGCCATTTGCAGCAAGTCGACGGCGTCATGCTAGGGCGCGAGGCCTATTACCGCCCTTGGCCCATGAGCGGCTGGGATGCGCAATTCTTTGGCGACCCCCATGGCCAGCCCACCTGCGAAGAAGTCGAGGAGGCCATGGTGCGGTACATGGAGCGCGCCTATGCCGAGGACGGCTGCCCTTGGTACGCTATCGCCCGCCATATGCTGGGCCTGTACCACGGACGGCGCGGCGCGCGCCTGTGGCGCCAGGTCTGGAGCGATCACCGCTTAAAGCCGCTGGCCCCGCGCGAGGTGCTGCAGCGCGCCCGCGCCGCCATGGCCCAAGCCGCTGCCGTGGCCGACCATGCAGCCTGAGGCGCCCGGCGCAGCGGCGGTGCGCCTGGCCAAGCTGCTGATCTGGATCATTCCGCTGCTGTGGATCGTCAACTCGGTCATCGCCCGGCGCGCGCCGGGCGTCATCACGCCACATATGCTTGCGCTGGGGCGTTGGACGCTGGCGGCGTTGATGCTGGGCTTTGCCGCCCGCGCCGAGTTGTGGCGCCAGCGCGAAGAAGTGCGCATCCACGCGCGGCGCTACATTGCGCTGGGCGCCCTGGGCATGTGGATTTGCGGGGCGGCGGTTTACTTTGCCGGCCAAACCACCAGCATGATGAACATCTCCTTGATTTACGCTGCCTCGCCGGTGATGATCGCGCTGGGCTCGGTGCTTTGGTTGCGCGAGCCCTTTTCTACAAAACAGGTCGTGGGCGTGGTGCTGGCTTTGGTCGGCGTGGTGCACGTGGTGGTGCAAGGGCAGTGGTTGCTGCTGGCGCAGTTGGTATTTGTGCCAGGAGACTTGTGGATTGTCGCCGCCGCCACGGCCTGGGCGGCGTATTGCATGCTGCAAAAGCATTGGGGCAGCCCCTTGAGCGCCAGCGCGCAGTTGGCGGTGGTCAGCGCGGGCGGCGTGCTGGTGCTCATTCCATTTGCGATTTGGGAGCAAGCCAGCGGCGCGCCGGTTTTAGGTTGGTCGGCATTGGCGCTGGTTGTTGCTGCAGCGGTGTTTCCCGGCGTGCTGGCCTATGGAATTTATGGCTGGACGCAATCGGTGCTGGGCCCCGGCCCGGTGGCCATGACCATGTATCTGGGGCCGCTGTATGCCGCCGTGGTCGCCTGGTTGTTTCTGGGCGAGGCCCTGGAGATGCACCACCTGATTGGCGGCGTGTTGATTTTGTCCGGCGTGGGGCTGGTAGTGGCCGGCAAACGGCCGGGCACGGGCGCAAAGGCCTAGCCCGCCGCCTCCAAACCGTTGGCGAAATGCTCGCGCATGCGCTGCGCTGCCAAGGCGGCGTCGCGCGCCAAAAGCGCTTGCATTAGGGACTGGTGCTCGGCCAGGGACTCGGCAATGCGACCGGATTTAAGCAAAGAGTTGTGGCGGTTGAGCTTCATCACTTTACGCAAGTCGGCGCACAACTGGTCGCGCCAGCGGTTGTCAGCAATCTCTAAGAGCCGCATATGAAAGCGCTCATTGACCGCAAAAAACGCCTCGGTGTCGGCGCCTGCGGCCTCCAGGTCGGCGTGGATGGCCTCCAAATCGGCCAATTGCGCTGTGCTGGCGCGCGCGGCGACCACGCCTGCGGCGTCAGATTCGAGCAGCGAAAGCAGGTGGTAGACGTCGGCCTGGTCTTTGGCATTGACCTCGGTGACGTAGGCGCCCCGACGCAGCTTCATGGTCACCAAGCCTTCGGTGGCCAGTACCTTGAGGGCCTCGCGCAAGGGCGTGCGGCTGATGCCGTATGCCTCTGCCAGGGCCATCTCGTCAATCCAACTACCTGGCGCCAACTGGCCGGAAAAAATCTGCAAGCGCAGACGCTCGGCCACCTCTTGGTACAGCGCGCGCGGGGTCAGGGGAGCCTGGGACATAGGAGAAATTGTAAGCCAGAATGAAGTTTTGAATTAATAATTATGAATGATAGAATGCATTCACCCCGAAAATTAGACCTCGAAAGTACGCGCCATGAGTTCCAAGCCGCCCGCATCCCCGTCCCCGCAGCCAGCTGCCTGGCCCACTTTTGAGCAGGGCGACCACGCCGCCTGGCTGCGCGCCGCCGCCAAGTCCGCGCCCGGTGGCAAGGTGGATGCGCTGAACTGGACCACGCCGGACGGCATCGTCGTCAAGCCGCTCTATACCGCAGCGGACACGGCCCATCTGCCTTATGCCAACACGCTGCCCGGTTTTGCCCCCTATGTGCGCGGCCCGCAAGCCACCATGTATGCGGTGCGGCCTTGGACCATCCGCCAATACGCCGGTTTTTCGACTGCCCAAGAGAGCAACGCCTTTTACCGCCAAGCGCTGGCCGCAGGCGGGCAGGGCGTGTCAGTTGCTTTTGATTTGGCCACCCACAGAGGCTACGACTCGGACCACCCGCGCGTGACCGGTGACGTGGGCAAGGCCGGTGTCGCCATCGACTCGGTGGAGGACATGAAGATTTTGTTCAACCAGATTCCGCTGGACAAAGTCAGTGTGTCGATGACGATGAACGGCGCGGTGTTGCCCGTGCTGGCAGGCTACATCGTGGCCGCCGAAGAGCAGGGCGTGGCGCAAGCGCAGCTCAGCGGCACCATACAAAACGACATCCTCAAAGAGTTCATGGTGCGCAACACCTATATCTATCCGCCGTCGCCGTCCATGCGCATCATCGGCGACATCATTGGCTACACGGCCAAAAACATGCCCAAGTTCAACTCGATTTCGATATCGGGTTACCACATGCAAGAAGCCGGCGCCAACCAGGCTTTGGAGCTGGCCTTTACTTTGGCTGACGGCAAGGAATACG
>CAMATX010000061.1 GCA_945861345.1 Comamonas sp. lk
TCGGTGCAAGCCTGTTTGCGCGCTGGCGGCAAGCACAACGACCTGGAAAACGTGGGCTACACCGCCCGCCACCACACGTTTTTCGAGATGCTGGGCAACTGGAGCTTTGGCGACTACTTCAAGCGCGAAAGCCTGAAGTGGGGCTGGGAGCTGCTGACCCAGGTCTATAAATTGCCGCCCGAGCGCCTGATGGTCACCGTCTATATTGACGACGACGAGGCCTATGACATCTGGCACAAAGAAATTGGCCTGCCCGCGGACCGCATCGTGCGTATCGGCGACAACAAGGGCAAAAAATACGCCTCTGACAACTTCTGGATGATGGCCGACACTGGCCCCTGCGGCCCCTGCTCCGACATTTTTTACGACCACGGCCCCCACATCCCCGGTGGCCCGCCCGGCAGCCCGGACGAGGATGGCGACCGCTTCATTGAAATCTGGAACCATGTGTTCATGCAGTTCGACATGCAGGCCGACGGCAGCCTGCACAAACTGCCCGCGCCCTGCGTGGACACCGGCATGGGCTTGGAGCGATTGGCGGCCATCTTGCAACACGTGCACAGCAACTACCAGATCGATATTTTTGACCAACTGATCCAAGCCGCCGCCCGCGAAACCGGTTGCGCGGATCTGCAAAACAATTCGCTCAAAGTGATTGCCGACCACATCCGCGCCACGGCGTTTTTGGTGAGCGACGGCGTGCTGCCCAGCAACGAAGGGCGCGGCTATGTGCAACGCCGCATCGTGCGCCGCGCCATCCGCCATGGCTACAAACTGGGGCAGAAAACGCCGTTTTTCCATAAGCTGGTAGCCGACCTGGTGCGATTGATGGGCGATGCCTATCCCAAAATCCGGGCGGACGAGAAGCGCATTACCGAAGCGCTGCGGCTGGAGGAAGAGCGGTTGTATGAGACGCTGGAAACCGGCATGCAGAGTCTGGATACGGCCCTGGCCGGTGATGTCAAAGTTTTGCCCGGTGACGTGGCCTTCAAGTTGCACGACACCTATGGCTTTCCGTTGGACTTATCTGCCGACGTGTGCCGCGAGCGCGGCTTGGAGGTGGACACCGACGGCTTCAACGCCGCCATGGAACGCCAAAAGTCCCAAGCCCGCGCAGCAGGCAAGTTCAAGCAAGACCGGGGTTTGGAATACGCGGGTGCGGGCAACGAATTTGTGGGCTACGAGCACCTAAGCCAAAGCAGCACCGTGCTGGCTTTGTATCTGGACGGCGCGGAAGTGAACGCGCTAGCAGCCGGTCAAAGCGGCGTAGTGGTGCTGGCGTCCACGCCCTTTTATGCCGAAAGCGGCGGCCAGGTGGGCGACGAAGGCACGATCAGCAGCGCGAACAGCGTTTTCGCCGTGGCCGACACCCAAAAAATCAAGGCCGATGTGTTCGGCCACCATGGCAGCGTGTCGCACGGCACCTTGAAGGTGGGCGATGCGGTGCAAGCCCAGGTGAACGCCGCAGTGCGTGCCGCGGCCATGCGCAACCACAGCGCCACGCACTTGATGCACGAGGCTTTGCGCGAAGTACTGGGTGACCACGTGCAGCAAAAAGGCTCTTTGGTCAATGCCGAACGCACCCGCTTTGACTTTGCGCACAACGCGCCGGTCACCGATGCGCAAATCCGCGCTATCGAAACCAAAGTGAATGCCCAAATTCTGGCCAATAGCGCCACCAAAGCCGAGTTGATGGACATCGAGTCCGCCAAAAAAACCGGCGCGCAAATGCTGTTTGGCGAGAAATACGGCGAAATCGTGCGCGTGCTGGACATCGGCAGCACGCGCGAGCTGTGCGGCGGCACGCATGTGGGCCGCACCGGCGACATCGGCGTGTTCAAAATCGTGTCTGAAGGCGGCATTGCCTCGGGCGTGCGCCGCATCGAAGCGGTGACGGGCGAGGGCGCGCTGGCCTATTTGCAAGACCTGGAAGACACCGTGGCCCAGGCTGCGCAGGCGCTTAAAACGCCGGTAGCCGAACTGGGCGCGCGCATCGCCAGTACAGTGGACCACACCAAGACGCTGGAAAAAGAAATTGCTGTGCTTAAGGCTAAGCTGGCCGGTTTCCAGGGCGAGGCCTTGATCAGCCAAGTGCAAGACCTGGGTGGCGTGCCCTTCCTGGCTGCGCGCATGGAAGGTGCGGACGCAGCCGCTTTGCGTACCACCTTGCAAAAACTGCGCGACAAGCTGCCGCGCGCCATCATCGTGCTGGGCGCGGTGGAGGGCGACAAAGTGCAACTGGTCGCCGGTGTGGGCGTGGACATGACGGGCAAGGTCAAGGCCGGTGAACTGGTGAACTACCTGGCCGGCCAGGTGGGCGGCAAAGGCGGCGGCAAGCCTGATATGGCCATGGCCGGCGGTACCGACCCATCTAAGCTGGATGCGGCGATTGCCAGCGCCCAAGCCTGGGTGCAGCAAAGGATTGCATGATGCAAAGACGCGCGCTGTTGCTGCAGCTGGGTTTTGGCGCTTGGGCCGGCTTGGCGCACGCAGAGGGGGGTTACGACGTCAAGGCCTGGTCAGCGACCCGCGCGCTGCCGCGCCAGGTGCTCTCGGAAGACGGCAAAGCACCCATCCAACTAGCCGATTTTCACGGCCGTGCGGTCTTGATCAATTTCTGGGCCAGCTGGTGCGAACCTTGCTGTCAGGAAATGCCTTCGCTGCAAAAATTGGCCACCACGCGGGCGCAAGATCTGGTGGTGCTGACGGTGAACTTCAAAGACGCGCCGGCCAATGTCGAGACCTTTATTGCCCAAACCGGTTTGAAACTTCCCGTGCTGCGCGACCCGGATGGCGTGACTGCGCAGGCCTTTGGCGTGCGCATCTTCCCCTCCACGGTGCTCATTGACGCTGATGGCGTGGCCCGCAGCACCGTGCGCGGCGGTCTAGACTGGATCGGCCCTGCTGCCCAGCAGCTGATCAGTCCCTTGCTCAAACGCCGCTAAGCAGCCGTCCGGCCAGCGCTTGCACCGCCGGATCGGCCAGCGCCCGGCCCGGTGCGTCCAGTTGGCTTTGGATGAGGCGTCGCACCGTCTCCAGGTGCGGCGTCAAGGTGCCGAAAAAGCGCGCCTCGCCCTGCCACACCAGCAGCAGGGTCGGAAAATCCTCCACATCCATGGGCTCTACCAAGTCGGCCTGGTCTTCCACATCCACCCAGACAAAGCGCGCCTGGGGAAACCCCGCTTGCAGTCCGTCAAACAGCACCCTGTAGTCGCGGCAGGTGCCGCACCATTGGGCGCACAGGCAGGCGACGAGCAGGGGCGGGTGGTCGGCAGGGGTCGGCATGGGCTCCATCATGGCAGAAAACCGCCAGGCCGAAGGTTTTACACTCTAGGGTTTGCCCTTGGGGCGATTCCTTCTCCTGCAGCACACCCGAAAAAGGCTTTATGAGCGCATTTTTAGAAGAAAAGGTCTTGAGCGTCCACCACTGGACCGACCGACTTTTCAGCTTTACCACTACCCGCGACGAGGCCTTGCGCTTTTCCAATGGCCACTTCACCATGATCGGCCTGCGCGGCGAGGGCGGCAAGCCGCTGCTGCGGGCCTACAGCATCGTCAGCGCCAATTACGAAGACCATTTGGAGTTTTTGAGCATCAAGGTGCAGGACGGCCCCTTGACCTCCAAACTGCAGCACATCCAGGTGGGTGACACGATTGTGGTGGGCAAAAAACCCACCGGCACCTTGCTGATCGACTACCTGCTGCCCGGAAAAAACCTGTATCTATTTGGCACCGGCACCGGCGTTGCCCCCTACCTCAGCATCGTGCGCGATCCAGCTACTTACGAGCGTTTTGAAAAAGTGATTTTGGTGCATGGCGTGCGCCAAGTGGCCGAACTGGCCTACCACGACTACCTCAGCCACGAATTGCCCGCGCATGAGTTTTTGGGCGAGATGGTGAGCGCCCAAATGCTGTACTACCCCACGGTCACGCGCGAGCCCTTTCGCAACCAGGGCCGCATTACCGACTTGCTGGAAAGCGGAAAGATGCAAACCGACCTGGGCATGCCCAAGTTTGATGCTGCCAATGACCGTGTCATGCTCTGCGGCAGCCCGGAAATGCTGCGCCAACTCAAGCACATGCTCGAGACGCGCGGCTTTGTCGAAGGCAACACTACCAAGCCGGGCGACTTCGTGGTCGAACGCGCTTTTGTCGAGCAATAAGCGCCTGGCGCATCGTTGGAAAAACCATGAAAAAATTTGATGTCTACGCCATCGGCAATGCGCTGGTGGACTCCGAGTACCAGGTCTCGGACGCCTTGCTGGCCCAAGCCGGTGTCGAAAAGCGCCACATGACGCTGATCGACGCACCGCGGCGCGCCGAGATCTTGCAGCACATGCACGGCGTGTCATCGCACCGCACGGGTGGTGGCTCGGCGGGTAACACAATCGTGGCTGTTGCCCAATTTGGAGGCAAGGCTTTTTACTCCTGCCGCGTGGCCGAGGACGAATTGGGCGCTTTTTATGCCCAAGACCTGCAAGGTAACGGCGTGCAAACCAACCTGAGTCACACCCGCGCGCCGCATGGCCAAACCGGTAGCTGCATCGTGATGGTCACGCCTGATGCCGAGCGCAGCATGAGCACCTTTTTGGGCGCCACCTCGGACCTGGACAGCAGCGCCCTGCATCCGCAGGACATCGAGCGCTCGCGGGTGTACTACATGGAAGGTTACCTGGCCGCCTCACCGACCGGCCTGGACGCGGCTTTGCAAGGTCGCGCCATCGCCCACAAAGCCGGTGTTGCGCTGGCGGCGACGCTCAGCGACATGAGCATGATCAACTTTTGCCGCCCCGGCCTGGAGGCCATGGTGGGCAGTTCCGACGAAGCTGGGCGCCTGGAATATTTGTTTTGCAACGAAGAAGAAGCCCAGGTCTGGTGCGGCGCACTAGACCTGGACGCGGTCTGCACCCAGATCAGCAAGCTCGCCCGCGTGGTCTGTCTGACCCGCAGCGCCAAGGGCTGCATCGTGCTCGAAGGCGGCCAGCGCACCGAGGTGCCGGGCGTACCCGTCAAGGCGCTGGACAGCAATGGCGCAGGCGACATGTTTGCAGGCGCTTTCCTGTACGCCGTGACCCAAGGCTATAGCCATGTCCAAGCGGCTGCGCTGGGCAACCGGGCGGCCGCGCGTGTGGTGGCACAGTACGGCAACCGATTGAGTCTGGACGCGGCTGCCGAGGTCTTGGCGGCTTTTAAGGCCAGTTTGGCGGGCTAGACCGGCGCGTTTGCGCCATTTAGACCAGCAGCGTCATTCCCGCGCATTTGGATGCGTTGACGGCGAAGGTCACCACTTGCGTGCATCCTTCGCCGCTGGCAGCGCGTTAAACCAGCTCAAATCTCCAGCTGCGCTCCCAAGCGGAGCTGCCCCAGCCACGCGGCAGCGGGAAGTCGTCGAAAACTTCGGTTCAAAGTGTTCACTCAAATTTAAGGCTTGGGATCTAAAACCATTAAATTTTGTTGACGTATAAGGGAAAACTATACGGGATTTCCGTATAATTCCGCTCATGCTCACGGTGGTCGAAACCCCCACTTTTCAAAAGCAAGCGGCCCTGATTTGGCGTGAATCGGAGCGCATTGCTTTTATCGACTGGATTGCAGAAAACGCCTTGGCAGGCGATGTAATTCCAGGCACAGAAGGCGCGCGTAAAGTGCGTTGGTCGGTGGCGGGTCGTGGAAAGCGAGGCGGTGTCCGTGTGGTGTATTTCAATTTAAGTGAACAAGGCATCGTGCTTTTGGTGACGATGTATGTCAAGGCTGATCAGTCCAATATTGCTAATAGCGCCATCAAGAAAGCAGTTTGAAATGAAAAAAATGAATGTTGAAAAGATTGCTAAGGCCATCGAGTTGGATGCAGGCATGTCCTTGCCCGATTTGCGCCAAGCGCTCAGTGAAGCGAAGGCGGGCCTGGGCAGGGTGAGCACAGCGGAACAAATCTTAGTACGCCAGGCACGCGCCAAAACGGGTTTGTCGCAGAAAGCTTTCGCCGATCGCATTGCGACGCCTGTTGCGACGCTGCGTGATTGGGAACAAGGCCGCTTCACCCCCCCCGGCGGCGTGCTTTGCTTGTTACGCTTGATCAGCAAACATCCTGAGCTAACCCTTGAACTCGATGCGGCTTAAGCCGTATTTCACCATCAGGCTGCTACCGCGCTTCCGAATCAAAGCAGTGGCGCATATGTTTTGTATGGCGCGAAGACGGCGCACACCACGTAGAAATTGTGGACTACCACTAAGAGGTGAATATGGCAGAACTATTGCCCCCCGCATCCGCGTTTTTCAGCAGCCTTTGCAAGCCGGATAAACGCTTTTAGCTGCGCCGCTTAGCGGGCTTGGACAAAGTGGTCGCCACCTCGCGTGCCTCCGCCTTGTCCTGCACGCCGGCAAATTTGCTGTATTTGCCCAAAATGCTTACCAGTTGCCCGTATATACGCGGCGCGCCGGCCAGGCATTCCTGGTGTTCCAGAAAATCGGGCTCGCCGGTGAAGTTGCCTACCAACCCCCCCGCTTCCGTCACCAGCAAGGAGCCGGCGGCCATGTCCCAGGGCTGCAGGCCGCGTTCGAAAAATCCGTCGCAATAACCGGCGGCCACGTAGGCCAGGTCCAGCGCTGCAGCGCCGGGGCGGCGGATGCCTGCGGTGCGCGGCATCAGCTCGCCCAGCATGGCCAGGTAGCCCTGGAAATCGTCACCTTGACGAAAGGGCAGGCCGGTGGAGATGAGGCAGGACTTGAGGTCGATGCGCTTGGAAACGCGCAGGCGCCGGTCGTTCAGGAAAGCGCCACGGCCCTTGGTGGCGGTGAATAAATCATTGCGTGTCGGGTCATAGACCACGGCTTGCTCGATCTTGCCCCGCACCGACAAGGCAATGCTCACGCAGTACATAGGCAGGCCGTGGATGAAGTTGGTGGTGCCGTCCAGCGGGTCGATGATCCAAACGAATTCGGAGTCTTTGGCGCCGTGCGTGGAGCCTGATTCTTCGGCGCGAATGCCGTGGCCGGGGTAGGCGGTGAGCAGGGTTTCGATGATCGCTTCTTCCGCCGCATGGTCGACTTCGGTAACAAAGTCGTTGGCCAGCTTTTGCGACACCCGCACGGACTCAATATCGAGGGCGGCGCGGTTGATGATGGACCCGGCAGCGCGGGCGGCCTTGACGGCCACATTGATCATGGGGTGCAGATTGAGCGACATCGGTTGTAGGGGGGAAGAACGTAGTAGGCCCGCCCGGACAATGCGGGCGGCAGCTGGCGCCGGGGCGGCGACAATAGGCGGATTTTACCGTTGGCCCGTTCCTGTGACCGCACGCACCCGATTTATCCTGATGGAGACCAGCCACGCTGGCAACGTGGGCGCCGCCGCGCGCGCCATGAAAACCATGGGTTTTGACGACCTGGTGCTGGTCGCCCCGCGCTGGGCCAATGTGCTTCGGCGCGAAGAAACCATACAGCGCGCCAGCGGCGCCCTGGACGTGCTGGCCAAAGCGCGCATCGTCGCCACGCTGGACGAGGCACTCGATGGCGTGGACCATTTGTGTGCCACCGCCATGACGCCGCGCGACTTTGGTCCGCCCACGCGCACGCCGCGCGCGCATTTTGCGCAGTGGCAGGTGACTGAAGGGATGCTTGCGCCCGGCGGCGGCGGCGGCGGCGGGGCTGCGGCCCCGGCGGGTATCGCGTTTTTGTTCGGCTCCGAGCGCTTTGGCATGCGCAACGAAGATGTGTACCGCTGCCATGTCTGCCTGAGTATTCCGTCCAACCCGCAATTTGGCTCGCTCAATATTGGCGCGGCGCTGCAGGTCATCGCCTACGAATGGCGTTTGGCGCTGGGCGGCTTTGCGCTGCCCGGCGCGACGCCGCAAAGCGACGCGGCCGACGCCCAGCAAGTGGCGGGCATGCTGGGCCATTTGCAGCAGTCCCTGCAGGCCCTGGGCTTTTTGGATCCGGCCGCGCCCAAAAAACTGATGCCGCGCCTGAACCAATTGTTTAACCGCGCCGCGCCCACGCAGGAAGAAATACATATTCTTCGCGGAATTGCCAAGGCGGTGTTGCAACAGTCAGCGCAGGTGCAGGGCATGGCGGCGCCTGCCAGCACCAACACGCGCCAGACGCTAGACTAAACCCTATGTTTTCACGCCTACGCTCTGATATTCAATGCATTTTGGACCGCGACCCGGCTGCGCGCAGCACCTGGGAGGTCCTGACCTGCTATCCCGGCCTGCACGCGGTCATCTTGCACCGCCCGGCGCATTGGTTTTGGTCGCATGGTTTTTTGTGGCTGGGGCGCTTTATCTCGCATTTGGCGCGGTTTTTTACCGGCATCGAAATCCACCCTGGTGCCAAAATCGGCGAGCGCGTATTTTTTGACCATGCCATGGGCACCGTCGTGGGCGAGACCGCCGAGATCGGCGACGGTTGCACGATTTACCAGGGCGTGACCTTGGGCGGCACCTCGCTCTACAAGGGCGCCAAGCGCCACCCCACATTGGGAAAAGACGTGGTGGTCAGCGCAGGTGCCAAAGTGCTCGGTGGCTTTGAAGTGGGTGACGGCGCCAAGATCGGCAGCAACGCCGTGGTTATCAAGCCCGTGCCCGCCGGGGCGACGGCGGTGGGCATTCCGGCGCGCATCATCCAAAGCAAAACCGACGAGAGCGCGGATGTGACCGCCTCGCAGCCCAAGTTCAGCGCCTACGGCATCACCCAAGAGGACGACCCGGTGAGCCAGGCGCTGCGCGGCCTGATCGATGGCGCCTCCAGCCAGGATCACCAGATTTCTTTGCTCTGGCAGGCCTTAGAGAAACTTTGCCAGCAGCAGCAAATGCAAATGCCCGAGGGCGCTGCCCGCACCGATTGCTTTGAGGCCGAGCGCCTCAACCAGCTGGTCGGCAAATAAGGCCTCAGGCCGGGCGCTGCGCGCTCTTGGGCCGAAAGGCCCGGCAAACGCTGTCGACGGTTTGCAGGTACGGCCCGCCAATCAAATCGATGCAATAGGGCACGGCCGCAAAAATGCCCGGCACCTGCACGGCGCCGCTGTCGTCCTTGAGCCCTTCCAGCGTTTGCGCAATGGATTTGGGTTGCCCCGGCAAATTGATGATCAGGCTTTGCGCCCGCACCACCGCCACCTGGCGCGACAAAATCGCCGTGGGCACAAAGTTCAGGCTAATTTGGCGCATTTGCTCGCCAAAGCCGGGCATCACCTTGTGCGCCACGGCCAGCGTGGCCTCGGGCGTGACATCGCGCAGTGCAGGGCCCGTGCCGCCGGTAGTCAGCACCAAGCAGCAACCGGCCTCGACCAAGGCGATCAGCGCTGCGCTGATTCCGGATGACGAGGTTGGTGGGCAGTGGGGCCTCGTCATCCTGGGCGTTGTCGCCGGCTAACTGGGCGCGCACCAGTTGAAAAATCTCGCGGTAGGCCCGCCCGTGGCGTGGCGCCAGGCCGGACTTTTCGGGGACGGCATCTTTGCGCGCTTGGCGCACCAAGGCGCGCAGTTGCTGGCTGTCGGTGCGCGGGCTCAGGTTGATCCACTGGCCTAGCGCGTCCTCATCGGCAATCAGGCGGCTGCGCCATATCTCGGCCTGGTGCAAGGTTTCGGTCTCCAGGGCCGAGGGCGTGTGCTGGGCCACCAGGGCGGCGCGGATGGCATCGAGCACCGGCTCGTCCAGCTTGCGCATCAGCTTGCCGATGAACTGCATTTGCCGCCGCTTACCCTCGAAATTGCTGATGCGCTTGGCCTCGGCCACCGCTTCGACCAATTTGTCGGGAAGTTCCAGGCGTGTGAGCAGATCGGCGCGCAGGGTGAGCAAATCTTCGCCCAGTTTTTGCAGCTCGGTGCTTTCGCGCTTGAGGTCGGTGCGGGTGGCTTGGTCGGTGCCTTTGAGCTCCGCCTTGTACTCCAAGTCCAGTGCGCTGCCCTCTGCGACGAACTGACCTTTGACGAAATAGCCTTTTTTTAGTTTTCTAGACATAGCCAAGTATCATAGCTGCCGCATGAAGAACGCCAAACACTCCCCCCGCTCCCGCCATCCTTCGCCCTTGTCGGGCTTTGCTTACAGCCGCGAATTCTTTGAGTCCCGCGTGGACGCCAGCCTCAAAGCGGCCAAAAAACTCGGCGCCACCGACGCCGCTGCCGAAGTCTCCGAGGCCTGTGGCCTGTCCGTCTCAGTGCGTAACGGCGCCCTGGAAAACGTGGAGCGCAACCGCGACAAATCCTTGGGCGTGACGGTCTACCTCGGCCAGCGCCGGGGCAATGCCAGCACTTCCGACTTCTCGGACGCGGCCATCGCCCAAACCGTGCGCGCGGCCTACGACATTGCCCGCTTTACCGCGCAAGACCCGTTTGCCCGCCTGCCCGAGGACGCCGACGTCTGCCCCCCCAAAGAGCGCACGCGCGATCTCGATTTATTCCACCCCTGGAGCATCGACAGTGAAGGCGCAGCCCAGATCGCCCTGGCCTGCGAGGCGGCGGCGCTCTCGGTGGACAAGCGCATCAGCAACAGCGAAGGGGCGGCGGTGTCGGCCCAGCAGTCGCATTTTTTCAGCGCCCACACCAACGGCTTTCGGGGCGGCTACGCCAGCTCGCGCCATTCGCTCTCGGTCTCGCCAATTGCCGGCAAAGGCAAAGACATGCAGCGCGACGGCTGGTACAGCTCGCAGCGCAAGGCCTCGGATTTGGCCTCGCCCGAGGCCGTGGGCCGCTACGCCGCCGAACGCGCCCTCAGCCGCCTGCGGGCCCGCAAAATCGCCACCACCGAATGCCCGGTGCTGTTTGAATCCCCTATGGCCGCCGGCCTGCTGGGGGCATTTGTGCAAGCTGTCAGCGGCGGCGCGCTCTACCGCAAGAGCACGTTTTTGCTCGACAGCCTGGGCAAGCGCGTGTTTCCGGCGCATCTGGACATTTACGAAGATCCCTTTTTGCAAGGCGGCAAAGGCAGCTCGCCTTTTGACGACGAAGGCGTGCGCGTGCAGGCGCGCCAGGTGGTCGAGCGCGGACGCGTGATGGGCTATTTCCTGAGCAGCTACACCGCCCGCAAGCTGGGCATGCGCACTACCGGCAACGCAGGCGGCTCGCACAATTTGGTGCTGCAGTCGCGCCACACCCGGCGCCATGATGATTTGCAGGCCATGATCGCCAAGCTCGGGCGCGGCCTTTTGGTGACCGAGCTGATGGGGCAGGGCGTGAACTACGTAACCGGCGACTACTCGCGCGGGGCCAGCGGTTTTTGGGTGGAAAACGGGCAAATTGCCTACCCAGTCCACGAAATCACCATTGCTGGCAATATGAAAGACATGTTCAAAGGCATCGAAGCCATTGGCGCCGACACCTACAACTACGGCGCCAAGACCGTCGGCTCCATCCTCATCAACCGCATGAAGGTGGCCGGCTCGTAAGCTGCACCGTCGGCCCGCGCCGAAAAGGCGCTTGGCGCGTTGAGTTAAGCGGGATTAGCCAGCCAAGGCGGTCTTGACCGCCGCCGATACGGCCGACATCTCGGCTTTGCCAGCCAATTGCGCTTTGGCCAGCCCCATGACCTTGCCCATGTCGCCCGGGCCGCTGGCGCCCGATTCCGCGACGATGGCGCGCACAGCCACCAGCACCTCATCGGACGACATGCGCTGGGGCAAATAGGCTTGCAGCACCAGAATTTCGGCCGACTCTTTGTCCGCCAGGTCTTGGCGGGCGGCTTTTTCGTAGGCGGCCACCGAGTCTTTGCGCTGTTTGATCAGCTTGTCGACCAGGGCCACAACGGCGGCGTCGTCCAGCACCACGCGCTCGTCCACCTCTTTTTGCTTGCACGCGGCCAGCAGCAGGCGGATGGTGCCCAGGCGCTCGCTGTCTTTGGCGCGCATGGCGGTTTTCATGTCTTCGGTAATCTGGTCTTTAAGGGACATGCGCAAAGTCTCCGCAAACGGTCAGCACAATCAAAAAAAGCCCACCGAGGGTGCTCGGGCGGGCTTGGGTGAGGGCTGGCAGCACGTAAGCTGCCGGGCCCGGCAAGGCGGATTGTGGCGCATTGCCTACAGCGGCGAACCGCTGAATTCGGTCAGAACAGTTTCTTGGGCAACTGCATGCTGCGGATGCGCTTGTAGTTGCGCTTGACGGCAGCGGCTTTCTTGCGCTTACGAATCGCGGTGGGCTTTTCGTAGAACTCGCGGGCGCGCAAGTCGGTCAGCAGGCCCAGCTTTTCGATAGTGCGCTTAAAGCGGCGCAGGGCAACGTCAAAGGGTTCGTTTTCTTTTACACGGATCGTGGTCATTACGTAATGGTGTCCAAAAGGTGCCGACAAAACGCCTGGGGGAAGATCGGGCCGCCCGGGCGCTGTACAGCGAAATTCCCCGCGTAAACGATGATCAGGCAGCGGGGGATTGCCAGCAAAGCCTAGCATTATATCCAGCTTTATGGCGCCAGCGCCGCCGCACAGGCGTAGGCGCTGGCCCAGGCCCACTGAAAGTTGTAGCCGCCCAGCCAGCCGGTCACATCCACCACCTCGCCAATGAAATACAGGCCCGGCTGCTTCGACTCCATGCTCTGGCTGGACAAAGCGCTGGTCGACACGCCTCCGGCGGTGACCTCGGCCTTGCGGTAGCCCTCGGTGCCGTCGGGCGCTATATCCCAGCGGGCCACCCGCTCGCCCAGGGCGCTGAGCACCTTGTCCGGCAAGTCGTTGATGCCGCGCTCCAGGCTGGCAGGCGGCAGGCCGCTGCCCGCCACCCAGGTGTCGGCCAGGCGGCTGGGCAGCACATCGGCCAGCACGGTGGCCAGGCGTTTGCGCGAGGCGGCGGCCTTGGCGCCCAGCAAATGGGCGGTGGCGTCCAGGCCGGGGCTCAGGTTCAGGCGGATGGGGCTGCCCTCGCGCCAGTAGCTGGAAATTTGCAGCACGCCCGGTCCGCTCAGGCCCCGGTGGGTGAATAGCAGGTCTTCGGCGAAGTGCACGCCGGTTTTCTTGTCGCCCGTGGCAATCTGCACTGGCAGCGACAGCCCGGCCAGGGCCGCAAACGGCGCCCACACCTCGGGGCTGAAGGTGAGCGGCACCAGGGCAGGGCGGGTGGGCACCAGCGGCAGGCCAAATTGCTTGGCGATGCGGTAGCCAAAATCCGTAGCGCCAATTTTGGGGATAGACAAGCCGCCCGTGGCGATCACCAGCGCGCGCGCCTGCACCGTGCCACGCGCGGTGTCTATCTGGTAGCGCATGCCGCCCTGCGCGCCATCGCTGTGACGCACCGCCGCCACCGCGCAGCCCTGCCAGCGCGTCACGCCGCCTTTGTCGCATTCGGCCAGCAGCATGGCGATCAGGTCTTCGGCCGAGCGGTCGCAAAAGAGCTGGCCTTTGTGCTTTTCGTAGAACGGAATGCCGTGCGTTTTAAGCAGATCGACAAAGTCCTGCGGGCGGTAGCGCGCCAGTGCCGAGCGGGCAAAGTGCGGGTTGTCGCTCAGAAAATTGGCGGGCGTGGTGTCGGTGTTGGTGAAATTGCAGCGCCCGCCGCCCGAAATGCGGATTTTCTCGGCCACTTTGTCGCTGTGGTCGACGAGTAAAACCCGCAGCCCGCGCTGGCCCGCCACCGAGGCGCAAAACAGGCCGGCGGCCCCGGCCCCGATGATGACGGCGTCAAAAACTTCCATGCGCTGATTGTCGCCTGCCTGCATTGGCGCAAGTAGGCGCGCCGTTTAGGCCTTCAGTGGCAAGTGCGCAAGCGATGGCCATGCTGCCGAGTCAAGCGCCGCTCAATTGCGTTAAAAAATTTGAAATTTTTAATCGTTACAAATTTGAATATATAGTAGACGCATCTAACCTGCTCGCAAAACGCTAGAGCGAGCAGGTGGACTGCAAAGAAGGAGCGCCGGGTTGCATGAGAAATTTATGCCTGTGTGAAAAAACAGCCTATGGCAGTTCAAGCCATGCCGCAAGAGGTTTGCAGCTATTTCAACAACAAGATGTGTCGACCCAGCCCGGAAGTATCAACCGGGTTTTGCGATCTACATTACGTTAGATTTACTGGCTACCATCGCTCCAACTACTCTGCAAAACAAGATGATCAGTCGTACTTGGATTACCTGTCTAGCCTGCACGAAGCCAATCACCGCTCGAATCCAAGTTGGTCACGAACTTGAGCAACCAGTTAGCTTTCCGTGCCCCAATTGCGGAACGGAGGTGCAGCTAACGCTGATCCTTGATGAACCGCCTTGCGTAAAGTTTCTATGGGGGTCGAACTCTGAGGAGGGTGGTGAGGAAGGCACCATCGTGAACATCGGCGCAGGATTCACGATACCTAAAGACAAGCTCCACGCCGACATGTACTTTCCATCCTTCGATGCGCCGCGCCCAAACTTCGAAGATCACAAGATTCCGGCCCGTGTCAAGGGCCCACTAATTGTCGACACAGCCGTCGCAATGGGAGCCCTTCCAGGCGCGGTTGACCATTGGCGTACTCTACAAAGAGCACTTCGATTTCATAGGACTGGTCAAACGGCGAATCTCGAAGCGCAACTTGATCAGTTTTGGGGCAAACCGCGAACTGCAGACGAAACCCTTGATGGGGCACTCTTTTCGTTTCTTATGCGTTTCATGGCTCCGAATTCAAAGAAGGCACTAG
This sequence comes from Comamonas sp. lk, assembly GCA_945861345.1. Classification (GTDB taxonomy): domain Bacteria; phylum Pseudomonadota; class Gammaproteobacteria; order Burkholderiales; family Burkholderiaceae_C; genus Allorhodoferax. The sequence continues at coordinate 14,579 of CAMATX010000061.1, forward strand.
ACCCTCTCGTCGTCGCAATGAAGCAGGCCTCATCAATGAATCCGATGGAGTACACCCGCCTCGTATCGCACTATGAATCCGATCTCAAGAAGGATCGCTTCGAGGCCTACTCTGAGATCCTCTCCGAGTACTTCAAAGGCTACGGAGAATTCAGCCAAACGCTGGTCTATGTGCGTTGCCAGATTGAGTTGCCCCCGAACGCCGTCGCAACCTCATCAGACTTTGATGGAACGAAGATGTTCTACGGGAATGCCTTCGAAGCACTAGGCTCGAATCTAGATATTCCAGCTGCCATCAACAACATACTGCGCGGTAGAACGTTCGATCAAATGCAGGCTATGGATCTGAGGCAATTTCGAACGATCAATAAGGCCAATCGAACGAACTGCTTTGCTGACAATGCCGATCTCTCTTGGCTTGTGACCGAGTACGAGAGCACCATCCGAAACGCATCACATCATCGGTGGTTCAAGCTCGACGACAGCCGAAGTCATATCACCTATCGCAGCGGAGGCACTGGTGCAACTCATCGCATTTCTTATGCGGAGTACCTCTGCCGGTGCAACAAGCTCGCAATCCAGTTAATGACGCTCATATGTTGGGAACTCTTGCTATTGAAGCTTTCTGGCCTCACTCTCTGAGGCAAGTAAACGCGAGTAAATCTAACCCTTCAATCGAGAGAACGCGCCCCGGCAAGCCGGGTCACGCCTCTCATCTCAAACGTTAGGCGTCTCAATTGCCACCTATGAACTGGCTCGTACGTTTCTCTCTCGGCCTCCCAGCGAGACCAGCTGACGCCAAAGACGTTCGCGACCTGCTGCCTGAACTCCAGAACCACAACTGGCGCCCGGCTAAACGGCACCTACTGGTTTGGCTCACCGACGACATCTACTCCTCAGACGAGTTTGTCCACGCGCTTCGTCGTTGGGTAGCATCGGTCGAAAATGCGCAAAAGTCATCTTCGTCTCCCGCGCGGTGGCCTGCACAAGACTGCCCCCTACATCTCAACCGGCCACACGCCGCAAGTGCGACCGGCGATGAGGACTCAGAACTCTTTCTCCGGTACCAACTCGCGGCCGGAGGGCCGAACTCAAAGCCTCCTCGAGATTCATTCTTCGACCTTGTTCGAAAAGTGCATCCCGAGGCCGATCGACCCCGCGAAGTAATTCTCACTGATCCCTACATCTACACAGATGTCAGTGAAGACGGTTTGGAGGGCGGTTTCAATAACTTGGTCGGCTACCTCAACACCTTGGGAATCGAACAATCAGACGATTTCACCCTCACAACCACCCCGTCTCCAAAGCGGGGGGGAAAGACCTCAAAACACAACCTGCAGCGTCTGCTGAGGAAGCGGTTCTCGAATCTAAAGTTCAAGGACTTCTCGCCTAAGCTTGCCTTTCACGACCGTCTGTACATCGTGCGTCATAAGTCAGGTGCGTTGCGCGGCCTCTTTGGACCATCCTTGAATGGACTTTCGTCTCAAGCCATCGTCTTGATGGGTGAGCTCACTGATCCTCAGCCAATGCAGAGAATCAAATCGTGGCTTGGTTGACGGAGACGCCTAACCCCTCGCTCAGGCGGAACGCCAACGGCAGGCCACCAGGCCCGGGCTGGCGGTACGCGGTACATTTTCGCCAGCCCGGGTCTGGCGTCCTGCCGTCGTCGCCCGCTTAGCTCGAACGTTAGCAATCACACGTACAAGCTTCGAAGTCGCCGTTTGACAAGCGGTATAGACTACGGCTGTCTGCCCCACGGAGATTGTTATGCACGATCAAGTTACAGAACTCGCGCAGCGCGGCAAGGCGCTTTTCCCGGAAGAGCGTTCGCGCCTGGTATATATTTTGCTTGAGTCTCTCCACGAACCGGACATCGCCGAAGTGGAGGCAGCCTGGGGGCTTGAGATTGAGCGCCGCTTGGCCGATTACGATCGCGGGGAAACCAACAGCATCGACGCCGATGAAGTTTTCGCTAAGGCGCGAAGTATTGCCCGGTGATCAAGCCGCGTTTCCTGCCAGCCGCTGAGTCAGAGCTATTTAAGGAAGTTGCCTGCTACTCGAAGGTCCGTTACGGCTAACCCTACAGTCGAGGGGGCGCGCCGCGATAAAGCCGCGGCGCGCATGGGTACACCAAAGAGTGCGATTTCTGGCCTTCTGGCTTAAGCCATCTTCAGCGGCAAGCTACGCAACCGCTGCCCGTTC
>CAMATX010000062.1 GCA_945861345.1 Comamonas sp. lk
GGTGTGCACCGGCGCGCTGGCTTGCACTTGCACCAGCGGGTGCTGGCCTTCGGGGTCGCCCCAGGCGGCGCGCAGATGCAGGCCTTGGTCGGTAAACCTGGCGTAGGCGGCCAGGGGCATGGAGCAGCTGCCGCCCATCAGGCGGCTGACCATGCGCTCGGCCGATACCGCCAGCATGGTGGGCAGGTGCAAAAGCGCGCCCAGCGAATGCGACAGCGCCTCGCGCCCCTGCATGGTTTCGATGCCGAGCGCGCCCTGGCCGGCGGCAGGCAGCATCTGCTCGGGTTCGAACACCTGCGCAATGCGCGACTCCAGGCCCAGCCGCTTCAAGCCCGCAGCGGCCAGCACGATGCCGTCGTACAGGCCCTCGTCGAGCTTGCGCAAGCGGGTGTCTAGGTTGCCGCGCAGGGCTTCAATTTTCAGGTCCGGGCGCAGCGCGCGCAGCAAGGCCACGCGGCGCAGGCTGGAGGTGCCTACGACGGCGCCCTGGGGCAGGTCTTGCAGGCGGGCGTATTTGTTGGACACCCAGGCATCGCGCGGATCCTCGCGCTCCATCACGCAGGCCAGGGTAAAGCCTTCGGGCAACTCCATGGGCACGTCTTTGAGCGAGTGCACGGCCAAATCGGCGCGGCCTTCTTCCAAAGCAGTCTCAAGTTCTTTGACAAACAGGCCTTTGCCGCCGACTTTGCTCAGCGAGCGGTCCAAGATCTGGTCGCCCTTGGTGGTCATGCCCAACAGCGTGACCGGATGGCCCTGCGCCTGCAGCAAGGCTTGGACATGTTCGGCCTGCCACAGGGCAAGGCGGCTCTCGCGGGTGGCAATAGTGAGGTGTTGCATGGGGTGTTGCAAAGTCGTAACCTGTTGGTAATAGATAGGGGCCTTGGGCGCTAGTGGGAATGCTAGCATGGGCTCAAGGGCTGTCAGGCCGGCGCAATGGGGCGCAAGGAGCAGTTCCTCACCCCATCCATGCGCACCACCCACTCCACCTCCCCCACGCTGAGCGCACGGCGCAAAAGCGCAGACCGCCCCCTGGTTGAAGACATCCGCCTGCTCGGGCGCATTCTGGGCGATGTCATCCGCGAGCATGATGGCGAGCAGGCCTTTGCCGTGGTAGAGCAAATACGCCGCCTGTCGGTGGCTTTCCGGCGCGATGCCGACCACGAGGCCGACCGGGCACTCAAAAAACTGCTCAAAGCACTAAGCGCCGACCAAACCGTGAGCGTGATTCGCGCCTTCACCTACTTCAGCCACCTGGCCAATTTGGCCGAAGACCGTCACCACATCCGCCGCCGCGCCATCCATGACCGCGCTGGCGACACCCAAGAAGGCAGCCTGGAAGTGGCGCTCGCGCGCATGCGCTGGGCCGGTATCAGCCACAAAACCGTGGCGCACAGCCTGGCGACCAGTTTCATATCGCCGGTGCTGACCGCGCACCCGACCGAGGTGCAGCGCAAAAGTATTTTGGACGCCGAGCGCGCCATCGCCCAGTTGCTGACGGCGCGCGACGACATCTTGCGCAACAGCGAAGGCAGCGCCAAGCGCCCCGACGCGCTCACGCCGCGCGAGTTGGCCGCCAACGAAGCGCAAATCCGCGCCCGCGTGATGCAACTCTGGCAAACCCGGCTGCTGCGCTACAGCAAACTGAGCGTGAGCGACGAAATCGAGAACGCGCTGAGCTACTACGAATCCACTTTTTTGCGCGAAATTCCCAAGCTCTATGCCAACTTGGAGGACATGCTGGGCACCAGCGTGCCGCACAACTTTTTGCGCATGGGCCAGTGGATTGGCGGCGACCGCGACGGCAACCCCAACGTCAGCGCCCAAACTCTGCAATATGCCTTGCGCCGCCAAAGCGAGGTTGCGCTGCGCCACTACCTCACCCAAGTGCACTTCTTGGGCGGCGAGTTGTCGCTCTCGGCCATGCTGACCGACTGCAGCGCCGCCATGCAGGCCCTGGCCGGACGCAGCCCCGACCAAAACGCCCACCGCAGCGACGAGCCCTACCGCCGCGCGCTGATCGGCATATACGCCCGCCTGGCCGCCAGCCTGCACCTGCTGACCGGCACCGAGGCCACACGCCACGCCGTCGCACCACAAAACCCCTACGCCAACGCGCAAGAATTCATTGCCGACCTGCGTACCATCGAAACGTCTTTGGTGGCCCACCACGGCAGCGCCTTGTGCCACGAGCGCCTGCGCCCGCTGATCCGGGCCGCCGAGGTGTTTGGCTTTCATTTGGCCACCGTCGATCTGCGCCAAAGCTCGGATAAGCACGAAGAGGTCGTGGCCGAGCTGCTGCGCACCGCACGCATCCACCCCGACTACAGCGCCCTGGCCGAAGGCGGTAAACGCGCCCTGCTACTGGGCCTGCTGCAGGACGCCCGCTGCCTGCAGGTGCAAGGCGCCAATTACTCCGCGCACGCGCAGGCCGAACTGGCGATTTTTGCCGCTGCCCGCGCCATGCGCGAGCGCTTCGGGCGCGAGGCGATACGCCACTACATCATCAGCCACACCGAGAGCGTTAGCGACTTGCTCGAAGTGCTGCTGCTGCAAAAAGAAGTGGGCCTGCTGCGCGGCACTTTGGACGCCGACGCGGTGTGCGACCTGATTGTGGTACCGCTGTTTGAAACCATTGACGACCTGCGCAACGCCGGGCCCATCATGCGCGACTTCTACGCCCTGCCCGGCATGGCCGCGCTGGTGCAGCGCAGTGGCGGCGAGCAAGACATCATGCTGGGCTACTCGGACAGCAACAAAGACGGCGGCATCTTCACCAGCAACTGGGAGCTGTACCGCGCCGAAATCGCGCTGGTCGCGGTGTTTGACGAACTCAGCCGCAGCCACCCGATCCGGCTGCGCATGTTCCACGGACGGGGCGGTACCGTGGGGCGGGGCGGTGGCCCCAGCTACCAGGCCATCCTGGCCCAACCACCGGGCACGGTGCGCGGGCAAATCCGCCTCACGGAGCAAGGCGAGGTGATTGGCTCCAAATACGCCAACCCCGAAATTGGCCGGCGCAACCTGGAAACCCTGGTCGCCGCCACGCTAGAGGCCAGCTTGCTGCAAGCGACCAAGCCTGCAAGCAAAGCGTTTTTGGCAGCCGCCGCCGAACTCTCGGCCCACAGCATGGCCGCCTACCGGCGCTTGGTCTACGAAACGCCAGGGTTTGCCGACTTTTTCTTCAGCGCCACGCCGCTGCGCGAGATCACCGAGCTCAATATCGGCTCGCGCCCGGCCTCGCGCAAAGCCACCCAAGCCATCGAGGACTTGCGCGCGATTCCCTGGAGCTTTAGCTGGGGCCAGTGCCGCCTGACGCTGCCGGGCTGGTACGGCTTTGGCGCAGCGGTACAGGCTTTTATCCACGGTGGCGACGGCACGCACAGCAGCACCCTTGCCAAAGAACGCAGCGCACTGCTGCAAAAAATGCAGCGCCAGTGGCCGTTTTTCCAAACCCTGCTCTCCAATATGGACATGGTGATGGCCAAAAGCGACCTCGCCCTGGCCGCGCGCTACGCCGAGTTGGTAAGCGACGCCCGCCTGCGCCGCAAAATCTTCGGTGCCATCGAGCAAGAATGGCATAGCACCGCCGACGCGCTGCGCCTGATCACCGGCGACAAACAACGCCTGGCCCACAACCCCAGCCTGCGCCGCTCCATCGACCACCGCTTTCCGTACATCGACCCGCTGCACCACCTGCAGGTGGAACTGGTGCGCCGCTACCGCGCCGGCCAAAGCGATGAGCGGGTGCAGCGTGGCATCCACATCTCGATCAACGGGATTGCGGCGGGGTTGAGGAATACCGGCTAACGTTTTCTACAGGCGTTTGGGGCAAATCGGGCGGTTTCAGGCCGCCCGATAAAATCCCCCGATGACAAACCAACTCGACAAAAAATCCCAGGCCTGGTCGGCGCTCTTTTCGGAGCCGATGAGCGATTTGGTCAAGCGTTACACCTCCAGCGTGTTTTTTGACAAGCGGCTGTGGCAGGCAGACATTCAGGGCAGCCTGGCGCATGCCGAAATGTTGGCGGCACAGGGCATCATTGCGGCGCAGGACCGGGCCGACATCCAGCGCGGCATGGCGCAGATCGTGGCCGACATCGAGGCCGGCCGCTTCGAATGGAAGCTGGACCTGGAGGACGTGCACTTAAACATCGAGGCGCGCCTGACCCAGCTGGTAGGCGACGCCGGCAAGCGCATGCACACCGGGCGCAGCCGCAATGACCAAGTGGCCACCGACGTACGCCTGTGGCTGCGCGGCGAGATCGACCTGATTAGCGCGCTGCTGGCCACGCTGCAGCAAGCCTTGCTGGACCTGGCTGCCCAGCACACCCAAACCATCCTGCCCGGGTTTACGCATTTGCAAGTCGCCCAGCCCGTAAGCTTTGCGCACCATTTGCTGGCCTATGTAGAAATGTTTGCGCGCGATGCCGAGCGCATGCGCGAAGTGCGCGCCCGCACCAACCGCCTGCCCCTGGGCAGCGCCGCGCTGGCGGGCACTAGCTACCCGCTGGACCGCGAGCGCGTGGCGCGCAGCCTGGGTATGGTGGACGCGCAAGGGGTGCCCCAGCTTTGCCGCAACAGCTTGGACGCTGTCAGCGACCGCGACTTTGCAATGGAATTTGCCGCTGCGGCCAGCATCAGCATGGTGCACATCAGCCGCTTGAGCGAAGAGTTGGTCTTGTGGATGAGCCAAAACTTTGGCTTTATTCGACTGGCCGACCGCTTTACCACCGGCAGCTCCATCATGCCGCAGAAGAAAAACCCCGACGTGCCCGAACTGGCACGCGGCAAAACCGGCCGCGTGGTCGGCCACCTGATGGGTTTACTCACGCTCATGAAAGGCCAGCCCCTGGCCTATAACAAAGACAACCAAGAAGACAAAGAGCCGCTGTTTGACACCGTGGACACGCTCAAAGACACGCTGCGCATCTTTGCCGAAATGATGGGCGGCCTCACCGTCAATGAGGACGCAATGCGCAAAGCCGCAGCGCGCGGTTACGCCACCGCTACCGATCTGGCCGATTACCTGGTCAAAAAAGGCCTGGCCTTTCGCGACGCGCACGAGGTGGTGGCCCACGCCGTCAAAAGTGCGCAATTGGCGGGCAAAGACTTGTCCGAACTGCCGCTGACCACGCTACAGGGTTTTCATGCAGCCATCGAGGCCGATGTGTTTGACTGCCTGAGCCTGCAAGGTTCATTGGACGCGCGCAACACCATTGGCGGCACCGCCCCCGAGCGCGTGCTGCAAGAGATTGCGCTGCACCGCCAGCGCCTGGGCTGAGCGCCAGCCCAATGAACGCGCAACAAATTGTGCTCAGCCTGGTGCTGGCCACCATGGTGTTTTCGGTGGCCTTGGAGCTGCAACTGGACGACTTTTTGCGCGTGGCGCGCAGCCCCAAAGCCGTCGTGGTGGGGCTCATTCCCCAATTCATTTTGCTGCCCGTGGGCACTTGGGCCGCCACGCTGGTGCTGGACTTGCCGCCCAATGTGGAGGCCGCCATGATTTTGGTCGCCGCCTGCCCCGGCGGCAGCCTGAGCAATGTGGTGACGCATTTCGGGCGCGGCAATACGGCGCTGTCGGTCAGCATTTCGGCGGTGGCCAGCCTGATTGCGCTGTTTGCCACACCGTTTAACTTCAGCTGGATGGTGGCCACCAACCCGGCCACTGCCGGTTGGCTGCAAACCCTGAACATCGACCCTTCGGATATTTGGATCAGCCTGTTTGCCTTGCTGGCGCTGCCCCTGGCGCTAGGCCTGACGCTGACGCGCCGCCTGCCCGACTTCAGCGCGCGCATACGCAAACCGCTGGGTAATTTTTCGCTAATTGCGCTGCTGGCCTTTATCGTACTGGGGCTGATAAAAGAGCGGCAATTGCTCACGCTGGGCCTCTTGCCCACGCTCGGTTTGGTCGTGGTGCACAACGCCAGCGGCCTGCTGATGGGCTGGGTGACCAGCGGCGTCATGGGCCTGAACACGGCTGACCGGCGCGCCGTCACCATCGAAGGCGGCATGCAAAACGCCGGGCTGGCGCTGGGCATTATTGCGGTGCAGTTCAACGCCGATCTGGGCATGGTCATCATTGCCAGCCTCTGGGGCATTTGGCATATCGTCAGCGGCATGTCGCTGGCCCTGCTGTGGCGGCGCCTAGACCGCCGACCATCTGAAGGAGATACCCATGCTTGATTTGCTCATTCGCGGCGCCACCGTGGTCGATGGCAGCGGGGCCGAGCCCTTTAGCGCCGATGTAGGCATCCAGGACGGACGCATCACCGAGGTCGGGCGCATCAGCAGCGCCACGCGCGAAACCCTGCGAGCCGATGGCGCCTGGCTGACACCGGGCTTTGTGGACATCCACACCCACTACGACGGCCAAGCCACCTGGGACCAGACCTTCAGCCCGAGCATCCACCACGGCGTGACCACGCTGCTCATGGGCAACTGCGGCGTCGGTTTTGCGCCGCTGCGCCCGGGCAGCGAGGACCGGCTGATCAAGCTGATGGAAGGCGTGGAAGATATTCCGGGCGTGGCGCTCAAAGAAGGCGTGCGCTTTTCCTGGGAGAGTTTTAGCCAGTACATGGACGCGCTGGACGCCATGCCACACAGCCTGGACTTTTTGACCATGGTGCCGCACGACCCGCTGCGCATGCTGGTGATGGGCGAACGCGCCGAGGCGCGCGAAGCGGCCACCGACGTAGACGTGGCCGCCATGCGCAGTCATTTGCGCGCCGCTTTGCAGGCCGGTGCAGCGGGTTTTTCTACCGGACGCTCGGACAACCACCGCACCGCCGAAGGCCACGATACGCCCGCCTCCATCGCCAGCGCGGCCGAGTTGAACGGTCTGGGCGCGGCCTTTGCCGGCCTGGCCCACGGCGTGGTGCAAGTGGTCAGCGACTTTGACCTGATGCAAGGCCCGCAAAGCTTTGATGCCGAGTTCACCCTGGTCGAGCAACTCGCCCAGGCCAGTGGCCGCCCGCTGTCCATGACCTGGCTGCAGCGCGACCCCGGTGGCGAGCAGTATGTGCAGATCCAAAACCGCGTGGAGGCTGCAGTGGCGCGTGGACTGCCGCTGTACCTGCAAACCGCCGCGCGCGGCATTGGCGTGATCAACGGGCTGGATGCGAGTTTTCACCCGTTTATGGGTTTTCCTGGCTACAAAGAAGTCGCCGCCCTGCCCTTGGCTGAGCGCGCCAGGGCGCTGCGCGAGCCGGCACGCAAAGCGCGCATCTTGGCCGAAAAATCCGAGCGCCTGGCCGGTGACGGCACGGCCATCCCGCCGCTGGTGGACTTGCTGCTCTCGCGCATCGAACTGATTGCCGGGCGCATGTTCCCGCTGGACGCCCGCCTGGACTACGAGCCCGATGTGATGCAAAGCTTTTTGGTGCGCGCCAAGCAGCGTGGCACCACCGCGCTAGAGGCCATGTACGACTACCTGACCGAGGGCGATGGCGCACAGCTGATTTACTTCCCCATCTTTAACTACAACCAGGGCTCGCTAGACACCGTGCACCAGATGCTGACGCATCCGCGCGCCCTTTTTGGCCTGGGCGACGCGGGTGCGCATGTGGGCACGGTGTGCGACGCGAGCTTTTCCACCTTTATGCTCACCCACTGGGTGCAGGGCCGCGCCAAAGACCGCCTGCCCTTGGCCCAGGCCGTAGAGATGATGAGCAGCCGCAACGCCCGCTACTTGGGCCTGCACGACAGGGGCCTGATCCAGGCGGGCCTGCGCGCCGATATCAACCTGATCGACCCATCGCGCCTGAGCGTGGGCATGCCCCAACTGGTGCGCGATCTGCCCGCGGGCGGCAAACGCTTTTTGCAAAAAGCCCAAGGCTATATCGGCACCTGGGTGGCCGGCCAATGCGTGGCCCGCGAGGGCGAGGCCACCGACGCCCGGCCCGGGCGCTTGGTGCGCATGGGCCAAACCTAGAGGCCAAGGCGCCTTAAAAACTGACCCGCACGGCCTGGCGCTCCTGCGCCTCGGTCACTTGCAGGAGCTCGGCCGGGCCAAAGGCAAAGCGGCCGGCCAGTAAGTTACCCGGAAAACTTTGGCGGGCAGTGTTGTAGACGGTGACTGCATCGTTGTAGGCCTGGCGCGCAAAGCCCACGCGGTTCTCGGTGGAAGACAGCTCTTCCATGAGCTGCCCTATGGTTTCGTTGGCTTTGAGCTCGGGATAGGCCTCGGCCAAGGCCAGCATGCGGCCCAAAGACGCACCCACCGCCCCTTCGGCCTGGGCCAACTGGCGCACAGCCTGCGCGTCCTGCGGCCGGTCGGCGGCGTTTTGGCGGGCGCCTTCGGCGTTGTTGCGCGCTGCGATGACCTCATGCAGGGCCTGGCGCTCATGCAGCATATAGGCCTTGGCGCTCTCCACCAGATTGGGAATCAGGTCGTAGCGACGCTTGAGCTGCACATCAATTTGCGCAAAAGCATTTTGAAACTGGTTGCGCAGCGCCACGAGTTGGTTGTAAGTCACCAAACACCAGCCCAGCACAGCGGCGGGAACGAGGACTACAAAAATACTGCTGAGAGACATGGTTTTTCCTTACAGAGTGGCAAAAATATCGTGGGCAAAACCCGGCGCGGTCAGCGGGCAGGCCACGCCCAGGCACTGGCAGAGCACACGCACGATCTCCCACTCCACCACGCGCAACCTGCCGTCTTGCAGTGCGCAGGCGCGCAGGGCCGCGACAAAGGGCTCTTTGTCCTGCGGCGCGAGTGCGCCCAATGCCAGCAAACTCGCTTGCACGGCCTGGGGTACGCAGGCCTGGGGCGGTAAAAGTGCATGTTTTTGCAGCGCAGGCAAGAAGGGCAGCGCCTGGGCATAAGCGGCCTGGGCAGCCGCACTCTGGCCCTTGGCACCGCAATACGCCAAAAACGACAGCACCATGCGCATATGCAGCACGGACGCGCCGGAGCGCAAGCGCGTGGGGCCAGGGCTGGGGCGCAATGTGTGTTGCAGCAAGACGGTGGCTACCAGCGCAAATGCAATGACTTTTCCGTCCGCCATCACCAGCGATTGGGCTTGGTAGAGCACCGCGTCTTGCTCCACAGGCGGTAGTGCGCGCAAGGCAGGCAGCGCCAGACTGAGGACGACCAGGCGCAACGGCGGAGCCAGAGCGCGCACCTCCAGGTGCGCCTCGAGCGCCGCATCGACCACCAGCGCGCTCGTTTGCGCGCCCAGGCGCTGGCATTGGGCTTGGCGAGTTTCCAGCTTGTCGTGCATTAGCAGGCCGTACACCACGCCAACAGCGCTGCCGCCTAGCTCCAAGCGGCTGCGCAAACCCTCGGGCACTTGCGTCTGCAAAGTCGCCGCCAGCGCCAAACCATGGTCTGCACCTGCCAGGCGCAGGTGGGCGCGCGGATCGATGACCCGAATGCGCGCGTCTAGAGACGGATGGGTGGCTAGCCAGTCCTCCAATACGGAACGCACCGGAGAGACGAAGAAAAAATGCGCCATCATCCGCATGGGCAGGGTTTGCACCGCCAGCCCATCGGAAGCGGCGCCTGGCCCCTGAACCTGGATTTTTTCCAGCGCTCCGATCAGCGCCATCGGATTGCGGGTGAACTGCACGGCACTCGCATCGGCCAAAAACTCGCGTTGGCGGCAGACCGCGTTTTTGATCAACTGGGCCATCACCATGCCCGCTGCGCCTACGCCGATAAACACACAGCCCAAGGCATTGGTTTGCAGATCGCGCCGCTCCCACATGTCCTCGCCCACCGTGCCAACCGCCGTCAAACCGAATAGCACGCCAGCCATGCGCATATTGAGGCGCATGTCGCCGTTGAGAATATGGCTGAACTCATGCGCCACCACCGCCTGCAATTCGTCGCGGTTCAGGGCTTTGAGGGCGCCCCGCGTCACCGCGATCAGCGCGTGCTGCGGCGTACCACCCGCCGCCAGCGCATTAATGGACGGATGCTCCAAGATATACACGGCCGGCACTGGGCAACCGGTGGCGATGGCCATTTCCTGCACCACATTGAGCAGCTGGCGCTCGGACGCATCCAGCCCGGAAGTGGCCAAGGCCCGTGCGCCCAATTTCTCGGCGACGGCGGCGCCATTGGTGTCTTGCCAACCGTAGCGCGCACCTAGCGCGATAAAGGCGCCGGTGGCCAAGGCCATCCAATGCGCAGCGCCACTGAAGGTGGCCAGGCCAAACCAAGCCAAGATAAGGATTGCCCAGTGGGCGAGCAGGTAGACCCAACACACCGTAAGCGCCAGTGCCAGGCAAAACCCCAGCACCAGGCCGATACTCCTTCGCCTGGCCTGAGCCTGCGCGGCAAAAAAGTTCATCGCAACCCCTCTGCGGTCCGGCAAGCGGCACACAAGCTGTCGGGTCGGTGACAGCTGGCGCCAAGGCGAGGACAGGAACGCGCTTGCGCCGGCCGCACAATCGGCCAGTCTGTGGGAGCGCCCTGGCGCAATGCAAACATGGGTTTTCCTCCGGGGCCGCATAGTGTGCGGGCTGAACAATAAAATTAATTATATTTTTAGTTATTGTTATCTATTCTTACAGAAAATAGCCCTAATTTGCGTGCACTGTGCAGCCCTCTACAATGAATCGCACCTCATCCCGAATGCGCAGGAGACAACCATGACCCAAGCCAACAAACTGATCCTCGACTATGTATATGCGCACGAAAAAGCGCATGCCAACCAGGTCTTTCTGACCCAACCCCTGGGCGGCGGGCGGGTTGCCGACTACACCTGGACCCAAACCCTGGACCAAGCGCGGCGCATGGCCACCCACCTCAAGGCTCTGGGCTATGAGCCTGGCGCGCGTATCGGCATCCTGTCCAAAAACTGCGCACACTTCTTTATGGCCGAGCTGGCTATCTGGATGGCGGGCTACACCACGGTGGCAATTTTCCCGACCGAGAGCGCCCAAACGATTCAGTATGTTCTCGAGCACAGCGGCGCCAGCCTGCTGTTCGTGGGTAAGTTAGACACCTGGCCCGATCAAGAACCCGGCGTACCAGCGCAAATGCCGCGCATTGCCTTCCCACTTGCGCCAGCCACCAGCTACGACACGTGGGACGCCATTACCGCCCGCAACGCGCCCATGGACGGCCAGCCCGCCCGCCCCGGCACCGACCTGGCGATGCTGATTTACACCTCGGGCTCTACTGGCCAGCCCAAGGGCGTGATGCACAGCTTTGAGCGCATCACCGCCGCCACCGAACTGGCCGTCGCGCAAAGCATGTCGCAAAACGTGGGTCCCAATGAGGTGCACCGCGTCCTGTCTTACCTGCCACTGGCCCATGTGTTTGAGCGCGCGGTGGTCGAATGTGCCAGCTTTGTCAGCGGGCAGTTGCATGTGTACTTTGCCGAGTCGCTGGAGACCTTTGCCGCAGATTTGCAGCGCGCCCGGCCCACTATCTTTGTGTCGGTGCCCCGCTTGTGGCTCAAGTTCCAGCAAGCGGTGTTTGCCAAGATGCCGCAAAAGAAACTGTCTTTGCTCCTGAGCATCCCCATCGTCAAAGGCATCGTGGCCAAGAAAATCCTCACCGGTCTGGGCCTGGACCAGACGATTTTGGCCTTCAGCGGCTCGGCGCCCTTGCCCGCCGACCTGATCCGCTGGTACCGCAGCCTGGGCTTGCAACTGCTCGAAGGCCTGGGCATGACCGAAGACTTTGCCTACTCGCACACCGCTACGCCCCAGTTCAGCGAACCGGGCTATGTGGGTGTTGCCAACCCTGGCGTGCAGGCGCGCATCAGCCCTGAGGGTGAGATTTTGATCAAGTCCCCCGGCCAACTGGTGGGCTACTACAAGCGCCCGGACCTGGACGCCGAGGCCTTCACCGCCGACGGCTTTTTCCACACCGGCGACTTGGGCATGGTCGCCCCAGACGGGCAACTCAAGATTACCGGGCGCATGAAAGAGCTGTTTAAAACCAGCAAAGGCAAATATGTGGCGCCCGCGCCCATCGAAAACCTGATCAATGTGCATCCCATGGTGGAAATCTCGCTGGTCGGCGGTCTGGGCTACGAGGCCGCGTTTGCCATCGTCGTGCTGGCCGAAGACCTGCGCCCCCGCCAAAATGACCCGGCCTTGCGGGCCGAAGTGACGCAAGCCCTGCAAAGCTTGCTAGCCCAGGTGAACGCCCAGGTGGCGGATTACGAGCACCTCAAATTCATCGTCGTGGCCGCCCACCCCTGGCAAATCGAAAACGGCATGCTCACCCCGACCATGAAAATCAAGCGCAGCAATATCGAAACGTCTATCGCCGCCCGGCTGGACGGCTGGTATGCGTCGGGGGAGAAGGTGCTTTGGGCTTGAGGGCTTATCCCCACGCCAACTGCACCGCCTCCAAGCCATGAAAGTGGTACACATCCTTGACCACCGGCCGCTGCGCCAGGCGCAGCCCCGGAAGTCGGGCAAACAGAATCGGCAAAGCCACCTGTAGCTCCAGGCGTGCCAGCGGGGCGCCTATACAAAAGTGAATGCCCGCGCCAAAGGACAGGTTGGCGCCCTCGCTGCGTGCGGGCCTGAAGGCCAGGGGGTCGGAAAACTTGTGCGGGTCCAGGTTGGCAGCGGCCAAAATCAGGCCGATGCTTTGGCCTTTTTGTAGGGCCACGCCGGGGGCCAACTCCACGTCTTGCAGCGCGTAGCGCGAAAAAATATGCACTGGCGCGCGGATGCGCAAGCACTCCTCCACGGTTGCGGCGGTGCTTGCCTCGTCGGCAAACAGCGTGTGCGGGGCCAGGCCGCTGTCCAAAATGGTGGCCACGGCGTTGCCGATCTGGTGCACCGTGGCCTCGTGCCCGGCGTTGAGCAGCACGATGATGGTGGAAACCAACTCGTCCTCGGCCATAGGCTGGCCGCCCTGCGCGGTGGCAATCATGGTGCTGATGAGATCGTCTTGGGGCGCACGCCGGCGCTGGGCGATCAGGCTGCGCACGAAGGCGGAAAATTCGGCAGCCGCTTGGTTGGCCGCCTGCTCGTCGGCCAGGGTGCGCCCGAACATGTACATGCGCACGTAGTCGTGCGACCAGCGCAGCAACTGCGGCCCCATGGCCTCGGGCACGCCGAGCAAGCGCGCGATGATGGTGACCGGAATGATGTCAGCAAAGACCGACAGCAATTCCACCTGGCCCTGGGCGGCAAAGCCGTCGATCAGCTGGTGCGCCAGCGCTGCGATTTCGGGCCGAAAACGCTCAATCTGGCGTGACACAAAAGCGCGGTTGACCATGGTGCGCAAGCGTGTGTGCTCGGGCGGCTCCAGGGCCAGCAAAGACCACTGCTCACTGTGGTCAAAGTCGCGCAGGTGCGGCTGGGGCGGCGCCAGGCCCAGCTCTTGGCGGGTGGCCACATGCAGTATTTGCCGGCCAAAGCGTTTGTCGCGCAGCAGGCTGTTGACCTGCTCATAGCCACAGCAAAACCACTGTGCTTGCTCCTGCCAATAAAACAGCGGGCACTGGGCATGCAGCGCGGCGTAGGCGGCGTTGGGGTTGCCATAAAAAGCCGGGTCGCGCGCATCCAGGTGCACGCGGCACTGGGCGGCGTCGATATGCAAGTAGGGCGGGGTGCGGTCGGTGGCGGGCATGGGCGCAAAGCTTAGCGCACGGCGGCGCATAATGTTTTTGTGCGCCTGGCCAACTTGGCTGACGCCGGCAACTCCAAGCACACCCATGATTGCACTGCTCGAATCCCGCGCTGCCGGCCTGTACGGCAAAGCCAGTTGGCTTCCCAATATCGTGGCTGGCTTCGTTGTCGGCATCGTGGCCTTGCCGCTGGCCATGGCTTTTGCCATCGCCTCGGGCGCGCGGCCAGAGCAAGGTATTTACACCGCCATCGTGGCCGGGCTGTTGGTCAGCGTTTTCGGGGGCAGCCGGGTGCAGATTGCCGGGCCCACGGGCGCCTTTATCGCTATCTTGAGCGGCATTACGGCTAAGTACGGCATCGTCGGGCTTCAAATAGCGACGCTCATGGCCGGGGTGATGCTGGTCCTGATGGGTGTGCTGCGCCTGGGTGGGGTCATCAAGTTCATTCCCGCACCGGTAATTGCCGGCTTTACGACCGGCATTGGGGTGATTATTTTTGTGGGGCAGTGGCAATACTTTTTGGGCCTGCCCGCCAGCGGCGGTCTGCACTTTCACGAAAAGCTGCTAGGCCTGTTGCAAGTGCTGCCCCAGTGGCATTCGGCAACCGTGGCGCTAGCGCTGCTCAGCCTGGCATTAGTTATTTTTGCGCCACGACTGCCCGGCATGGCACGGGTGCCCGGGCCACTGGTGGCCATGGTGGTGGCGACCGTGCTGCAAGCCGCAGGTGGCTGGGAGGGTGTGGCAACCATTGGCAGCGCCTTTGGCGGCATCCCGCAGGGCCTGCCCGCGCTGCAATGGCCTGACTTGCGCCCGGCGGTGCTGCTGCAACTGCTGGGGCCGGCCTGCTCGATTGCTTTGCTGGGGGCGATTGAATCCTTGCTCTCGGCCGTGGTGGCCGACAGCATGGCAGGTATGGAGCATGACTCCAACCAAGAGCTTATTGGCCAAGGCATTGCCAATATGGCCGCGCCCCTGTTGGGCGGCTTTGCCGCCACCGGAGCGATTGCCCGTACCGCCACCAATATCCGCAACGGCGCCACCAACCCGGTGGCCGGCATCACACACAGCCTGACTCTGGTGGCCACCCTGCTTTTTGTGGCGCCGCTGGCCGCGCAAATTCCGTTGTGCGCACTGGCGGCTATTTTGTTTGTGGTGGCCTACAACATGAGCGACCTCAAGCACTTTGGGCACTTCGCCCTGCGCAGTGGCAGGGCCGACCAGGTGGTGCTGTGGGTGACTTTTGCGCTCACGCTGCTGGTCGATTTGGTGGCCGCTGTGCTGGTGGGCGTAGCGCTGGCCTGGGTGCTGCGCCGCTGGGCACGCAGGCGCTAAGGCCGCTGCGCCTGGGCTAGCTCGTCCAGAGTATTGAGGTTAAAAAAGGCCTGCGGATCGTCGCCGGGCCGGTCAAAAGGCACGACCACACCGGCGCTCTGGGCAAACCAGGTGTCAATCTTGCGGCCACCGCCCAGCATGTACTGGCGCAGACCGGCCGCTACGCTGACGTGCATCAGGCAAAAAACCGGCTGCAGACGCATGCGACTGCTGCCCTGCCCGTCCGCCTCGGGCGCGCTGGGCATGGCCAGCATGGCGCCGCCGCTTGCAAGTGCATTGGCTAGGCGTACTACCAGGTCGGCGGGGAACAGCGGCGTATCGCAAGGCACGGCCAGCAGGTAGTCGGTGTGGCAATGGTCCAGCCCGGCCAGAAAGCCCGCCAACGGACCCGCAAAATCACCCACCGCGTCAGCGTACACCGGCACGCCAAACTGCTGGTAGACATCCAGATTGCGGTTGGCGTTGAGCATGTAGGCGCCCAAGCCGGCGCCCGCCTGCAAACGCCTCAGGGTATGCATGGCCAGGGGCTGGCCGGCGAAAACCTGCAAGCCTTTGTCCACCCCGCCCATGCGGCTGCCCCGGCCACCGGCCAAGACCAGGCCAGTGATGGCGCTGGTGGGGATGGACAGCTTGGGGCTTGGCTGGGGCTTGGGATTCATGGGCGAGACGATAGCACTGCGCGCCCTTTAAGCCACCTTCAAGCGCGCCCCAGCCAGTTCCGGCTCCAGTACCAGTCTTTGCTGCGCGCTAAAGCACAGAAAGCGTTTGTTGGTGGCGCGGCCTATGGCGCACAGGTTCAGGCGCTGGGCCACCTGGTGGCCCATTTGCGTGATACCGCTGCGCGAGATCACCACCGGCACGCCCATTTGCGCGGACTTGATGATCATCTCGCTGGTCAGGCGACCGGTGGTGTAAAACACTTTGTCGTGCGCGCTCATACCGGTGCGCGCACCCTGGCCGGTGCTTTCGTTGGGCTGCATAGACATCCAGCCGGCAATCGCATCTAGTGCGTTGTGGCGGCCCACGTCTTCTACAAACATTAGCATGCGTTCGCCCTGAAACAGCGCGCAGCCATGCACCGAGCCTGCGGTTTTGTAGATGCTGTCGTTCAGGCGGATGGTGTTGACGATGCCATAGAGCTGGCTTTGGGTGATGGTGGCCGCAGGCAAGTGGATGCTATCGATGTCCGCCATCAAATCGCCAAACACACTGCCCTGCCCGCAGCCGGTAGTGACTACGCGCTTGGCCGTTTTTTTCTCTATATTGACAATGCCTTTATAGGTCTTGACCGCCGCAGCGCCCACTTCCCAATCAACGGTAATGGACTCCACTTCCTGCGCGGACGCGACCAAGCGCTGGTTGAGCAAATAGCCCAGCACCAACCACTCGGGCTGCGCGCCCAGGGTCATGAGCGTCACGATTTCGCGCTTGTCCACATACACCGTCAGCGCACGCTCGGCGGGAATTTGCAGGCTTTGCGTTTCGCCGTATTCATTAAGTACTTCAATAGCCTGCGTCACCGCCACCTGGGCGCGGCTCAGGCGGGGCAGACGCGGCGCGGGGGGTATGCGGGGCAAAGTCTGCATGGTCAAGCAGCCGCCTCTGCCACCGGGTCATTGACACCAAAGCCTGCGTTCTCGCGCGTGGTGCCGCCTTTGCTGACCGCCACCGCGCAAGACTTGAACTCGGGGATTTTGCCTACGGGGTCCAGCGCGGAGTTGGTCAACTCATTGGCTGCAGCTTCGTAGTAGGCAAAGGGCACAAACACCGCGCCTTGCGGCG